>NZ_JBDGJU010000003.1:5000-214594 GCF_057656735.1 Microbacterium sp. Soil_C_42
TCCACAGCGTCCTGCGCACGGCATCGGGAACATCACGCCATCGCCGGATGCCCCCCGACCGCACGCTGCTGTCCGGGTCGGCGGCCAGCCGCGCCACGAGCTCCGGCGGCAGATGGTCGTTCATGGTGAGGAACTGCCGCACCAGAGGATCCGGGTCCGCAGCCAAGCGGGCCAGCACCCCGGGCGGCTCGTCCCTGATGTGCGCGGCGACCGCGCACCGGACGGGCGGCTCCGGGTGCTCGACGAAGCGAGCACTCACCCGGGCCGGCAAGGAGCTGTTGGCTGCGAGCGTGCGTGCGGAGCCGAGCGCGATGATCTCCTCGACCATCTCCTCGGTCAGGTCCCGGCGCAGCAGCGCCGCCGAACTGCGAGCCCCCTGGTGCTGCAGCAAGCGGCGCAGCACATCGGGCGGAAGATCCTGCTGAGTTGCCAGAGCGCTGAGTTCGGCATCCAGTTCCATGGACGGCAGGTTGGGCCGCGGAATGGACGTCCGGGAGGCGCTACGGCATCGGGAGCAGCCGGACCAGCCGGAAGGCGGTCTCCGCGTTCGGCCGGACCGATGCGGCCCCGGACCGCGTACCGTCCGGGCGTCAGCTCCACCCCTGTGTGGTTGTCGGGCTCCGCCTCCGACTCGGCGGCCACCCACCGTACGAAGTCCCCGTGCTCCGGTAGGAACGTCGTGGACGAGGGCTCGTCTCCCGGCACCAACGCGCGGGACGGGCCCACCGTGAGCAGTCCGGTGCAACCGACCACCGCGCAAGCCGGTCGTGGTCGGACTCCGGGCCTTCGCCGTCCGCACCCTCCCACCGGTCGAGCACCTCGGCGGGGACCACCACCAGCGGCCCTCCGCCGGACTCCACCCGGTCGACCGGTCCTGGATCCGGATATCTCGCCATGCGGCGAGATGAGAGGTCGGCCGCTCCCTCAGGAGACCAGAACGATCTTGCCGAGGTTCCGGCGCTGCTCGATGAGCGCGTGGGCGCGGGCGGCCTCGGCGAGGGGGATCTCCATGTGCACGGCCGTGCGCAGGGTGCCCGCGGCCCGCAGCTGCCAGAGCTCGCGCAGCCGGCGCTCGTACAGGTCGGACTTGCCCGTGGCGATGGCCCGCATCTGGAAGCCGATCACCGAGGCACCGCGGACCAGGAGTTCGTACGCCTCCACCGTGCCGCCGCCGGAGCTGAAGGCCACCAGGCGGCCGCCCGTCGCCAGGGCTCGTACGGCGGGGCCGAGCAGATCGCCGCCGACGCCGCCGACGCCGACCCCGACTACACCCCGTACGCGGCCACCGGCGCCGCGGCGGCACCCGAGGGCGAGACGCTCGAATCCGCCGTGCCCGAGACCCAGGCGAACGACGACTTCGCCACGACCGTGATCCCGCTGGACGAGCAGGACGCCCCGACGGTCGAGGAGCCGGCACCGGTCGCCCCGAACGAGCCCGCTCAGGCGCGCGAGTCCTTCGAGCACGTCGAGAACCCGACGTCGACCGTGGAGCCCGCTGCGGCCACCGCGCCGCAGCACCAGGCCTTCTGGGCTCTCGTGCCGGAGGAGCGCGACATCGTCGACGAGATCGGCATCCCCGTGTTCCGCATCAGCCCGAGCGCGTGGGCTCTCGTCATCGAGGACCGCGGCGAGGTGTTCGTGGTTCGTCACGAGGACGGGCGCATCGGCTACCTGCACGACGTCTCGGGCGTCACGCGCGGCTGACCGCGATCCACCTCGCGATACCGTAGAAGGATGCTCCGGACGATCGACCTGCGCGGGCGTGCGCTGACGCCCGCGGAACTCCTCGCGACCGTTCCCCGTGCCGAAGCGGCGCGCTCAGAGGCCCTCGCGACGGCCGCGCACATCGTGGACGACGTGGCCGCGCGTGGCGAGATCGCCCTCCGCGAGCAGGCGTCGGACTTCGACGGCGTGGCCGAGCACGACATCCGCGTCCCCGCCGCCCACCTCGATGAAGCGCTCGAGACGCTCGACCCTGCCGTGCGCGCCGCGCTCGAGACGGCCATCGAGCGCGTGCGCGAGGCATCCGCCGCCCAAGTCCCCGCGCCGACGGTGACCGAGCTCGGTCCCGGCGCGCGGGTGACGCAGCGGTGGCAGCCGGTGCGCCGCGTCGGCCTGTACGTCCCGGGCGGCAAGGCCGTCTACCCGTCGAGTGTCGTCATGAACGTGGTGCCGGCGCAGGTCGCGGGAGTGGCCGAGATCGCTCTGGCCTCTCCGCCGCAGCGCGCGTTCGGTGGCCGCGTGCACCCCGTGATCCTCGGCGCCGCGAAGCTCCTCGGCGTGACCGAGGTGTACGCGATGGGCGGCGCCGGCGCGATCGGTGCGCTCGCCCACGGCGTGGCGTCGCTCGGCCTCGAGCCGGTCGACGTCGTCACCGGCCCGGGCAACAACTTCGTCGCGGCCGCCAAACGCGCCGTGGCAGGCCTCGTCGGTACAGATGCCGAGGCCGGCGCGACCGAGATCCTCGTGGTCGCCGACGACAGCGCCGACGCGCGCCTGGTCGCCGTCGACCTCATCAGCCAGGCCGAGCACGACGAGCAGGCCTCTGCCGTCCTCGTCACCACGTCGGAGCAGCTCGCGGCCGACGTGGTCAAGGCGATCGCGCCCCGCGCCGCGGCGACCCGCCACGCCGAGCGCGTCGCCGCCGCCCTTGCGGGCCCGCAGTCGGCGATCGTGCTGGTCGACGACCTCGCCGCGGCGACGGCGTTCAGCAACGCCTACGCGCCGGAGCACCTCGAACTGCACCTCGCCGACCCGCACCCGGAAGAATTCGTGCACGCGGGCGCCGTGTTCGTCGGCGCCGACTCGCCGGTGAGCCTCGGCGACTACCTCGCCGGCAGCAACCACGTCCTGCCCACCGGGGGACAGGCGCGCTACTCCGCGGGGCTCTCCGCCGCCACGTTCCTGCGCCCGCAGCAGGTCATCGAGTACGACCGCGACGCCCTCGCCGCCGTCCACGACGCGATCGTGACGCTGGCCGAGGCCGAGGCGCTCCCCGCCCACGGCGAGGCCATCACGGCCCGCTTCGAGGACTGAGTCCGGAATCCCGGCGTAGGCTGTCCCTGCCATGCACTGCCCGTTCTGCCGCCACGCCGATTCGCGCGTCATCGACTCGCGCACCAGCGACGACGGTCTCAGCATCCGTCGACGCCGTCAGTGCCCGCAGTGCGGAGGCCGTTTCACCACGATCGAGACCGCGAGCCTGAACGTCATCAAGCGCTCGGGTGTGATCGAGCCCTTCAGCCGCGAGAAGGTCATGTCCGGCGTGCGCAAGGCATGTCAGGGGCGGCCCGTGACCGATGCCGACCTCGCCGTGCTCGCGCAGACCGTGGAGGAGAGCATCCGCCAGACGGGCGCCTCGCAGCTCGACGCGAACGAGATCGGTCTCGCGATCCTCGGTCCGCTGCGCGACCTCGACGAGGTCGCCTACCTCCGCTTCGCGAGCGTGTACCAGGCGTTCGACTCGCTCGAGGACTTCGAGGCCGCGATCGAGCAGCTGCGTGTCGACCACGGCCGCGCCCGCGCACATGATGAGACCGCGCAGGCCGCCACGGAGTGACCGGATAGCCTAGGAGGGATGTATCCCCTCCTCTTCCGCACCGTCCTGTCGCGCATCGACCCCGAGTCCGCCCACCACTCGGCGATGGTCGTGATACGGATGCTGGGGGTCCCGCCGTTCTCGTGGGCCACGCGTGCGATCACCCGCCCCGCACCGGAGCTCCGGACCACCGCCCTGGGGCTCACCTTCGACTCGCCCTTCGGCGTCGCGGCCGGGTTCGACAAGGATGTGAAGGGGGCGTCGGGACTGCACGCCCTGGGTTTCGGTCACGTCGAGGTGGGCACCGTCACCGCGATCCCGCAGGACGGCAACCCGCGCCCGCGGCTGTTCCGGCTCATCCCGGACCGCGCCGTGGTGAACCGGATGGGATTCAACAACCACGGCGCCGAGGCCGCGGCCGCGCGCCTGCGCACGCTCCGCAAGCGCTCACGCCGCACGGTGCTCGGCGTCAACATCGGCAAGAGCCGGGTCGTCGACGTCGCGGATGCGACCGCCGACTACGTCCGCAGCGCAACGCTGCTCGCGCCGCTCGCCGACTACCTCGTGGTGAACGTGTCGTCGCCGAACACGCCGGGGCTGCGCGGTCTGCAGGCCGTCGAGACGCTGCGTCCGCTGCTGGACGCCGTGCGCGACGCCGCGGGCGCGACGCCGCTGCTGGTGAAGATCGCGCCGGACCTCCCCGACGACGAGATCGTCGCGATCGCGCAGCTCGCGGTCGACGCCGGTCTGTCCGGGATCATTGCGACGAACACCACGATCTCGCGCGACGGTCTCGTGACCGACGCGGCGACGGTGGCCGCCGCCGGCGACGGCGGGCTGTCCGGTGCGCCGTTGAAGGCGCGCGCGCTCGAGGTGCTGCGACTGCTGCGCCGGACGGTTCCCATCGAGTTCGCGGTGATCTCGGTCGGCGGTGTCGAGACGGCAGTCGACGTGCAGGAGCGGTTGGATGCCGGAGCCACCCTGGTGCAGGGCTACACGGGCTTCCTCTACCGCGGCCCGCTGTGGGCGCGGCAGATCAACCGGGGCCTGGTGAAGCTCAGGCCGGCTTCTGGCCGCGCTTGACCTGGGGCTTCGGGAGGCGGAGGAAGCGCATCTGGACGGTGCGCATGGCGGCGTACCAGCCCAGGCCCTTCTCGACCTTGCCCTCGCCGAACTTCTTACGGACGGCGCGCTTGACGGTGATCGACGTGATGACCATGTCGCCGATGACGAAGAAGATGAAGATCCACAGGCCGACGAACGCGTAGTACTGCAGGGCCGCGATCGGCAGGAATGTCGCGAGGATGACGAGCACCATCGCGGGCATGACCGCCTCGCCCAGATGCCACCCGGCGTCGACCCAGTCGCGCACGAACTTGCGCTGCGCACCCTGGTCGCGCGCGGGGAGGTAGCGCTGCTCGCCGTTGGCCATGCCGACGCGGGCCTTCTCGCGCTGCGCCGCGAGATCCGCCTTGGCGCGGGCCTTCGCCTCCTTGGTGTCGGGCACGAGGGGGCGCTTGCGGGCGGCCTCCTGCTCGGCGCGCGAGGGAGTGGGGCGCCCCTTGTTCGAGGGGCCGGTGGGGACGCCGTTGAGCACGGTGCCCTCCGACGGTGCGTCGTTGGACGAAGGAGCTGCAGGTGTCTTGGCCACGGGTGATCCTCGAAGTGCGGAGAAGGGGTGCACTTAAGATTACCCGCATGACCACTGAGCTCTCCCGACAGGATGCTGTGCGCGAAGCCGCGGCTTCCGGCATCCCTTCCGCCCTCGCCGATCTCGGCACTCTCGTGCGCATCCCGTCTGTCGCCTTCCCCGGTTTCGACACTGCTCAGGTGCAGCGCAGCGCGGAGGCGGTCGCCGAGCTCGTGCGGGAGACGGAGCTGTTCGAGACGGTGGAGATCCTCACCGCGGTCATCCCCGAGACGGGGGAGCGGGGCAACCCCGCCGTGCTCGCGACGCGCGCCGCCCGCAACGGCCGCCCGACGATCCTGCTCTACGCGCACCACGACGTGCAGCCGGTCGGCGACGAGTCGCTCTGGGAGTCGTCGCCGTTCGAGCCCACCGTCCGCGGCGGCCGGCTCTACGGCCGGGGTGCCGCCGACGACAAGGCCGGCATCATGGCCCACCTGGCCGCGCTGCGCGCGCTCAAGGAGGGGGTCGGCGACGACTTCGACCTCGGTGTCGCGCTGTTCTTCGAGGGAGAGGAGGAAGCGGGGTCTCGGTCGTTCGCGCAGTTCCTCTCCGACAACGCCGACGCGCTGCGCGCCGACGTGATCGTCGTCGCCGACTCCGGCAACTGGGACGACAAGACCCCCGCGCTCACGGTGTCGCTGCGCGGCAACACGCGCTTCACGCTCCGCGTGCGCACCCTCGAGCACGCCTCGCACTCCGGCATGTTCGGGGGCGCGGTGCCCGACGCGATGATGGCGACCGTCACCCTGCTGGCGACCCTGTGGGACCAGGACGGCGCCGTCGCCGTGGCGGGACTCACGGAACGGGATGCCGAGACCCCTGAGTACACCGAGGAGACGCTGCGCGACGAGGCCGGGCTGCCTGCCGGGGTCTCGCCTGTCGGCCGCGGCACGATCCTCAGCCGCATCTGGAACAAGCCCTCGATCACCGTGACGGGCATCGACGCGCCGAGCGTGGTGAACGCCTCGAACACGCTGAGCCCTGAGATCTCCGTCGTGATCAGCGCCCGCATCGCACCCGGCCAGCCGGCCCGCGAGGCCTATGCCGCCATCGAGGCGCACCTGCGCGAGCACGCGCCGTTCGGTGCGCAGCTGACGTTCAGCGATCAGGACTACGGCGACGCCTTCCTCGTCGACACCTCGGGCTGGGCCGTGGAGGCTGCCCGAGAGGCGCTCCACGAGGGCTACGGCGTCGAGTCTGTCGACATCGGCGTGGGCGGGTCGATCCCGTTCATCGCCGACCTCGTGCGGGAGTTCCCGGGCGCCCAGATCCTCGTGACCGGCGTCGAGGACCCGCACGCCAAGGCCCACAGCCCCAACGAGTCGCTGCACCTCGAGACGTTCCGCAACGCGGTGCTCTCCGAGGCGCTCCTGCTCGAGAAGCTCGACGCGCGTACGTCGCAGGCGTGACGCGACGGCTCCGGGATCGGCGCGAATGCGCCGGTCCCGGAGCCTTCTGCCAGCGGGCACGCGTAGAATCGTCGCATCCCGCCGCCTGAGTGGATGATCGATCCGGGGCGGCCCTTCCGGAGGAGTGCCATGACCGACACCGCACTGACGACCGAGCAGACCGCCCGCGAACACGGTGTGCTGCTGACCGACGCCGCCGCCGGCAAGGTCAAGAACCTGCTGGAGCAGGAGGGACGCGACGACCTGCGTCTGCGCGTGGCCGTGCAGCCGGGCGGGTGCAGCGGCCTGATCTACCAGCTCTACTTCGACGAGCGCTACCTCGACGGCGACAAGACGGTCGACTTCGACGGCGTCGAGGTGATCGTCGACGACATGAGCGTCCCGTACCTCGACGGCGCCACGATCGACTTCAAGGACACCATCTCGGAGCAGGGCTTCACGATCGACAACCCCAACGCGGCCGGGTCGTGCGCGTGCGGCGACAGCTTTCACTGATCGCTAACGATCCGATACTTTTCCGGCGGGTCCGGTGCGCTCCGATTAGCGCCCGGGCCCGCCTTTTTCCGTCTCTGCGACACGATCAAACCTGAGCGGATGGCCTGAATCGCCTGGGCGGTTGCCCTAGACTGACGTGAGTCCTGTTCGTGATCGGAAAGGTGCACCGTGCCTTCGAAACGCCGTATCCGCTGGGCCGTTCTCCCACTCGGGATCGCAGCGGCTGCAGTCCTCGCCGGATGCACCCCGACCGAGCTGCACGGCTTCCTCCCCGGATTCACCGAAGACGGCCAGCCGGCCACCAACCACGTCGACATGGTCGCGGGTCTCTGGGTGAACTCGTGGATCGTCCTGCTCGTCGTCGGCGTCATCACGTGGGGCCTGATGGGATGGGCGGCGATCGCCTACCGGCGTCGCAAGGGCCAGATGGGTCTTCCCGTCCAGCTGCGCTACAACATGCCGATCGAGATCTTCTACACGATCGTCCCGCTCATCCTCGTGGTCGGCTTCTTCGCCTTCACCGCGCGCGACCAGGCGATCCTCGAGACGCAGTACGACGAGCCCGATGTCGCGATCACCGCGATCGGCAAGCAGTGGTCGTGGGACTTCCAGTACGACGGCGCGAGTGACGACGAGACCGTGTGGACCATGGGCGTCCAGGCGCAGACCGACGAGCGCGGCGACGTCATCAGCGAACTGCCCACACTGGTGCTCCCCGTCGACCAGACGGTGAAGATCAAGCTCCAGTCGCGCGACGTCATCCACTCCTTCTGGATCATCGACTTCCTTTACAAGAAGGACATGTACATCGGCAAGGACAACTACTGGTCCTTCACGCCGACCCGCGAGGGCGAGTACGCCGGCAAATGCGCCGAGCTCTGCGGCGAGTACCACTCGATGATGCTTTTCAACGTCAAGGTCGTCAGCGAAGCCGAGTACGAGGACTACCTCGCGACGCTGCGCGAGGCCGGCCAGACCGGCGACATCAACGACGCCTACGACCGTCTGCAGAATGCGCCCGGGACAGGCGCTCAGGGCGAGGGATCCGAAGAGGGAGACAACTGATCATGGCGACGACGCTTCCGCTCCAGGAGACGACGCAGGGTCGCCCCACCACCCTGCCGCCGCGTCAGGCCGCACTGCTCAGCGCATCGCGCGTCGAGCAGAAGGGCAACATCATCGTCAAGTGGATCACCTCCACCGACCACAAGACGATCGGGTACCTGTACCTCATCTCCTCCGTCATCTTCTTCCTCCTGGGTGGAGTGATGGCGCTGATCATCCGTGCGGAGCTCTTCGAGCCCGGGATGCAGATCATCCCGACCAAGGAGCAGTACAACCAGCTGTTCACGATGCACGGCACGATCATGCTGCTGATGTTCGCGACGCCGCTGTTCGCGGGCTTCGCGAACGCGATCCTGCCGCTGCAGATCGGCGCCCCTGACGTCGCCTTCCCGCGTCTGAACGCCTTCGCCTTCTGGCTGTTCCTCTTCGGCTCGACGATCGCCGTCTCCGGCTTCCTCACCCCGCAGGGCGCCGCCGCGTTCGGATGGTTCGCGTATCAGCCGCTCGCGAACGCCTCGTTCTCCCCTGGCGTGGGCGGCAACCTCTGGATGCTCGGCCTCGGCATGAGCGGTTTCGGCACCATCCTCGGTGCCGTGAACTTCATCACGACGATCATCACGATGCGCGCGCCCGGCATGACCATGTGGCGCATGCCGATCTTCTCGTGGAACACGCTGATCACCAGCATCCTCGTGCTGATGGCGTTCCCGGTTCTCGCCGCCGCCATCCTCGCCGCCGCCGCTGACCGCGTGCTCGGCGCCCATATCTACGACCCCGCCAACGGTGGTGTGCTCCTCTGGCAGCACCTCTTCTGGTTCTTCGGTCACCCCGAGGTGTACATCATCGCGCTGCCGTTCTTTGGCATCGTGTCGGAGATCTTCCCGGTCTTCAGCCGCAAGCCGATCTTCGGCTACAAGACGCTCGTCTACGCGACGATCGCGATCGCCGCCCTGTCGGTCGCGGTGTGGGCCCACCACATGTACGTCACCGGCGCGGTCCTGCTGCCCTTCTTCGCCCTGATGACGATGCTGATCGCGGTGCCGACGGGTGTGAAGATCTTCAACTGGATCGGCACGCTCTGGCGAGGCTCGGTGACCTTCGAGACCCCGATGGTCTTCGCGCTCGGCTTCCTGGTGTCGTTCGTGTTCGGTGGTCTCACCGGCGTGATCCTCGCGTCGCCGCCGCTCGACTTCGCCCTGTCCGACTCGTACTTCGTCGTGGCGCACTTCCACTACGTCGTCTTCGGCACGGTCGTTTTCGCGATGTTCGCCGGCTTCTACTTCTGGTGGCCGAAGTGGACCGGGCGCATGCTCAACGAGCGCCTCGGCTACGTCCATTTCTGGATGCTGTTCATCGGCTTCCACATGACCTTCCTCATCCAGCACTGGCTGGGCGTCGACGGCATGGTGCGTCGCTACGCGGACTACTCGGAGGCTGACGGCTGGACCTGGCAGAACCAGGTGTCGACGATCGGCGCCATCATCCTCGGCGCCTCGATGATCCCGTTCCTGTTCAACGTCTGGATCACGTCGCGCAAGGCGCCGAAGGTCACCGTCAACGACCCGTGGGGCTACGGCGCATCGCTCGAGTGGGCGACTTCGTGCCCGCCCCCGCGTCACAACTTCACGTCGATCCCGCGCATCCGCAGCGAGCGGCCCGCGTTCGACCTGAACCACCCCGAGGCGGGTATCCCGGTCGGCGTCGGTCCCGCGAAGGACGCCCCCGAAGCCCCGGTCTCCGACCTTGCCGATGGAGAGGTGAAGTAAGGTGCGCACGAACACCGGACTCTGGTGGCTGCTGACCGTCTTCTTCCTGGTGGTGGCGGTCGCCTACACCGCGTGGAACATCATCGCCCACCCCGACGTGCCGTGGTACAACGGCATCGAGTGGGTCGGCAGCGTCGCGCTGCTGTTCACCGCCCTGATGGGCGCGCTGATCGCGTTCTACATCGGCAAGGTGCACAAGGCCCAGGGCGGCGAGCTGCCCGAGGACGTCCTCACGTCCGACATCGACGACGGCGACCCCGAGCTGGGCGAGTTCAGCCCGTGGTCGTGGTGGCCCATCGTCCTCGCGTTCTCGGCCGCACTCGGCATGATCGGGCTCGCGGTCGGCGCCTGGATGATGCCCATCGGCATCGCCGTCTTCGTCGTCGCGATCGTCGGCTGGGTGTACGAGTACTACCGCGGCTACTTCGCCCGCTGAGCCGGCAACGGCCGGCGCGCATGACATATCGCCTGATGCGCACGGGGACCCGTCTGTGACGGGTCCCCGTGTGTTTCTGCGGGCGGCTGCCTGCTCCGACATCGGCCCGCACCGCACGACCAATCAGGACGCTGCGTTCACGGCCTCCTGGGGTGCCGCGGTGGCGGATGGTGTCGGGGGAGGACCCGCGGGTGACCTCGCCTCCGCGGCACTCATCCATCGGCTGGCGGCAGGCCGTCTGGACGGCCTCGGGGCCGTGCAGCTCGCCGACGCCGTCCGGTCGGCCAACTGGGACCTCCGCGCCCATGTCGAGCGCGATCCTTCGCTGAGCGGCATGGCCACGACGTTCACGGGACTCTTCGCGGCGCGCGACGGCGGGCTTCTGCTGGCCCATACCGGAGACTCGCGGGCGTACCGCCTGCGAGGCGGCGAACTCGCGCAGGCGAGCAGGGACGATTCGCTCGTGCAGGCTCTGGTCGACCGCGGGATCGTGTCGATCACGGATGCCGCGTCCCACCCTCGTCGCAACATCATCACCGCCTCGCTGAGCGGCGCCGAACGCGATGCTGCGACGGTGACCGCGCACGATGCGCAGGCGGGTGACAGGTGGCTGCTGTGCAGCGACGGTCTCACCGATTACGTCCCCGATGACGAGATCCGCAATCTTCTTCTGGAGTTCCCGCACGCGGGAACGGCGGCCGAGGCGTGTGTGGCGGTGGCTCTGGAATCCGGCTCCTCTGACAACGTCACCGTGGTGGTGTGCGACGTCGTCCCGGACACCGGCGAGATCGGCGGCACGCCCGCGCAGACGGCGTTCTACGGGGCGGCCGCCGATCGGTTCATGGAAGGGCTGGAATCGGCCTGAGGCGGGGGCTCAGCCCGCGACGGGCGCGCGCACGACCATCACCTGCGCGTCGAACACGCGGGGGAGTGCTCCCTCGTCGTTCTCGGTCGGCTGTCCTTCGCGCACCCAGTACTCGTAGCCACCGATCATCTCTTTCACGGAGTATCCGAGCTTGGCGAACTCGATGGCGCCCTTCGCACCCGCGTTGCAGCCGGGACTCCAGCAGTAGACGACGACGGGGGTCGAGCTGTCGATCTCGCGCGGTGCGCGATCGGCGATCTCGCGGTACGGCATGTGGATCGCACCACGGATGCGTCCCTGCGCCCACGCCTCATCGCCGCGGACATCGACGAGGACGAACTGCTCGCCGGCCTTCTGTGCGGCGTACACATCAGAGGGGTCGGTCTCGAGGGAGAGCTTGGCGGAGAAGTACGAGAGGGCGTCGGTCATGCCTCCACGCTAAGCCAGCATCCGTGGCGGGACCGTCGAAAGCGCGGTCAGAAGTCGTCTGATTCCTGCCGATCGCGACGCGGGGCACGTATCGCTGCACGGAACGACGGATGCCCCGGCACGATCGTCGAGATCGTGCCGGGGCATCCGTCTGCGAAATGCGGCGACCCTACTGGTCGGATTCCTTCTCGCGGTTGCGCGGAGACTTCGTGCCCGGCTCGGGCTCGGGAACGATGACGTTCGAGGGGCGCACAGGCACCTCTCCGTGCTTCCCGTCGTCGAGCGGCTTGTGCGGTGCATCGGGAACGCCGGCGCGCTCGTGAGCCGCCTGGATCTCGAGGTCTTCCTCGGCCGCGATGTGGTCGAGGTCGTGGTGCTGGTGAGCCAGCGCCGCGTCGAGCTCGGCCTGCGTGACGGGGGTGAGGCGGTCCTCGAAGAACCAGCGTGAGATGGACGCGCGGAGGTTCTCGTGCCACGGGATCTGGCCCTTGGCGTTCGGACGCACCACGAGCGGCTCGTACGTGTCGAAGTCGGCCAGCTTGAAGCGCTCGTAGTCGTCGACGGGCTGGTGCACCTCGATGTACTCGCCACCGGGGAGGCGGACGATGCGACCCGACTCGTAGCCGTGCAGCGCGATCTCGCGGTCCTTCTTCTGCAGCGCGATGCAGATGCGCTTGGTGACGAAGTACGCGATCACCGGGCCCAGGATCAGCAGGGCCTGAAGCGTGTGGATCACGCCCTCCATCGTCAGCCAGAAGTGCGTGGCGATGATGTCGGAGGCTGCCGCGGCCCACAGCACCGCGTAGAACGTGACGCCTGCCGCGCCGATCGCGGTGCGGGTCGCCGAGTTGCGCGGACGCTGGGCGATGTGGTGCTCGCGCTTGTCGCCGGTGACCCACGCCTCGATGAAGGGGTAGATCAGGACGAGCACGATGAACAGGCCGAGCACGACGAGCGGCACGATGATGTTGAACGACCACGTGCGGTCGAGGAACACGATCTCCCAGCCCGGCGGAACCAGGCGCAGGGCGCCGTCCGCGAAGCCGATGTACCAGTCGGGCTGGGTGCCGGCGGAGACGGGGGACGGGTCGTAGGGGCCGTAGTTCCAGATCGGGTTGATCGTGAACAGCGAGGCGATGAGCACGATCACGCCGAACGTGATGAACAGGAAGCCGCCCATCTTCGACATGTACACCGGCATCATCGGGTAGCCGACCACGACGCTGTTCGTGCGGCCGGCACCGGCGAACTGCGTGTGCTTGTTGATCACCATGAGCATGAGGTGGAGCACCAGCAGGCCGACGAGGATCGCGGGCAGCAGCAGGATGTGCAGCGTGTAGAGGCGGCCGACGATCGCGTCGCCCGGGAACTGTCCGCCGAACAGGAGGAACGAGGTCCACGTTCCGATGATCGGGATGCCCTTGACCATGCCGTCGATGATGCGCAGACCGTTGCCCGACAGCACATCGTCGGGAAGCGAGTAGCCGGTGAAGCCCTCGCCCATCGCGAGGATGAACAGGATGAAGCCGATCACCCAGTTGAGCTCGCGAGGCTTGCGGAACGCGCCCGTGAAGAACACGCGCAGCATGTGCACGCCGATTCCGGCGACGAACACCAGCGCGGCCCAGTGGTGCATCTGCCGGACGAGCAGACCGCCGCGAAGATCGAACGAGATCTCGAGGGTCGACGCCATGGCGGCCGACATCTCGATACCGCGCATCGGCAGGTAGGCGCCGTTGTAGTGCGTCTCGACCATCGACGCCTGGAAGAAGAACGTCAGGAACGTTCCCGAGAGGAGCACGACGACGAACGCCCACAGGGCGATCTCGCCGAGCATGAACGACCAGTGGTCGGGGAAGATCTTGCGGCCGAGCTCCTTGACGAAGCCGGAGAGGCTCGTGCGCTCGTCGATGTAGTTCGCGGTGGCGCCGATGAAGCGGCCGCCCAGCGGACGGTCGCCGTTTCGTGAGGCGGGAGCCACAGGAGCCGCAGGCTGCTCAGTGACGGTTGAGGTGCTCAATGACGCTCCCAGAAGCTCGGGCCGACGGGTTCGAGGAAGTCGCTGCGGGCTACGAGGTAGCCCTCGTCGTCGACGGTGATGGGCAGCTGCGGCAGCGGGCGCGCCGCCGGGCCGAAGATGACCTTCGCGTGGTCGGTCACATCGAACTGCGACTGGTGGCACGGGCACAGCAGGTGGTGGGTCTGCTGCTCGTACAGCGCGACCGGGCAGCCGACGTGGGTGCACACCTTCGAGTACGCGACGATGCCGTTGTACGACCACTCCTTGCGGTCCTCGGCCTCGGTCAGCTGCTCGGGGAGCAGACGCACCAGGAGCACGAGCGCCTTCGCCTTCTCGTCGAGGTAGCCCTCGCTGTGCGACACCTCGGCGAGGGCCTCGGGGATGACGTGCACCGCGGAGCCGAGGGTGAGGTCGGCCGCCTTGATGGGCTCGCCCGACGGGTCGTGCGCGAGGCGCATGCCCTCCTTCCACATGGTGTGCTCGAGGAGGTACACGGGGTCGCCGGCGTGCGGCTTCTCCGGCGAGTTGAACGGCGCGAGACCGCGGAACAGCACGACGCCGGGCACGACCGATGCCACGAGGGCAGCGATCAGCGAGTTGCGGACCATCGCACGGCGGCCGAAGCCCGACTCGGCGTCCGCGTCGGCGAAGGCCTTGATAGCGGCCTCACGCGTTGTGTCGCGGCCGCGCGTCGCGTGACGGGGCTCGACGAACTCCCTGTCGGACATGACGGCCTTCGACCAGTGGATCGCGCCCACGCCGATGGCCAGCAGCGCGAAGGCGATGCCGAGTCCGATGAAGAGGTTGTTGTTGCGGATGTCGACGATCCGCCCGCTCTCGATCGGGAAGAGCATGTAGGCGGCGATCGCCCAGATGCTGCCGGCGATCGACAGGTAGAAGAGCGTGTAGATGGCACGGACCGCGCGCTTCATCGAAGCGGGGTCCTTGTCGGTCATCCGCTCGCGGTGCGGGGGGAGGCCAGGGTTGTGCACCGGGTCGGTGACCGCCACAGCGAGCCCGGGGGAGGGCTTCCAGGAAGCCCTCTCGTGCTCTAGCGGGTCGTCCTCGTGGGCCATGCTGCTCCTCGTCAAGTCTTACGTGTGTCGTTCGTCGATCAGTTGGACTTCGCCGTGATCCACACGGTGATGGCGATCAGCGAGCCGATGCCGAAGATCCAGATGAAGAGGCCCTCCGAGACGGGGCCGAGCGAGCCGAGCGAGAATCCGCCCGCAGACTCGTTGTCCTGCAGGTACAGCAGGTAGGTGATGATGTCGCGCTTCTCTTCGGTGGTCAGCGTCATGTCGTTGAACACCGGCATGTTCTGCGGACCCGTGACCATCGCCGCGTACATGTTCAGCGGAGTGGTGGTGTGCAGGTTGGGGGCGTACTTGCCCTCGGTGAGCGCACCACCGGCGCCGGCGACGTTGTGGCACATGGCGCAGTTGATGCGGAAGAGCTCGCCACCCTCGGATGCGCTGCCTTCGCCGTCGAGGACCTCGTCCTCGGGATAGCTCGGGCCGGGCGCGATCGACTGGATGTAGGCGCCGATCGCGGTGATCTGCTCCTCGGTGAACTGCGCCGGCTTCTGCGGAGCCTGCGGGCCCTGCATCTGCAGCGGCATGCGGCCGGTGCTCATCTGGAAGTGCACGGCGAGCTCGCCGACGCCGTAGAGCGACGGGCCGTCCTCGGTGCCCTGCACGTCCAGGCCGTGGCACGTGGCGCAGTTGGCCTGGAACAGCTTCTTGCCGTCTTCGACGGTGAGCGCGGAGTTCGTGACGGTCTCGGGGGTCGTGGCCGCCATCGCCGCGGATGCCCCGGCGTAGGCGCCGCCCGTGATGAGCAGGCCGATGCCGATCAGTGCGGCTGCGGCCCAGGGGCTGCGGCGGCCTTTCGAGCGGCGCGTGGTCTGTCGTGCCATGTCGGGTTTCAGCTCCGCTCTCACTTGAGGAAGTAGATGACGAGGAAGAGGGCGATCCAGACGACGTCGACGAAGTGCCAGTAGTACGACACGACGATCGAGGACGTCATCTCTTTGCGCCCGAAGTTCTTGACGGCGTACGCGCGCCCGATGACGAGGAGGAAGGCGATGAGACCGCCCGTCACGTGCAGGGCGTGGAAGCCGGTGGTGAGGTAGAACGCCGACGCGTAGGAGTTCGCGCTGATCGGCATGCCCTCGGCGACGAGCTGGGCGTACTCCCACACCTGGCCCGAGACGAAGATCGCGCCGAGCGCGAAGGTCAGCCAGAACCACTCGACCATGCCCCAGCCGAGCCAGCCGCGCTTCTTCGTCGAGTAGGGCTGGAAGCGCTCCGCGGCGAACACGCCCATCTGGCACGTGACCGAGGACAGCACGAGGATGATCGTGTTGACGGTCGCGTACGGGATGTTCAGCAGCTGCGTCTCCTGCGCCCACAGTTCGGGCGAGGTGTTGCGCAGGGTGAAGTAGATCGCGAAGAGGCCCGCGAAGAACATCACCTCGCTGCCGAGCCACACGATGGTTCCGACAGCGACCGGATCCGGCCGCTTGACGGACCGCATGGCCTGGGAGTAGGTCGCTGTGGAGGTCGTCACGCTCCCCATTATGGCCGATTCGGGGCGTCGATTTTCGCATCGGAGGGCATGTCTTCACCTCCTCCGGAACTTAGGGGAGCCTAAGAGGACCCTGCGACTTCGCCGTGAACCCGTGGTGAAGACGCAGAATCCCGCCGCCCGGGACGCCGTGTCACGAAACGGTTCCGATTCCCGAGCCCGGCTAGGCTTCTCGGTTATGGCGGAGCTGTACACCTGGCCGGGAATCCTCACCACGCTGCTCGAGCGGCGCGACCTCACCGTCTCGGAGTCGACGTGGGCGATGCGCCAGATCATGTCGGGCACCGCCACCCCCTCCCAGCTGGCGGGTTTCCTCGTCGCGCTGCGCGCCAAGGGCGAGACGGTGGACGAGATCGTCGGCTTCCGCGACGCGATCCTCGAGGCCGCGCTCCCGCTGCCCGTCGACGCCGCCGTCCTCGACATCGTGGGCACCGGCGGCGACCGCTTCGGCACCGTCAACGTCTCGACGATGTCGGCCCTCGTGGCCGCAGCATCCGGGATCCCCGTCGTCAAGCACGGCAACAAGGCGGCCAGTTCCTCGTCGGGGTCCTCCGACGTGCTGGGCGCGCTCGGGGTCGACCTCGCGCTGTCGCCGGACGCCGTGGCCGAGACGCTCTCGCGCACCGGCATCACGTTCGCGTTCGCGGGCGCCTTCCACCCCGGGTTCAAGAACGCGGCGGCGACGCGCAGCGAGCTCGGCGTCCCGACGGTCTTCAACTTCCTGGGGCCGCTGTGCAACCCGGCGCGCGCCGAGGCGAACGCCGTCGGCGTCGCCCACCTCGACCGGGTGCCGCTCATCACGGGCGTGTTCCGGACGCGTGGTGCGACGGCGCTGGTCTTCCGCGGCGACGACGGCCTCGACGAGCTCACGACGACCGGTCACAGCCGGCTGTGGGAGGTCAGTCGCGGCGACATCCACGAGCACGACCTGGACCCACGCGACCTCGGCATCCCGCTCGCCGACATCGACGACCTGCTGGGCGGGGACCCTGCCCACAACGCCGCCGTGGTGCGTCGGGTGCTCGGCGGCGAGCAGGGCGCGGTCCGCGACATCGTGCTGCTGAACGCGGCCGCGGGCATGGTCGCCTACCGCCTGTTCCGCGACGCGGCACAGGTGCAGCGGCCGATCCTCGAACGCCTCGCCGAGGCCCGTGACGACGCCGCCGCCGCGATCGACAGCGGTGCGGCGACGGCCACGCTGGACCGCTGGGTCGAGGCGACGCGCGCACTCGCCTCCTGAGTCGGGCGCTGGGTCGGGTTTTCCCCGGCGCGCGCTCTTCCGTCCCGATGCATGGCGCCGCTAGCGTGTGGCTCAACGACCCGCATCCGAGGAGGACGCATGAGCGAGGAAGAGCCCCGCAGCACCACCGACGTGATCGAGCCCCCCGAGAAGAAGGTCGGCCTCGTGAAGGCCGTCGGCATCCTCGGGATCATCGGCGGTGTGCTGCTGATCCTGGTCGGCATCATCGCCTGGATCGGCGTCACGAATCAGCTCACGGCGGAGAACATCACCATCCCCGACGACGCGGCAGCCTTCCAGGGCCAGCAGGTCACCGGCCCCCTCACGGCCTACGTGCAGGCCGACATCATCAACACCCACGCCCTCGAGGCGTCCGGTGGCAAGACGTATGCGGAACTCGACCAGGATGACCCGGTGCGGGCCACCGTGATGCAGGCGTCGTTCCTGCGCGCCTCGCTCTTCACCTCGGTCGTCGCCTACGGCGTCGCGCTGTTCGCCGCGGGCATGGGCGTGCTCGCGATCCTGTTCGGCTGGGCCATCCACCGGCTGGCGAGCGTGCCGGTGGTGATCCGGCGCTCCAACGTCGCCTGATCCGACGCCCGTCGCCCGTCGCACGTGAACCCCTTCGATGCGCTCACCGAGATCGCCACGCTCCTCGAGCGTGAGCGCTCGTCCCGGTACAAGTCGAAGGCGTTCCGTGCGGCGGCCGACGCGATCGAGGGCCTGAGCGACGCGGAACTGCGGGACACCGCCGCCCTGCGCCGCCGCAAGGGGATCGGCGACTCCACGTTCGCCGTGATCCAGCAGGCGCTGGCGGGCGAGGTTCCGGGGTACCTCGTCGACCTTCGCGAACGCGCCGGCGTGCAGCGCACGTCGTCCCTGCGGCCACTGCTGCGGGGCGACCTGCACTCGCACAGCGACTGGTCCGACGGCCTCACCTCCATCGACCTCATGGTCGACGCGGCGAGAGCACTCGGCCACGAGTACCTCGCCCTCACGGATCATTCGCCGCGGCTGCGCGTCGCGAACGGGCTGTCGCCCGAGCGCCTGCGCTCCCAGCTCGAGGTGGTCGCGGGCATGAGCGGCGACGGGTTCACCCTGCTGTCGGGCATCGAGGTCGACATCCTCGAGGGCGGCGCCCTCGATCAGGAACCCGACCTCCTCGCCGAGCTCGACGTCGTGGTCGCGTCCGCCCACTCCAAGCTGCGCATGGAGCGCGGCCCGATGACACGGCGTCTGGTGGCGGCGGTGTCGAGTCCCCACATCGACGTCCTCGGACACGTCACCGGCCGCCTCGTCGAAGGATCGCGCGGAACGCGGCCGCCCTCGACCTTCGACGCGCGGGTCGTGTTCGAGGCCTGCGAGGCCCACGGCGTCGCGGTCGAGATCAACTCCCGTCCGGAGCGTCAGGACCCTCCCGACGACCTCATGGCGCTGGCGCTCGAGATCGGATGCCTCTTCTCGATCGATTCCGACGCCCATGCGCCCGGCCAGCTCTCGCTGCTGGACTACGGCGCCGAGCGTGCCGAGCGCATCGGCGTTCCGCCCGAGCGCATCGTCACGACCTGGTCGCTGGACAAGCTACGCGAGTGGACCGGCCGCGACCGCGGCGCCTGAATCCGCCGCGGTACTCGGTCTCGTCGACGACGCCCTTCGCGAAGCGCTCCGCGAGCGGGGCCTCGCCCCGGCGGAACCGGATCAGACGGTGTCGAGCGCGTCGATGATGCGGTTCATCGACGCGCCCAGCGCCCACTGCTCGGCGAGGGACGCCGCATCTGTCTTCGCCTGCTCGGTGAGCGGTCGCAGGCGCGGGTCGGGCACGTCCAGCGGGAGGTCGCGCACGACGGCGACCACCCGTGGCGCGACGGCGAGATAGGGCAGGCCCGCGAGCACCTTGGAGCGCACGCCCGCGGACATGCCCTCTCCGAGCTCGGCCGCGGCGACGATTCCGGCGAGGTCGCCGTGGGTCGCGAGAAGCCCGGCCGCGGTCTTCTCGCCGATGCCGGCGACGCCGGGCAGACCGTCGGACGAGTCGCCGCGGAGCGTGGCGAAGTCGGCGTACTGCGAAGGAAGGACGCCGTACTTGGCGACCACGGACGCATCGGTGAGCACCTCGAGGTTGCTCATGCCCCGTGCGGTGTAGACGACGCGGACATCGCGCTCGTCGTCGACGAGCTGGAAGAGGTCGCGGTCGCCGGTGACGATGTCGACCGGCATGGTCGCAGTGGAGGCGAGGGTGCCGATGACGTCGTCGGCTTCGTGGGCGGCGGCGCCGACGATGCGGATCCCGAGGGCGTCCAGCGCCTCGCGGATGACTGGCACCTGCACCTCGAGGGGATCGGGCACCTCCTCGACGTCGGGCGCGCCCGCGACGACCTCGGCGACGCGATGCGTCTTATAGGTCGGGATGAGGTCGACGCGCCACTGCGGTCGCCAGTCGTCGTCCCAGCACGCGACGAGGTGCGTGGGGCGGTACGTCGTGACGAGCCGCGTGATGATGTCGAGGAACCCTCGGACGGCGTTGACGGGGGTGCCGTCCGCAGCGCGCACCGTGTCGGGAACCCCGTAGAACGCGCGGAAGTACAGGGACGCGGAGTCGAGCAGCATGAGGCGGTCGGTCACGCGTTCATCCTGGCATGCACCGCCGACGCGCACCGCCTGAACGCCGCAGCAGGGCACGCGGGCGCCGCGGTCGCGGCATCGCGCACTTCGCCACCCGCCGTTCACCTGCCGGACCGGTCGCGGTCGCACGGAAGGACCCATCGCGTTCACATCCGGCGCTCACCGTGGGGAGACAGCGCCGAGCCCGATCGTGAGGGCCGGCCGGGAGGAGGCGCCGCATGGGTCGCGAGGATGTGCTGGCGTGGGTCGAGTCGCCGCTGCAGCTCGTCGGCGCCGCGGAGTGGGCGGCTGCCCACCACACCACTGTTCCCGTCGCCGGACGCCTGACGCCGCAGATCTCGGCCACCGCCGACGAGCTGCTGTCGCGCGGCGCGCGCTTCGGCGAGCTCGAGCCCTACCTCGGCATCCCGTGGAGCCTGCTCGCCCGCCACGGCCACTGGCTCGTCGGCGACGGCTTCTCGGGCCAGTTCCGGCTCGCCGCGTCCGTACTGCGCCCGCACCGCATCACCTTCCTCGATGACGGCGCCCACGCGATCGCCTACGCCGACACGCTGCTCGGTCGCCGTCCGTACGCCCGCCCGAACATCGCGGAGCGCGGACTCACCACGGTCGCCGCTCCGTTCGCTGCCGAGCTCGTGCACCGCCGCGCCGGCGCGCGCCGCGCGGGGATGTTCACCGCGTTCGACCTCGGCGCCGAGCGCGTCGACGCGCTTGCGGACCACGGGTTCGGCATCCGCCGCCACGACTTCTCGTGGACGCGCCAGAGCGCGCCCGCGGCGCCCGAGCTCGGCCGTCGGGTCGTGCTCGGAAGCGCGCTGCCGGTGGACGGACGGATGCTGCTGCTCGACTATGTGCGGTGGGTGCGGGATGCCGCGGCCGCAGGCGCGGTGTACCTCCCGCACCGTCGCGAGTCGGCGGAGCAGCTGGACGCCGTCTCGACCGTGCCGGGGCTGCGGATCCACCAGAGCGGACTGCCCGTCGAGCTCGTGCTCGCCGGCGCCCGTGGCGCGCTCGACGTGCACACGCTGCCGTCGAGCACCACGACGACGCTCCCTCTGGTTCTCGCTGGCACGAGAGCGACCGTGCACACCGGACGCGCCCGGCGCTCGACCCGGACGGCGGCGGCATGAGCGAGGCCGTCGCCATCATCCCCGCGCGCGGAGGCTCGAAGGGCGTCCCCCGCAAGAACCTGCAGCGCGTCGGCGGCGTGCCGCTGATCGCACGCGCGGTCGACGCGGCGCGGCGCTGCCCGGCGATCGACCGGGTCGTCGTGACGACCGACGACGCCGACATCGCGGCCGTCGCGGCCGAGTGGGGCGCGGAGGTCGTCGAGCGGCCGGCAGACCTGTCGGGCGACCTCGCGAGCAGCGAGAGCGCGCTCGTCCACGCTCTGGAGACTCTGGAGGCCGGCAGGGTCGACGTGGGAGTCCTCGCCTTCCTGCAGGCGACGTCGCCGTTCATCGACGTCGACGCGCTCACCTCGGCCGTGCAGCTCGTGCGCTCGCGCCGACGCGACAGCGTCTTCTCGGCCGTCGAGACGTACGGCTTCCTGTGGGAGAAGGGCATCGGAAGCGCGGCTGAGCCGGTCAATCACGATATCGACGTGCGCCCGCGTCGCCAGGACCGCGAACCGCACTACCTCGAGACCGGCGGCTTCTACGTGATGCGGGCGGCGGGCTTCCGCGCGGCGAACCACCGCTTCTTCGGCAGCGTCGGCATCGCCGAGGTCGCGCCGCGGACCGCGATCGAGATCGACACCCTCGACGAGCTCGAACTCGCACGCACGCTCGCGCCCCTGGTCGACCGCGACGCGTGGGGCGCCCACGCGGGTGCGATCCCCGTCGACGCCGTCGTGACCGACTTCGACGGCGTGCACACCGACGACACCGTGCACGTCGACCAGAACGGCGTCGAATCCGTCACCGTGAGCCGATCCGACGGCATGGGGGTCGGGATGCTGCGAGCCGCCGGCATCCCGTTCCTCATCCTCTCGACCGAATCGAACCCCGTCGTGACCGCCCGCGCGCGCAAGCTCGGCGTGGATGTGCGACAGGCCGCGTCCGACAAGGCGGCGGTGCTGCGCGAGTGGGTCGGCCAGCAGGGCATCCCGCTGTCGCGGATCGCCTACCTCGGCAACGACGTCAACGATCTGCAGTGCCTCGAACTGGTCGGCTGGCCCATCGCGGTCCCCGACGCACACCCCCTCGTCCTCTCCACCGCGCGCGTCGTGCTCGACCGCCCCGGCGGCGCCGGCGCCGTGCGCGACCTCGCCGAGCGCGTGCTCACCGGCAGGTCGGCGACGGTCGTCGCCGACGCGCTCCGGCCGGCCGTCGGGTCGGCGCGAGCCTCAGCATCCGATCACCCCACCGCACCACAGGAGGCCTCATGACCGTCACCATCGGATCCCGCGTCGTCGGGGGCGGACGCCCCGCGTACGTCATCGCCGAGATCGGACTGAACCACAACGGAGACGTCGACCTCGCGAAGCGTCTCATCGACGTGGCGGCCGACGCCGGCGCGGACGCGGTCAAGTTCCAGAAACGCACGCCCGAGATCGCCACGCCCGAGCACATGCGCGACATGCCGCGCGACACGCCCTGGGGCCGCATGACGTACCTCGACTACCGCCGCCGCGTCGAGTTCGACCGCGACCAGTACATCGAGGTCTCCGATCACGCGCTGCTGCGCGGTCTCGAGTGGTTCGCCTCGCCGTGGGACGTGCCGAGCGTCGCCTTCCTCGAAGACCTGGGCGTCGTCGCGCACAAGGTCGCCTCCGCGTCGCTCACCGACGTCGAGCTGCTCGAGGCGCTGCGCGACACCGGCAAGCCGATCATCCTGTCGACCGGCATGTCGACGATCGAGCAGATCGACGCTGCGATCGACATCCTCGGCACCGACCGCCTCGTACTCCTGCACGCCACCTCGACGTACCCGATGGAGCCGGAGGAGGCCAACCTCCGCATGATCCCCGCGCTGCGCGACCGCTTCCCGGGCGTGCCGGTCGGCTATTCGGGCCACGAGCGCGGCCTGCAGATCTCGCTTGCGGCCGTCGCGCTCGGCGCCGTCGCGGTGGAGCGGCACATCACGCTCGACCGCACCATGTGGGGCTCCGACCATGCCGCCTCGCTCGAGCCGGCGGGCCTGCAGCACCTGGTGCGCGACATCCGCGTCATCGAGGCGGCGCTCGGCGACGGTGTGAAGCGCGTCTACCCCGGCGAGCTCGCGCCCATGGCGAAGCTGCGTCGCGTTCCCGCGTGAGTCCGGGCACGTCGGGCGGCGGGCGGCCGCGCATCGTCGCGATCGCCGACACCGACTCCTACGTGAAGTGGGCGGCGGCCCTCCTCGGCGGGGTCGACGAGCGATGGGATGTCTCGCTCCTGGTGCTCGAGACGCCGCTCGTCGTCAGCGACGCCCAGCTCGCCTCCGCGCTCAGCGGGAGCGCGCTGGGGGAGGACCGTGTCGAGCGGATCGTGTATGCCCGCCTGGCGGCCCGGCTCGCCGAGCTGCGGGCGGACGCCGTCGTGCTCGGCGCGCGCGGTCCGCTCGTGCGCGTGCTCGCGCGCGATCTCGCGGCGCTCGATCCGCGGCCGGTCGTGGTGACCGGGCTTCCGGGCATCTCGATCCCCGCGACACGCAAGGCCGTCGTGTACCGG
This sequence comes from Microbacterium sp. Soil_C_42, assembly GCF_057656735.1. Classification (NCBI taxonomy): domain Bacteria; kingdom Bacillati; phylum Actinomycetota; class Actinomycetes; order Micrococcales; family Microbacteriaceae; genus Microbacterium; species Microbacterium sp. Soil_C_42. Next base: position 28,818 of record NZ_JBDGJU010000003.1, read on the forward strand.
CTGCAGTCCGACCTGTTCGTCGTGCACTCGCGCCGCGAGGTGCGGGAGTTCGCTGCGCTGTCGGCGCGCACCGGGTACGCCCACCGCTACGCCCTCGCGACGCTGCCGTTCGCGCGCGGTGCCGTGACGGCCGGCGGCGGCACCCGCCCGCATGCCGAGGGCACCGACCTCGTGTTCGCCACCCAGGCGAAGGTCCCCGCCGAGAGGGAGGACCGGCTGCGCGTCGCGCGCACGCTCGTGCGGGCGGCCGAGGCGGATCCGACGCGGCGCGTCGTGGTGAAGCTCCGAGCCGCGTCGGGTGAGCACCAGACGCACGCCGAGCTCGACGGCTACCCCGAGCTGCTCGCCTCGCTCGGGCCGCTGCCGGCGAACCTCGTCACCTCGACGGGGTCGATGGGCTCAGCTCTCGCGACGGCGGAAGGACTCGTCACCGTGAGCTCCACGGCGGCGATCGAGGCGATCGCGCGCGGCATCCCGGTCATCGCACTCGACACGTTCGGCGTCTCGGCGCGCCTCATCAATGAGACGCTCGCCGACGCCGACCTGCTCGCGAGCGAGGAGGACGTCGTGGCGCGGCGTTTCCGGCATCCGGATCCCGAGTGGCTCGACGAGAACTACTTCCACGCACCCGAGGCCGACGACTGGACCGCGCACGTCGACGCGCTGCTCGCGCAGCGGGCCGCGGGGCGGCTTCCGGCGCGCGCGTCGGTGCTCCGCCGGGGAGGTGCGCTGCGCGACGCGTGGGAGCGCAAGGTCGCCCTCGGCCGCAGCGACACGTCCGCCTCGGGCGCCGTGGCCTACGCCGTCGGCGTGCCGCTGCGCGGGGTGGTGCGGCTGGCCAAGCGCGCCCGCCGTTCGGTCGTCGGAGCTGTTCAGCAGCCGGGGCCGGTCGGATCCTCGACGCAGGTGCGGTCCACGAGCGCGGTGCGCACCTCGATGACGCGCACGCCGTAGCCGGCCGCCTCGGCCCGGACCACACCGGGAACCGTCCGCCACGTGCCGCTTCCGAAATCGACGGATGCCTCGTACTCGACCGTCACCGACACCGGATACGTCCCGCGGGCCCGGTACGCGTGGCTGGTCGCGGTCGGCGTGAACTGCCCCTGCCCGAGCGCCGTCCACGACGCGCCGCCCGTGCTCGCGCGCGTCGTCGTGCCGTCGCCGTTGTCGAACACGTAGGCGACCGGGACGAAGCGCACGGTCACGTCCCAGCCGAGCACCGTGCCCGGGATGCGCTGCTCGGACGCCGAAGCCAGCAGGTTCGTCGGCATGCCGACCACGCCGAAGCCCGCCGGTTCGCCGCCGAGCGTGGGCTGCGCCGGCCGGAAGGAGGCGAGATCGGCCAGGGTCACCTCCGGCGGCCCGGCGACGACATAGTTCTCGCACCGGTTGAGGGGGCCGCAGTCCTCCGGCTCCGCGGTGGCTTCGGACCTGGGGGCGGCACCTGAGCTCGAGTGGGGCTCTCTGTCGGAGGCTTTGCCAGGATGGGACTCACCTGCGCCGACGCTGACGCTCGAACCGCTGTTGTCTACAGTGCAATAGGTCCAAGCGCTCGACCCTGAGCAATCAGAGCTTGGCGAGCTGTGCACCGGCCCCATGAAGGCAAGCGCAACGAGGGTTGCAGCTACGAGTTGCACCGGGAGTCTTCCACGGCATTGCTGGTGTTGATGCCGAGCCCCGTCGGCGTCGACGCTTTGACGAAGGTCACCTCCAGGGCGTACTCGGTTGGGCGGTCCGGAGATACCACTGACTGGCCAGCCGCGTTCGTCACACTGACTGCGCTCACATCACTGCACACGACCGCGTCGACGGTTCCTTTCGCAAAGGTACCTGGGTGAAAGCCCCCAACTGCCGTATCGCCATTGACAACCCAACCGTCGGCGTGCATTCGAGAGAGTGATTTCCGCTCGTTCGCATTAGCTTCCCCAGTCGTCCAGTCGTAAACCGCTTCGAACGTCTCCGGGTCGCTCAGGTCCACCTGGTTCAGTGCCTCCACATATGCCCGGTACGTCTCCTCAGCCGCCGCGAACGCCTCTTCGTCGCTCGAGAACAGCGGGGTCGGTGTGGGCTCCGCGGGCCCGGGCGTGGTGCACCCCGCGAGCCCTAGTACGAGCAGGCCGCTGAGCACCGCCGCTGTCGCCCGAGTCCTCACGCCCCCCACGGTAGCCGCCGGCGTCGACGCTCCGACCGAGTTATCCACAGTGCAGCCGAAGAGGCCGGCGGCTGCCCCGCCCCTCGGGGCATCCGGACGTCGGGGTCGAGGGGCTCGCCGAGTCAACGACGAAGGCGGTGCTGTCGAACGAGGACCGCGGCATCCAGGACGTCATCTTCGCCGTGGGGCTGATCCGGCACGGCTGCGGCCGGGATGCGGCATCCGGGCGTAGTCTCATGCGATGACCTCCGCCGCGAGCCGGACCGAGCTTCGTGGGCTCCTGGACGAGCTGCACGACGCGGCCATGGTGCGCATCGCGGCGATCGACGAGACCCTCGAGGAGCTGCGCGCCGATCGCGGCTCCGACGTCGCAGACGACGAGCACGACCCCGACGGCGTGACGCTGTCGGGGGAGTGGTCGCGCGCCGTCGCCCTCGAAGAGGCCGCACGCCGCGAGATCGCCGAGATCGACGAGGCCGTCAAGCGCTGGGAGGCCGGCACCTACGGCGTCTGCGTCGACTGCGGTCGCGGCATCCCGATCGCGCGTCTTCGCGTGCGTCCCTTCGCGACCCGCTGCGTGTCGTGCGCCGAGAAAGCCGGCGTCTGACGTGTCGTTCGGCGCCGCGGCATCCCGGGCCGCCCCTGACGGCTTCCCGCGCGTCGCGGACGCGGACCCCTGCCCGTGCGGCAGCGGCGATCGCTTCGACGGATGCTGCGCCCCCGCGCTGCGCGGAACACCGGCGCCGACCGCCGAGCGACTGATGCGCTCGCGGTACACGGCGTTCGTGGTCGGCGACGCGGTGTATCTGCACGACACCTGGCACCCGGGCACGCGCCCCGCGGAGCTCACGCTCGACCCGGATCAGCGCTGGACGGCGCTCGAGATCGTCGACGCAGCGCAGGGGGGCGAAGGCGACCGGCGCGGTGTCGTCGAGTTCCGCGCCGCCTGGCGCCACGGCCGCGACCGCGGCGTGCTGCACGAGCGCAGCCGCTTCGTGCGGCAGGGTGAGCGCTGGTGGTACCTCGACGGTCAGATCGATCCGTCCTGACCGGTCCCGAGGGTGCCCAGCGCCGATAGCGTGGCAACCATGACCACTCAGGCAGAGAAAGCACAGAACCTCGCCCGACTGCACGCCGCCCCCGAGATCCTGCGCGTGGTGAACGTGTGGGACGCCGTGTCGGCCCGCACGATCGCCGCCCTCCCCGAGACCCGCGCCATCGCGACGGCCGGCCACTCGATCGCCGCGACCTTCGGCTACCCCGATGGGGAGATCCCGCTCGAGACGACGCTCGACATGGTCGGCCGCATCGTCGAGGCCGTGGGCGACCTGCCGGTGAGCACCGATCTCGACGCCGGATACGGCGATCCCGGCGAGACCGTGCGCCGCGCCATCGGCAAGGGCGTCGTCGGCGCCAACGTCGAGGACCGCCTCGTGCCGCTCGCCGAAGCCGTCGCCAGCGTCGAGGCGATCGTCGCGGCCGGTGCGGCGGAGGGCGTGCCCTTCGTCCTGAACGCCCGCACCGACGCGTTCGTGCGCGCGGGCAAGCGCCCGCTCGAGGAGTCGATCGCCGACGCGATCGAGCGCGGCCGCGCCTACCTCGCCGCAGGTGCCGACCTGGTGTTCGTTCCCGGCATCCTCGACGCCGACACCACCCGGCAGCTGGTCGAGGGGATCGGCGAGCGCAAGATCAGCGTGATCGGCCTGCCCGGCGCCCTGTCGGCGGGGGACTACGAGGCGCTGGGTGTCGCCCGCATCTCTTACGGCCCCATGACGCAGCGCGTCGCCCTGACGGCGCTGCAGGACGTCGCCGCCGAGCTCTACGCGGACGGCGTCATCCCCGCTTCCACGCGTGCGCTGAACTGACGCGCACGTCGTCCGATCAGCCCGCGGGAATCCTCGCGGGCTGATCGTCGTTGTGCCGGGCATGGAGCCTGTACCGGTCGACGTCGTCGTGATCGGTGCCGGGCAGGCCGGTCTCTCGGCCGCGTATCACCTGCAGCGCCGCGGATTCGTCCCGCTCGAGCGTGCGGACGCGGCGGATCGGACGTTCCTCGTGGTCGACGCGAACCCGCAACCCGGGGGAGCGTGGCAGCACCGCTGGCCGTCTCTGCGCATGGCGACGGTGAACGGGATCCACGAGCTGCCCGGGTTCGCGGTGCCGCCGGCGGATCCGGCGGCGGCGAGCCGCGACATCCTTCCCGCGTACTTCGCCGAGTACGAGCAGCGCTTCGCTCTCGACGTGCTGCGGCCCGTGCGGGTGAAGGCGGTGCGCCGCGCCGACGACGACCCCCGCGGCCGGCTGGCGGTCGAGACCGACCGCGGCGCGTGGGCCGCGCGCTTCGTGATCAACGCCACGGGCACGTGGACGCGTCCGTTCTGGCCGCGGTACCCGGGCCAGGAGCGCTTCCGCGGACGCCAGCTGCACGTCGGCGATTACGTCTCGGCCGAGGAGTTCCGCGGCACGCGCGTCGTCATCGTCGGCGCAGGGGTTTCGGCGGTGCAGCTGCTGGACGAGATCTCCCACGTCGCCGACACCTTCTGGGTGACGCGTCGCGAACCGGAGTGGGCCGAGGAGGACTTCGACATCCCGGCCAGGGTCGCCGCCATCGCCGGCGTCGAGGATCGCGTCCGCCGCGGCCTCCCGCCCGGCAGCGTCATCTCGGTGACCGGGATGCACTGGACGCCGTGGGCGCGGGCCGCCGAGGCCCGCGGCGTGCTGGTGCGGAATCCGATGTTCGCCTCGATCGAGGAGGACGGGGTCCGCATGCCCGACGGCACGTTCGAGCGCGCCGACGTCATCCTGTGGGCGACGGGCTTCCGGCCCGCCCTCGACCATCTCGCGCCGCTGCGCCTGCGCACGCCCGAAGGCGGGTTCCGTGTCGACAACGGGCGCTCCATCGACGAGCCGCGCCTGTTCCTGATCGGCTACGGTCCGTCGCAGTCGACGGTGGGCGCGAACCGCGCGGGCCGCGACGCCGTCCGCGCGATCGTCGCCGACCCCGTCGCGCTCGCCGCTTAGGCTCGAACGTGTGACGCTGCTCGCCGTACTGCTGTTCCTGAACGCCGCCTTCAACGTCCTGGTCTGGCCGACGTTCTACCGCCGGGTCGCGAAGGACCCCCGCGCCCATGATGCGCAGGGCAAGGCGACCCGCTTCCTGGTCGTGCACACGGTGCTCATCGCCACCGCGCTGACGCTGGCGGCGGCATCCGTCATCGCGGGCATCGCCGCGCTCGTCGCGTGATGCGCGGCGCACCTGCCCCGGCGTAGCGTGGAGGGCACGACGAAGGGGGACTCATGGCCCGCATACTGATCTTCGGCGGCCACGGCAAGGTCGCGCTGCTGCTCGAGCCGCTGCTCGTGGCACACGGGCACACCGTGACGGCCGTCATCCGCAGCGCCGAGCACGAGGCGGAGGTCGCGGCCACCGGTGCGCAGCCGCTCGTCGCCGACATCGAGACGCTCGACCTCGAGCAGCTCGAGAACGTCATCGCGGGCAACGACGTCGTCGTCTGGTCGGCGGGGGCCGGAGGCGGCGACCCGTCGCGCACGTACGCGGTCGATCGCGATGCCGCCATCCGCTCCATGGAGGCCGCTCTGGCCGCCGACGTGCTGCGCTACGTGATGGTGTCGTGGATCGGGTCGCGTGCCGACCACGGCATCGAGCCCGGCGCGTCGTTCTTCCCGTACGCCGACGCCAAGTGGGCGGCCGACGCGCATCTCGCCGCGAGCGCGCTCGACTGGACGATCCTTGCGCCGGGCACGCTCACGCTGGATCCGCCCACCGGGCGCATCGCGCTCGATCCGGAGGACGGCGGCGCTGTCGCGCGCGCCGACGTGGCCGCGGTGATCGCTGCGACCATCGCGGACGACACCACCATCGGCCGCACCATCCGCTTCGGCGGGGGCGACGAGGTCATCGGGCACGCGATCGCGGGCTGAATCAGTCCTCGCTGGAGTGCAGGCCGCGGCGCGCCGACAGCAGGGTCACCTCGGGATGACCGGCGACGAGGCGCTCGGCGTGGTCGAGCACGTCGCGGACGTGCGACGACCCCGACGCCACGAGGGAGACGCCGATCCTTGCACGGCGATGCAGGTCGTGCTCGCCGACCTCGGCGGCGGCCGCCTCGGTGCGCCTGCTCAGCTCGGCGATGAGGGGCCGCAGCACGCTGCGCTTCTCTTTGAGGGAGCGGACGTCACCCAGCAGCAGGTCGAACTCGATCCACCCGATCCACATGGCTCCATCGTGCCAGCGACCTTCGGCACGCGCCCGCCGCTTTAGGCTCGTGTCATGCGCGCCACCGTCATCCACGCCGCCCGCGACATCCGTGTCGAGAACGTCCCCGACCCCGTGCTGTCCACCGGCGCCGATGCGATCGTGCGCGTCGTGGCCGCGTGCGTATGCGGCTCCGACCTCTGGCCGTACCGCGGCGTCACACCCACGAACGAGCCGCACCGCATCGGCCACGAGTTCGTCGGCATCGTCGAGGAGGTCGGCGACGAGGTGCGGGACGTGCGTCCCGGCGACTTCGTGATCGCCCCGTTCTACGTGTGTGACGGCACCTGCGCGAACTGCCGCAACGGCGTGAGCACGTCGTGCCTCACGGGCGGCTGGTGGGGCAGTGACGACCGCTTCGGCGGATTCGCCGACGGCGGCCAGGGCGAGCGCGTGCGCGTCCCGCTCGCCGACGGCACCCTCGCCGTCGTCCCCGGGCCGGTGGCGGATGACGAGATCCCCGGTCTGTTGACCCTCAGCGACGTCATGGGCACCGGCCACCACGCCGCCGTGTCGGCGGGCGTCGGCTCCGGCGATTCCGTCGCGGTCGTGGGAGACGGCGCCGTGGGACTGTGCGCGATCATCGCGGCCCGGCGCCTCGGCGCGACCACGATCATCGCGATGTCGCGGCACCCGCAGCGGCAGGCGCTGGCGCGCGAGTTCGGCGCGACGCACATCGTCGAGGAGCGGGGAGACGCCGGCGTCGAGGCGGTGCGCGCGCTCACCGGCGGGATCGGCGCCGACCGCGTGCTCGAGTGCGTCGGCACCAAGGAGTCGATGGACCAGGCGCTGCGCTCGACGCGCCCCGGCGGGATGGTCGGCTACGTGGGCGTGCCCAACGGCGGGCCCGAGCTGCCGGTGCGGCAGATGTTCAGCCGCAACGTGGGCGTCAACGGCGGCGTCGCGCCGGTGCGCGGCTACATCGAAGAGCTGCTCCCCGACGTCCGCTCGGGCGCGATCGAGCCGGGCCGCGTGTTCGACCTCGAGCTTGCGCTCGAGGACGCCGCCGAGGCCTATGCTGCGATGGACGAGCGCCGCGCGACGAAGGTGCTGCTGCGGCCCTGAGCGCGTCGCGCGGCATTCCGGAACACCGAGCCGCGATCCGCGACGCGCCCGCGCGCCTGCGTGTGAGAGGTCGTCGGTGCGGTAGAACAGCAGGAAGTCGAAGGGAACCCGGACCGTGAAGCTGATCAAGCGCATCGTTGTGGTGCTCGTCATCGCGTTCGCGGCGTTCTACCTCATCACCCGCCCGCAGGACGCGGCGAACGCGGTGCAGGGCGCGGTCGGCGCCGTCTGGGGCGCCGGTGTCGCTGTGGTCGACTTCCTGACGGCTCTCGCACAGGGCTGAGCATGTTCGATCCGCGGATCGAGAAGCACCTGATCTCGGATCAGGGAGAGCACGTCGTCGACGAGGTTCGCAAGCACTGGGCCGCCACGGTCTCGGCGGCGCTCGAGCTGTTCGGCGGCATCGTGGTGCTCCTGCTCACGTTCTTCGTGCCGGCGCAGGCCTGGTGGGTGCCGGCGCTGCTGGGCGGCGCGGTGACCGTGCACGCGATCTGGCGGGTCTTCGAGCAGCACACCGACCGATTCGTGATCACCAACATGCGGGTCTTCCGCGTGCACGGCATCCTGTCGCAGCGCATCGCGACCATGCCCCTCGCGCGCATCCTCGACATCTCCGTCTACAAGCCCCTCATCGGCCGCATCTTCGGCTACGGCCACTTCGTCTTCGAGTCGGCCGCGCAGGAACAGGGCCTTCGCGAGATCAAATACGTCGGAAACCCCGACCAGCGCGGGCTCACGATCCAGCGCGTGATCCAGCAGGCGGGCCTGCGCGGCGCGGCCGGGCGAGGCGACCAGTTCGCCGGAGCGCCGTTCGCGGCGCCCGCCCCGCCGCAGCCGGAGCCCGCGGCATCCGTCACCGTCGTGCCGGTCTCCGACGACCGCAATGCGACTGCCCCGGTCCCCGATGTGCGGCGCGGCTCGACGACATCGGGGTGGGACTGGCTCGCCGACGCGCAGCGCCGCGAGGACGAGCGGCTGGCTCAGCTTCGCGGAGAGGGCACCGCGTCGCCGACGCCTTTCGACCCCGATCGCACGAACACTGCGCCGATCGAGCTTCCCCGCTGATCCGAACGGGATGCTGCGGCCCCGCGTGGCCGCGCATTTCAGGGCGATCGGGAACATCGCGTGCGACCCGGTCGTTCTGATACCCTGGAGCGTCACTCGTGTGGCTGTTTCGCCACGCCTGAGTGCCGGTTCGCGCCGGTGACCGGATCCGCAAGGGTCCGAGTGGCATCGCAAGAAAATCCGCTTCGCCTCGGTTCGAGGCATCCGTTCGCGCTCGCGCGGGGGAGCCGCTGAAAGCCGGGGCCCGACACCCAACCCCAACAAGGACAACCCACTACATGACTACCGCAACGACCGCCCCGGCCACCAAGCAGGTCGCGATCAACGACATCGGATCTGCCGAGGACTTCCTGGCCGCGGTCGAGAAGACCCTGAAGTTCTTCAACGACGGCGACCTCATCGAGGGCACCGTGGTGAAGATCGACCGCGACGAGGTGCTCCTCGACGTCGGTTACAAGACCGAGGGCGTCATCCCCTCGCGTGAGCTTTCCATCAAGCACGACGTCGACCCCAACGAGGTCGTCAAGGTCGGCGACGAGGTCGAAGCCCTCGTTCTCCAGAAGGAGGACAAGGAAGGCCGCCTCATCCTCTCGAAGAAGCGCGCGCAGTACGAGCGTGCGTGGGGCGACGTCGAGAAGATCAAGGAGAACGACGGTGTTGTCACCGGCTCCGTGATCGAGGTCGTCAAGGGTGGTCTGATCGTCGACATCGGCCTGCGTGGCTTCCTCCCTGCCTCGCTCATCGAGCTCCGCCGCGTCCGCGACCTCACGCCGTACCTCGGCCAGGAGATCGAGGCGAAGATCCTCGAGCTCGACAAGAACCGCAACAACGTCGTGCTGTCGCGCCGCGCCCTGCTCGAGCAGACGCAGTCCGAGTCGCGCACCACGTTCCTCAACAACCTCCACAAGGGCCAGGTCCGCAAGGGCACGGTCTCGTCGATCGTCAACTTCGGTGCGTTCGTCGACCTCGGTGGCGTCGACGGTCTCGTCCACGTCTCGGAGCTCTCGTGGAAGCACATCGAGCATGCGTCCGAGGTCGTCGAGGTCGGCCAGGAGGTCACCGTCGAGATCCTCGAGGTGGACCTCGACCGCGAGCGCGTCTCGCTGTCGCTCAAGGCGACGCAGGAGGACCCCTGGCAGGTCTTCGCCCGCACCCACGCGATCGGTCAGGTCGCGCCGGGCAAGGTCACCAAGCTCGTTCCGTTCGGTGCGTTCGTGCGCGTCGCGGACGGCATCGAGGGCCTCGTGCACATCTCGGAGCTGTCGGGCAAGCACGTCGAGCTCGCCGAGCAGGTCGTGTCGGTCGGCGAAGAGGTCTTCGTCAAGATCATCGACATCGACCTCGAGCGTCGCCGCATCTCGCTCTCGCTCAAGCAGGCGAACGAGTCGGTCGACCCCAACGGCACCGAGTTCGACCCGGCCCTCTACGGCATGGTCACCGAGTACGACGAGCACGGCGAGTACAAGTACCCGGAGGGCTTCGACCCCGAGACCAACGCGTGGCTCGAAGGCTTCGACGAGCAGCGCGAGAAGTGGGAGCAGGAGTACGCTGCAGCCCACGCTCGCTGGGAGGCCCACAAGGCTGCCGTCATCAAGGCCCTCGAGGCCGAGGCGAACGCTCCCGTCGAGACTGGCTCGTCCAGCTTCTCGTCCGACAGCAGCCCCGTGGGCACGCTGGCTGACGACGAGGCCCTCGCGGCCCTCCGCGAGAAGCTCTCGGGTCGCTGATCCTGAGCTGAGCCGCCTGGTTCGCTGAACCGCCTGGTTCGAAAGGCCGTCACCACCGCTTCGGCGGGGTGGCGGCCTTTCGCGTCTCCCGGGCGTCGGAGGTCGCCGGTACGGTCGCCGTGTGCCCGTGATTCCTCCCGCCTCCCGATGTCTTGTGGACGACGACGGATGCCGCGGCCCCGTGCCCGCCGGTGCGCCGCTCGCGCTGTGCGAGATGCACCTCGCGGCGGCAGGGGAGTGGGCGGACGCCCAGTGCGGCGTCACCGACGTGCTGCCCGCGCCGTGCCGCCTGTGCGGCTCGCGGCTGGGGGTCCGCTACCCATCGGGCTGGCTGTGCGCGGTGTGCGAGTGGCGCTACGGCGACCTCCCTGACGACGACATCGCGCCGCCGCGCGTCGACGTCGTGTACTACCTGCGCTATGACGACCGCGTGAAGATCGGGACGAGCGGGAACCCGCGGCAGCGCTTCGGCGCCATCTGGCATGACGAGCTGCTGGCGTTCGAGCGCGGTGGGCGCGCGCTCGAGCAGCGTCGGCACGCGCAGTTCGCGGCCGACCGGTTCCCGGGCACGGAGTGGTTCCGCCGCTCCGACACGCTGACCGCGCACATCGCCGTGCTCGCCGCCGGGGTCGACGATCCGTGGCAGCTCCACGCGCGGTGGCTGAGCGAGGCGCTCGCGGCGCGCGGGTGACGCTGTACGCTCTGCGAGAACCGCGGCGGATCCTCCAGCGCCTTCCGAGGAAGCGCGCCTAGCGTGAGGATCCATTCGCACTCGCAGACGACGGAGCAGCACATGGGATTCCTCGACAGACTGTTCGGAAGCACGGATGACGCGCGCCAGGCGCCGCCCGTCCCGCAGAACCGCTACGGCGCCCAGGGGCCGGGCGTGCAGCCGCCCCGGAGCGAGGACGAGATCGCGATCGAGCGCTACCGCTACCTGCTCAAGACCGCGCCGCCCGAGACGATCGAGCAGGTGCACGCCGAGGCTTTCGCGAGGCTCACCGAGCCGCAGCGCCAGCAGGTGCTGGCCGAGCTCTCGGCGGGACTGGCTCCGCAGGAGCAGCCGCGCTCGACCGATCCGCAGGCGATGGCCCGCGCGGCGACCCGCGCCGAGTACACCAACCCCGGGTTCATGGAGCGCACGCTCGGCCCCCAGCGCCAAGGCCCCTCCTTCGGCTCGATGCTCGGCTCGTCGATCCTCGGCACGGTCGTCGGCTACGTCATCGGCTCGGCCCTCGTGAGCTCCTTCCTCGCCCCAGGCTTCGCCTCCGACCAGGGCTACGAGGACGGCTCCAGCGCCGACGGCGGCTCCGGCGAGACCGGCGCCGCGGACGCCGGCGCGGACTCGGGGGCCGGGTGGGGCGGCGACCCGGGTTCGGGGTGGGGCGGCGACGCCGCCGCCGGCGACATGGGCGGATTCGGGGACTTCGGCGACATGGGGTTCTGACCCGGCGCCTGGCGACCGGACCCGGCGCTCGCACGCCTGGTGGGCGCCGGCGAGCGCGCCGTCCGGGCACAGGGGCGCGGCATCCGTTAGCGTCGCGGTATGACCGCCGCGACGCCGGGCGAGCCGGGTGCGCCTGCGGCGCGATCCCGCACGGGCGGGACCGCGCCGGAGGGCGCCGACCGCACCCGCGGCCGCACCGCGATTCTCAACCAGCTGCTGCTGACCGCTGTGGTGTTCGTGCTCGGTGTGCTCGTGGCGATCGGGCCGTTCGGCGGCGAGCCGGTGCTGTTCTTCCTCGGGGTGGTTCTCGTCGTCGTGGTGACGGCTGCCACGCTCGTGGTGCCCTGGGGCCGACTGCGGTACGGGTGGGTCGCGGTGGTCCCCGCCATCGACATCGTCGCGATCACCCTCATGCAGGTCGCCGCGCCCGACACGGTGCTGGGTCTGCTGTGGATCTTCCCCGCGACCTGGCTCGCCGGCGGGTTCGGGCTCCTGGGCCTCTTCGGCGTGATCGTGGCCATCGCGGGCATCGTCAGCGTGCTCACGGCGCTCAGCGCCACCGAGGTCACGTACCGGACGTTCCTGCTGCCGCTGGTGATCGTCGCGGTCGCCGCCACCAGCCACCTCAACGCGCGCCGGTCGGATGCGCAGCGGATGCTGCTGGCCAAGCAGTCGGCACTGCTGGCGAGCGTGCTCGCGCGCACCCGGCGCCAGGAGCAGGTCGTCACGGAGGTGCTGGACGCCGTCGACTTCGGCGTGGTCCGCATGGGAACGAGCGGCCGGGTCGCGGTCACCAACGAGGCCCACGGCAAGCTCCTGCAGCGATTCGAGCTCGACCCCGACGGCACCGAGGTGCCGGCATTCCGTGACGACGGCACCTCGCCGCTGCCGCCCGACGAGTTCCCCCTCGAGCGCGCGCGCCGCGGGGAGGCCTTCGACGATCAGGTGGTGTGGTTCGGGGCGGAGCCCGGACCGCGCCGCGCGCTCACGATCACGGCGCGACGTCTCATCGACCCCGACGGCGGCGACGCGGGTGCGGTGGTCGTCTCGCGCGACGTGACCGCCGAGCTCAGCGCCCTTCGCGCGCGCGACGACCTCGTGGCCTCGGTGTCGCACGAGCTGCGCACCCCGCTCACCTCGATCCTCGGCTACCTCGACCTCGCGATCGAGGATCCCGACACCCCCGACGCGGTGCGCGCCAGCCTCTACGTGGCCGAGCGCAACGCCGAAAGGCTGCTCCGCATCGTCGCCGACATCCTCGCGGCGTCGAGTTCGTCGCCGTCGTCGGTCGAGGCATCCCTCGCCCCTCAGCTCCTCGATGCGCGAGACCTCGTGCGCGGCGCGGCGGCCGACGCCCTCCCGCGGGCCGCCGGACGGGCGATCACGATCGACGAGACCGGCCTCGAACCGGCGACCGCGTGGGCCGACCCGCTGCGGCTGCGGCAGGTCGTCGACAATCTCGTGTCGAACGCCATCGCCTACAACAAGGACGGCGGCACGGTGTTCGTCGGCACGACGACGGACGGCACGTCGAGCTGGATCCTGGTGCGGGACACCGGCGTCGGCATCTCGGATGCCGACCGCTCGCGGCTCTTCCAGCGCTACTACAAGGCGGGCGGCGAGCGCAGGTCGGGCACCGGCCTCGGCCTCGCCATCACCCGTGACATCGTGCGCGCGCACGGCGGCGAGCTCGCGCTGCACAGCGCGCCGGGCGTCGGGTCGACCTTCATCGTGAAGCTGCCCGCGAACGGCCCGGAAGGAGATGAAGGATGACCCTCGATCTGGCGAGCGTGCTCATCATGACCGCGCTGGTCGTCAACGTCAGCGGCCTGCTGTTCATCCTCGAGACGCTGCTGCGACGGGACGAGGGCGCGGGGCGAGTCTGGTCGATCGCGTTCCTCGCGGGGATGCTCACCACCCTCGCGTACACGATCTGGGTGCAGTCGGAAGGCGCGTGGTGGGCTGTCGCCGTCGGCAACGCGGCGTTCGTCGCGGGCACGGGCTGCATGTGGCTGGGATGCCGCCGCTTCAACCGCCGCGACATGCGCTGGTCCTCGATCCTCGTCGCCGCGGCGGTGATCGCGGCGGCCGCGGCGGTCGCCGCAGAGGGCGAGGCGGGCGGCGATTGGGCGGGTGCGCTGTGGATGTTCGTGCCGCTGCTCGCCTTCGCCGGTGCGGGGGCCGTGGAGTGCCTCCGCGGCGACATGCGGGAGTCTCGCACGGCGTGGGTGCTCGGGGCGGTCCTCGGGCTCGAGTCGCTGTACTACGTGTCGCGCACCACGGCCTTCGTGACCTCCGGCCCCGACAGCGCGCTGTTCCAGACCGCGTTCGGCACGATCAGCACGAGCTACCTCACCGTGACACTCACGATCGTGGCCGTCGTCGTGACCTCGGTGCTGCGGGCGAGCCGTGCCCCGATGCGCGGCTACCTGCGTGAGACCCAGGCTGTGGACGAGGAGCAGGGCATCCTCGCCGAGGGCTCCTTCGCCGTCGTGCTCGAGGGCATGTGCCGGCGCGCCGAGCGCCGCTTCGAGCCGATCGCGGTGACCGCTGTGCGCCTGGACGACCTCGACCAGATCTCCACCGCGTTCGGCAGCGACGTCGCCGGGGCGCTGGCGGCGACGTGGCGCACGGGCGTCCGCCACCACGCACCGACGAACGCCGTCGTGGGCAAGGACGGCCATACCGGGCTGGTGGTCGGTCTGGCGGTCTCTTCCGCGCAGGAGGCGCGCCGGCAGGCGGGCGCGATCTACCGAGGTCTCTTCGACGACCTCGGCAAGGTCGGCGGGGGAGTGATCCCTGTGGTCGGCGTCGGCGTCGCGCTGAGCGAGACGGCCGGGTACGAACCCGCCGAGCTCATCCGTGTCGCCCGCGAGGCGGCGAGCCGCGCAGCCGCCAACGTCGAGACGTCTGTGCTCGTCGACGAGGGCGAGTAGCGGCATCCACCCGCCGTCGCGTCGCGTGCGTCAGGCGGTGAGTCGATAGCCCACGCCGCGCACGGTCTCGATCCACCGCGGCTGAGCGGGCGACTCGCCGAGCTTGCGCCGGAGGTTCGCCATGTGCACCTCGATCGCGCGGGCGTCGCTGTCGGAGACGAAGTCGCTCACCGCGTACTGGTCGCCGCGGAGCATCAGGGCGAGATCGGACTTCGCACGCACGCGCCGGCCCGCCACGAGCAGGTCGGCGAGGATGTCGAACTCGCTGCGCGTCAGCTCGATGTCCTGACCGTCGACGGTGACGAGGTGCGTCGAGGCGTTCAGGCGCAGCCCGTGGTGCTCGAGCCACACGCCGTCGGGCGTCCCGTTCTCGCTCACGGCGTCGAGGTCGGCGGGTGCGACATGCCGCGGCCGGCGCAGCATGGCGTCGATCCGGGCACGCAGCTCACGAGGGCGGAAGGGCTTGGCGACGTAGTCGTCGGCTCCCGCCTCGAGGCCCTGGAGGGCGTCGATCTCCTCGGTGCGGGCGCTGAGCATGACGATGTACGTGGAGCTGATCGCCCGGATGCGCTTGGCGGTCTCGAAGCCGTCCATTCCGGGCATGTTGACGTCGAGCGTCGTCACGAGCGGCCGGTGCTCGCGCACGAGTTCGACGCCGTCCGCACCGTTGGCCGCGCCGTGCACCTCGAAGCCCGCCTGGGCGAGCACGGTCGTCAGGAGAGAACGGATGTCCGCTTCATCCTCGATCACGACCGCGACGCGCGCTTCTTCCACCGATGCACCCTCCGGGTCCGGTGCTGTCGACGGACCCTGGACGTCGGTCATGATATCCCAGAACGCGACGCGGAACGGGTGCGGCAGGCCGTCGATCACAGGACGCGACCGTGTGCGGGGCGGGCCGTGGAGCTCTGCTCGCGCGCGCCGGCCACCCCGCCGGTCAGGCGGACCGCGCGTAGGGCGGGAGATATCCCCATTTCCCGCCCTGCGCGCGTCCTCCGTGCACGGACTCGGGCCGCTGTCGTCCCCACGCGTGCGGCCCGTCCGTACCTCAGGATGATCGGGCTGGTGCAGCGGGGCGGAGTCACGTCGGTCGCCACGATGTCGCGTCCGGCGCTCATCTCCCGCCCTCCCCAGTGCCACACGGGTTGATCTGTCCTTCGGGTGCCCCGAGGCTACCTCCGGTGCCTCAACGCCTGCTCAGCCCCGCCTCAGGAACCGCGCAGGCTTGCCGGCTCCCGCGAGCATCCGTTCCGGCTCGGCGTGGCATGCTCGAACCATGCCGCTCGTCGCCCTCACCGGAGGCATCGCCTCCGGAAAGTCCACGATCGCCCGCCGCCTGGCCGAGCACGGCGCGGTCGTCGTCGACGCGGATCAGCTGGTCCGCGAGGTGCAGCAGCCCGGCTCGCCCGTGCTGGCCGCGATCGCCGAGACCTTCGGGGAACGGATGCTGCGCCCCGACGGATCCCTGGACCGCGCCGCCCTCGGCAGCCGGGTGTTCGGCGACGACGCGGCGATCGCACAGCTCAACCGGATCGTGCACCCCGCCGTCCGCGCCGAGTCCGCGCGTCGCTTCGAGGAGGCGTTCGCCGCGGATCCGGACGCGGTCGTCGTCTACGACGTGCCGCTGCTCGTCGAGGCGCGCGTCGACGACCCCTGGCAGCTCATCGTCGTCGCGCACGCGCCCGAGGACGTCCGCCTCCGGCGCCTCGTCGAGCTGCGCGGCATGACCGAGGCCGACGCGGCAGCCCGCCTCGCGTCGCAGGTGCCCGACGAGGCCCGCCTGCGGATCGCCGATGTCGTCATCGACACCGCGGGCTCGCTCGAGAGCACTCGGCGCCAGGTCGACGAGCTGTGGGAGTCGCTCGACGCGCACGTCGCGCAGCGCGCCGCGCACTCGTAGTCTGGAGACGGATCGAGGAGGTTCCGATGGCCGTGTTCTCGAGGTTCCGCCGTCGTCGCAAGACGCCCTACGGTGCGACGACCGAGGAGGAGCGCATCGCGCGCTACGTCTATCTCCTCAACACACTGCCGGCGTCCGTGATCGAGAGCGCCCACGCGTCGGCCTTCGCGGACGTGCCGCCGGCGCGCCGGCGCGAGATGTTCGAACAGCTGCGGCCGTTCCTCGCGGACTCCGAGCGCGACGCGGCCACGGACGACCCGACCGTGATCGCCCGGCTCGTCCGCCGTGCCGAGGAGCACAAGGCGCGCCGGGCCGAGAGCCGGGGAGCGGACGCCGCGACCCAGGCCGCGACCGACCCCGCCCGCACGGCGGTCGGCGCCCTCGACCGCGACCCGCGCGACGACGTCGACGTGCGCGCGATGCTCGTGAACGTCGGCGCGCTGACCATCGTGGCGAACCAGTTCCTGCTGTCGAGCTCGGTGGCCGCCTACTACACCGTCGGCGCCGGATCCCTGCAGCTGGGCGACGGCCCCGCCTGGATCGGCGACACGTACGACCCCGGCTCGGGCGGCTATGACGGCGGCGGCGGCGGGTACGACGGCGGCGGGTACGACGGGGGCGGTTTCGGCGGCGGAATCGACGCCGGCGGCTTCGGCGGAGGATTCGACGGCGGCGGGGGCTTCGGCGGCTGAATCCCGCACGAACCGGGGGCCGAGGCATCCGCTTTCCGCGAACGCCGCCCCGATGCGATGCAGTGAGCCTGCCGGAATGTCGGAGGTCGCGCCTACGCTGGATTGGTGCAGACCACTCGATCCGTGCGGCCGTTCGAGGTCGTGAGCGAATACTCGCCGTCGGGCGACCAGCCCCAGGCGATCGCCGAGCTGGCGGCGCGCATCAACGCCGGCGAGACCGACGTCGTGCTGCTCGGCGCGACGGGCACCGGCAAATCGGCGACGACGGCGTGGCTCGTCGAGGCCGTCCAGCGGCCCACGCTCGTGCTCGCCCACAACAAGACCCTGGCCGCGCAGCTGGCGAACGAGTTCCGCGAGCTCATGCCGCACAACGCAGTGGAGTACTTCGTCAGCTACTACGACTACTACCAGCCCGAGGCGTACGTGCCGCAGACCGACACCTTCATCGAGAAGGACTCGTCGGTCAACGCCGAGGTCGAGCGGCTGCGGCACTCGACGACCAACTCGCTGCTCAGCCGCCGCGATGTCATCGTGGTGAGCACCGTCTCGTGCATCTACGGCCTCGGTGCACCCGACGAGTATCTGCGGGCGATGGTGGCGCTGCAGGTGGGCGAGGTCTACGACCGCGACGCGCTCATCCGCAAGTTCATCGCGATGCAGTACAACCGCAACGACGTGGACTTCTCGCGCGGCAACTTCCGCGTGCGTGGCGACACCATCGAGATCATCCCGGTCTACGAGGAGTACGCGATCCGCATCGAGATGTTCGGCGATGAGATCGAGGCGCTCTTCATGCTCCACCCGCTCACGGGCGACGTCGTGCAGCGGCTCGACAGCGTGCCGATCTTCCCGGCGTCGCACTATGTCGCGGGCACCGAGACGGTGCAGCGTGCGATCGGCACGATCGAGGACGAGCTCGCCGATCGTTTGAAAGAGCTCGAGTCGCAGAACAAGCTGCTCGAGGCCCAGCGCCTGCGCATGCGCACGACCTTCGACCTCGAGATGCTGCAGCAGCTCGGGTTCTGCTCGGGCATCGAGAACTACTCGCGCCACATGGACGGGCGTGCGCCCGGCGAGCCGCCGCACACGCTGCTCGACTTCTTCCCCGACGACTTCCTCATGGTGATCGACGAGTCCCACGTCACCGTCCCGCAGATCGGGGCGATGTACGAGGGGGACGCGTCGCGCAAGCGCACCCTCGTCGAGCACGGCTTCCGGCTGCCGAGCGCGCTCGACAACCGGCCGCTGCGGTGGGACGAGTTCAAGGACCGCGTCGGGCAGACGGTGTACCTGTCGGCGACCCCGGGCCGGTACGAGATGGGCATCGCCGACGGCGTGGTCGAGCAGATCATCCGCCCGACGGGCCTCGTCGACCCCGAGATCGTGGTGAAGCCGTCGAAGGGGCAGATCGACGACCTGCTCGAAGAGATCCGGCTCCGCGTCGAGCGCGACGAGCGCGTCCTCGTGACGACGCTCACGAAGAAGATGGCGGAAGAGCTCACCGACTTCCTCGGCGAGCACGGCGTGCGGGTGCGCTACCTGCACTCCGACGTCGACACGCTGCGCCGCGTGGAGCTGCTCAGCGAGCTGAGGGCCGGCGTCTATGACGTGCTGGTCGGCATCAACCTGCTGCGCGAGGGCCTCGACCTGCCCGAGGTCTCGCTGGTGTCGATCCTCGACGCCGACAAGGAGGGGTTCCTGCGCAGCGGCACCTCGCTCATCCAGACGATCGGTCGCGCGGCCCGCAACGTCTCGGGTCAGGTGCACATGTACGCCGACACGGTGACCGACTCGATGGCCAAGGCCATCGAAGAGACCGATCGGCGGCGCGAGAAGCAGATCGCGTACAACACCGCCCACGGCATCGAACCGCAGGCGCTGCGCAAGCGCATCGCCGACATCACCGAGGTGCTCGCACGCGAGGCGTCCGACACGGATCGGATGCTGCGGGGCAAGGCGGCGGCGAAGACCAAGTCCGGTGTCGGCAAGAGCCCGACCCCGCAGCTGCGGCGCGAGGGCATCGCCGCCGAGGGGGCGGAGCAGCTCGAGGCGACCATCGCCGACCTCAGCCAGCAGATGCTGGCTGCGGCAGGGGAGCTGAAGTTCGAGCTCGCCGCGCGCCTGCGCGACGAGGTGCAGGACCTCAAGAAGGAGCTGCGCGCCATGGAGCGCGCGGGCCACGCCTGACCCTGGGACGTTGCTACGGGCAGTGCATGAGGGGCTTGGGTCCCGAGCGGTCGAACGTGTGCTGCGTGATCGGCGCGCCGCAGAGCGGGCACGCGCGCTCTGCACGTTCCGCTTGGCTCGGCGGGGGAGTCGTCTCGTAGGGGCCGACGGCGGCCGGACCGGCGACGCGGATGAGGTTCGCGTTGAGGAACGCGTACCAGCCTCCGGCTTCGCGCACGCGCTCGCGGAGCGGGCGACGGTCGGGGGTCGGGGCATCCATGTCTGGCATGTTGCTTAGTGTACTAACGATTAGTGAGCGATAGGATCAGGCCGTGACAGATGTCGAACTCAGCCCCGACGACCTGCTCAAGCTCGACAACCAAGTGTGCTTCGCGCTGGTGACCGCGGCGCGCAACGTCGTCGGGCTCTACCGGCCGATCCTCGAGCCGCTCGGCCTGACCCATCCGCAGTACCTCGTGATGCTCGCGCTGTGGGAGCGATCGCCCCGCTCGCTGCGCGAGCTCGCCGCCGAGCTCGCCCTGGAGCCGGCGACGCTCTCGCCCCTGGTGAAGCGCCTCGAGGCGCAGGACCTCGTCACCCGGTCGCGTCGCGACGACGATGAGCGGGTGCTCGATGTCCGCCTGACGGAGGCCGGCCGGCGTCTGCGCGGGCAGGCGCTGGAGGTTCCCGGCAAGGTGATGGCGAGCGTGGGGACGGATGCCGCGGCGCTCCTGGCGCTCCGAGACGCGCTGCAGCCCTTCGCCGGCGCCCGCTGATCCGGGCGGCTCGGTAGCGCGTCTTCGCCCACGGCGAACGGCTCCCAGCCCTCGTGTCGGAGGCCCCACCTAGACTTGTCGGGTGCCCATCGTCCCTGTCGCCCTGCCCGCAAACCTGCCCGGAAACTCCGTCGGCGGCACCAGCGGAAAGCTCAGCGTCCGCGGTGCCCGCGTGCACAACCTCAAGGATGTCGACCTCGACATCCCGCGCGATTCGCTCGTCGTCTTCACCGGCCTCTCGGGGTCGGGCAAGTCCAGCCTGGCGTTCGACACGATCTTCGCCGAGGGCCAGCGCCGCTATGTCGAGTCGCTGAGCGCGTACGCGCGGCAGTTCCTGGGGCAGGTCGATCGCCCCGACGTCGACTTCATCGAGGGCCTGAGTCCCGCCGTGTCGATCGACCAGAAGTCCACGAACCGCAACCCGCGCTCGACGGTCGGCACGATCACCGAGATCCACGACTACATGCGTCTGCTGTGGGCGCGCATCGGCGTGCCCCACTGTCCCGAGTGCGGCGCTGTCATTCAACGCCAGACGGTGCAGCAGATCGCCGACCAGCTCGTGGAGCTGCCCGAGCGCACGCGCTACCAGATCGTCGCCCCCGTCGTCACCCAGAAGAAGGGCGAGTTCGTCGACCTCTTCAAGGAGCTCGGCGCGAAGGGGTATGCCCGGGCCATCGTCGACGGCGAGCTCATCCAGCTCGCCGAGCCGCCGGCGCTCAAGAAGAGCTACAAGCACGACATCGCCGTCGTGGTCGACCGTCTCGTCGCGGCTCCCGGCATCCTGGACCGCGTCACCGACTCGGTCGAGACCGCGCTCTCGCTCGCGGGCGGCGTCGTGCAGGTCAACTTCGTCGATGAAGAGGGGGATGCCGCGTGGCAGTCCTTCTCCGAGAAGCTCGCATGCCCGAACGGCCACCCGCTGCAGCTCACCGAGATCGAGCCGCGCACGTTCTCGTTCAACGCGCCGTTCGGCGCGTGCCCCGCGTGCTCCGGCCTCGGGACGCGCATGTCCGTCGACGTCGAGCTCATGCTCGGCGACGAGGATCTGTCGATCCGCGAGGGCGTCCTCATCCCGTGGACGACGCAGGGCAAGGGGCTCTTCCAGTACTACGAGCGCCTGCTCGAAGGACTCGCGGCCGACCTCGCCTTCTCGCTCGACACGCCGTGGAAGCGCCTCCCGTCCGAGGTGCGCGAGGCGGTGCTGCGCGGTGAGAACTACAAGGTCACGGTCAAGTGGAAGAACCGCTACGGCCGCGAGATGCGGTACTCGTCGGGCTTCGAGGGCGTCGTGCCCTACATCGAGCGGCAGTACACGCAGGCAGAGTCCGACACGCAGCGCCAGCGCTGGTCGGAGTACCTGCGCGAGGTGCCGTGCCCGGTGTGCGACGGCGCCCGGCTCAAGCCCGAGGTGCTGGCCGTGCAGGTGCACGGGCATTCCATCGCGGATGCCTCGCGCCTGAGCCTCGGCGAGGCGCGCGAGTACTTCGCCCAGCTGACGCTCACCGAGCGCGAGGCGACGATCGCCGC
Source organism: Microbacterium sp. Soil_C_42 (assembly GCF_057656735.1). NCBI lineage: Bacteria > Bacillati > Actinomycetota > Actinomycetes > Micrococcales > Microbacteriaceae > Microbacterium > Microbacterium sp. Soil_C_42. Next base: position 50,547 of record NZ_JBDGJU010000003.1, read on the forward strand.
GCAGGTGCTGCGCGAGATCCGCCTCCGGCTGGACTTCCTCATCCGCGTCGGCCTCGACTACCTGAGCCTGAGCCGCGCCGCGGCGACGCTCTCGGGCGGCGAGGCGCAGCGCATCCGGCTCGCGACCCAGATCGGCTCGGGCCTCACCGGCGTGCTGTACGTGCTCGACGAACCGTCGATCGGCCTGCACCAGCGCGACAACCGCCGCCTCATCGAGACGCTCGTGGCGCTGCGCGACCTCGGCAACACGCTCATCGTCGTCGAGCACGACGAGGAGACGATCCACGCCGCCGACTGGGTGGTCGACATCGGCCCCGGCGCGGGCGTCAACGGCGGTGAGGTCGTGCACTCCGGCCCGATCGGCGAGCTCCTCGCCGATCCCGACTCGATCACCGGCGACTACCTGTCGGGCCGCCGCTCCATCCCCACTCCGAAGAAGCGCCGCAAGATCGACAAGAAGCGTCAGGTGACGGTGGTCGGCGCGCGCGAGAACAACCTCAAGAACGTCACGGTCGACTTCCCGCTCGGCGTGCTCACCGCGGTCACCGGGGTCAGCGGCTCGGGCAAGTCCTCGCTGGTCAACGGCATCCTGTACCAGGTCCTCGCGACGCGTCTCAACGGCGCCCGCCGGGTCGCCGGCAAGCACACGCGCGTGACGGGGCTCGACAACCTCGACAAGGTCGTGCACGTCGACCAGGCGCCGATCGGCCGCACGCCGCGGTCGAACCCGGCGACCTACACCGGGGTGTTCGACCGGATCCGCACGCTGTTCAGCGAGACCCCCGAGGCCAAGGTGCGCGGCTACCAGCCGGGCCGGTTCAGCTTCAACGTCAAGGGCGGCCGCTGCGAGGCATGCTCGGGCGACGGCACGATCAAGATCGAGATGAACTTCCTGCCCGACGTGTACGTCGACTGCGAGGTCTGCCACGGCAAGCGGTACAACCGCGACACCCTGGCAGTGCACTACAAGGGCAAGAACATCGCCGAGGTGCTCGAGATGCCGATCGCCGAGGCGGCGGAGTTCTTCGAGCCGATCCAGGCGATCCACCGCTACCTGAAGACGCTGGTCGACGTGGGTCTCGGCTACGTACGGCTCGGCCAGTCCGCGACGACGCTGTCGGGCGGCGAGGCGCAGCGCGTGAAGCTCGCCACCGAGCTGCAGCGGCGTACGAACGGCCGGTCGATCTACGTGCTCGACGAGCCCACGACGGGTCTGCACTTCGAAGACGTGCGCAAGCTCCTCGAGGTGCTCAACGGCCTCGTCGACAAGGGCAACACCGTCATCGTCATCGAGCACAACCTCGACGTCATCAAGTCCTCCGACTGGGTGATCGACCTCGGTCCCGAGGGCGGCTCGGGCGGCGGGCAGGTCATCGCGACGGGCACGCCCGAGCAGGTCGCGCGTGCCGAGGGCAGCCACACCGGCGCGTTCCTCGCCGAGGTGCTGGGGCTTCGCGCCCCGACGCACGCGGTCACCGAGCTCGTCGAGGCCCGCAAGGCCGGCTGAGCCGCATGGCGCGCTCCGCTCCCACCGTCCCGTACAAGCCGAAGCCGGGCGAGATCCCGACGAATCCCGGGGTCTACCGCTTCCGCGACCGCGACGGACGTGTGCTGTACGTCGGCAAGGCGAAGAACCTGCGCGCCCGGCTGTCGAACTACTTCGCGCCGCTGCACACGCTCCACGAGCGCACGCGGCGGATGGTGACGACCGCGGCGTCCGTCGAATGGACCGTCGTCGCGACCGACGTCGACTCGCTGCAGCTCGAGTACCAGTGGATCAAGGAGTTCGATCCGCCGTTCAACGTCCGCTACAAGGACGACAAGTCGTACCCGTTCATGGCGATCACGCTCGCCGACGAGGCGCCGCGCGTGATCGTGACACGCAACCGCCGCATCCCGGGGGCCAAGTACTTCGGCCCGTACCCGAAGGTGTGGGCCGTGCACGACACGATCGACCTGATGATCAGGGTGTTCCCGATCCGCACCTGCAGCGATTCGTCGTACAAGAAGGCGATGGCCACCGGGAGGCCGTGCTTCCCCGGGCAGATCGGCCGCTGCGGCGGGCCGTGCTCGATGAAGGTCACCATCGAGGAGCACCGGGCGATCGTCGACGACTTCATCGCGTTCATGTCGGGGGGCGATCAGCGCTTCACCCGTGAGCTCACCGCGCGCATGCGCGAGGCGTCCGCCGCGATGGACTACGAGGCGGCCGCCGTCTATCGCGACAGGCTGCAGTCGATCGACGCCGTGCTGAACCGCAGCGCGCTCGTGCTCGCCGAAGACACCGACGCCGACCTCTTCGGCATCGCCGAGGACGAGCTGGCCGCCACGGTGCAGCACTTCGTGATCCGCGGCGGCCGCGTGCGTGGTGTGCGCGCGACGACGATCGAGAAGGAGCTCGACATCACCGGCGGCGAACTCGTCGACCAGGTGCTGCAGCGCACGTACGGCAACGCCGCAGGCGCCGACATCCCGAAGCAGGTGCTCGTGCCGGCGATGCCCGACGACGCCGCCGACCTCGAGGAGTGGCTGCGCGGGCGCCGTGGCAAGGCCGTGACGATCCAGATCGCCCAGCGCGGCCGCAAGGCCGACCTCATGCGCACCGCCACGCTCAACGCCCAGCAGGCGCTGATGCTCCACAAGACCCGCCGCACCAGCGACTACGTCGCCCGCAGCCAGGCGCTCACCGACCTGCAGGAGGCCCTCGACCTCGTCGAGGCGCCGCTGCGCATCGAATGCTTCGATGTGTCGCACCTGAGCGGCACGAACGTCGTGGCGTCGATGGTCGTCTTCGAAGACGGCCTGCCCCGCAAGGACCAGTACCGCTCGTTCGGCGTCGCCGAGACCACCGACGACACCGACTCGCTCTACCAGGTGCTCACACGCCGGCTCGCGTACCTCGATCGCCCGGAGGAGAACGAGCCGGAGGCTGCGCCCGACCCGACCGCGGACGGCGAGGTCGTGACCGAGCGGCGCCGGCCGCGCTTCGCCTACCGGCCGCAGCTGCTGGTGGTCGACGGCGGCAAGCCACAGGTCGAGGCGGCGGCGCGGGCGCTCCGCGATGCCGGCCATGAGGAGATCGCGCTGTGCGGCATCGCCAAGCGCCTCGAGGAGGTGTGGCTGCCGGGGGAGGAGTACCCCGTCATCCTGCCCCGCACATCGGAGGCGCTGTACCTGCTGCAGCGGCTGCGCGACGAGGCCCACCGCTTCGCGATCACGCATCAGCGCAGGCGTCGCCGCCGCGACATCCAGAGTGTGCTCGCGGAGGTGCCGGGCCTCGGAGAGGCGCGCATCAAGGCGCTGCTGCGCCACTTCGGGTCGGTGTCGGCGCTGAAGAAGGCGACGCCGGAGGAGATCGCCGAGCTTCCGGGCGTCGGTCCGAAGCTCGCGTCGGCCATCCACACCCACCTCGCCCAGCCGGCCGCCGCGCTTTCCGACGCGTCATAGGGCCCGTCACGCCGACGAGTGGCCGTCCGGTATGACTAGGCTTGTCGGGACGGGGGTGGTCATGGGCGAGGCGGCGCGTCAGGACGTCGGAGAAGTGCTGATCGTCACGGGGATGTCGGGCGCCGGGCGGTCGACGGCGGCGAACGCTCTGGAGGATCTCGACTGGTACGTCGTCGACAACCTCCCCCCGCAGATGCTCAAGCCGCTGCTCGATCTCACCGAGCTCGCCGGGGGAGTGCTGCCCCGGGTCGCGGTCGTGGTCGACGTACGCGGCCGGGACCTCTTCTCGGACCTTCCCGACGCGATGCGCGCGCTCCGCGAGCGCCGCCAGATCCGCGTGCTGTTCCTGGATGCCTCGAACGAGGTGCTCGTGCGGCGCTTCGAGGCGGTGCGACGCCCGCATCCGCTGCAGGAGGACGGCACGATCCTCGACGGCATCCGTCGCGAGCGTGCGCGCCTCGCGGCCGTCCGGGAGAGCGCCGACGTCATCATCGACACGTCGTCGTACAACATCCACCAGCTGGCCACCAAGGTCGCCGACCTCTTCAGCGAGGAGGGCGCGGCACGGCACACGCTGACGCTCCAGAGCTTCGGCTTCAAGTACGGACTGCCACCGGACGCCGACATCGTGGCCGACATGCGGTTCCTCCCGAATCCGTTCTGGGACGAGCGGCTCCGCCCGTTCACGGGGGAGGACGAGGAGGTCCGCGAGTACGTCCTCGGCCAGGAGGGCGCGGAGGAGTTCCTCGACGCGTACAGCGCCGCGCTGCGTCCCGTGCTCGAGGGGTACCAGCGCGAGAACAAGAGCCATTCGGTCGTCGCGATCGGCTGCACCGGCGGGAAGCACCGCTCGGTCGTGATGGTGCGCGAACTCGCGCAGCGCCTCGCCAGCGTTCCCGGCGTCGCCGTCCGCGTGACGCATCGCGATCTCGGACGCGAGTGACGAGCCCGCCCGGCCGGAGCGGCCGGGTAGGCTTGACGGTCGTTCCCGCAAGACCCATGAAGGAGACCCGTGTCGCTGACCGCTGACGTGAAGGCCGAGCTGATCACCGTGCGAGACCCGCGCCCTACGGCACGGGTGGCGGAGCTCACGTCGCTGCTGCGATTCTCGGGAGGCCTGCACTCGATCGCCAACCGCGTCGCGGTCGAGGCCGAGCTGGACTCCGACATCCTCGCTCGCCGCACCGCCCGCGACCTCATGGAGCTCTACGGCGTGCGCCCCGAGCTCGTTCACGTGCAGGGATCGGGTGCGCGCACGGGCAGCCACTACGCCGTCCGCGTGATCGAGGGCGGCGAGACGCTCGCCCGTCAGACCGGCCTGCTCGACCAGCGCCGCCGCCCGGTCCGCGGCCTGCCCAACAAGCTCACCACCGGGTCGCGCGGCGACCTCGCCGCCATCTGGCGCGGCGCGTTCCTCGCCGCCGGAACGCTCAGCGACCCCGGCCGCTCGGCTGCGCTGGAGATCACCTGCCCCTCGTCCGAGGCCGCGATGGCGCTCGTCGGCGCCGCCCACCGGCTCGGCATCGCCGGCAAGGCGCGCGAGGTGCGCGGCATCCCGCGCGTCGTCGTGCGCGAGGGCGAGGCGATCCGCGCCGCCCTCGCCGCGATGGGCGCCGTGCGCGCCGCCGGCGAGTGGGACCAGATGCGCCAGCGCCGCGAGGTGCGCGCGGGCGTCAACCGGCTCGTGAACTTCGACGACGCCAACCTGCGCCGCTCGGCGCAGGCCGCCGTCGCCGCCTGCGCGCGGGTCGAGCGCGCACTCGAGATCCTCGGCGACGAGGTGCCCGACCATCTCCGTCAGGCGGGCGACCTGCGTCTGGCGCACCGCGACGCGAGCCTCGACGAGCTCGGCCACCACGCCGACCCGCCGCTCACGAAGGACGCCGTCGCAGGCCGCATCCGCCGCCTCCTCGCGATGGCCGACAAGAAGGCCGAGGCCGAAGGGCTTCCGGGCACCGAATCGGCCGTTCCCGCCGGCATCGAGGACTGACAGCGTCTGCCGTCTTCCACACGTCACAGACGGAAGCAACCCCGCCTCGCGGGTGTTGCCGCTCAGTAGGATGAAATCCGTCACCCTCGCTGCGCCGGGGATTTCGGCGCGCGCCGACAGGAAGAAGAGAACATGGCGAAGTACACCTTGCCCGACCTCCCTTACGACTACGCCGCACTCGAGCCGCACATCAGCGGCAAGATCATGGAGCTGCACCACAGCAAGCACCACCAGGCGTATGTGACCGGCGCGAACACCGCGCTGGAGCAGCTGGCCGAGGCACGCGAGTCCGGCAACCTCGCGAACGTGAACAAGCTCGAGAAGGACCTCGCGTTCCACCTCGGCGGTCACGTCAACCACTCGATCTTCTGGACCAACCTCTCGCCCGAGGGCGGCGGCGAGCCCGAGGGCGAGCTGCGTGCGGCCATCGACGAGTTCTTCGGCGGCTTCGACAAGTTCCAGGCGCATTTCACCGCCGTGGCCAACGGGATCCAGGGTTCCGGCTGGGCCGTCCTCAGCTGGGACCCGATCGGCGAGCAGCTCATCATCCAGCAGCTGTTCGACCAGCAGGGCAACACCGCGCAGGGCACGATCCCGATCTTCCAGCTCGACATGTGGGAGCACGCCTTCTACCTCGACTACCTCAACGTGAAGGCCGACTACGTCAAGGCCGTCTGGAACATCGCGAACTGGCAGAACGTCGCCCAGCGCCTCGACGCCGCCCGCCAGAAGACCTCCGGCCTGCTGGTACTGTCCTAGTTAGCGCGGCCGTCCCGGCGGGGCAGCCCGCCGGGACGCCGTTGTCCTCGTTCGCATCGCAACAACCGCGCACTCGCGCACGACACATCTCAGGAGAAACTCCGTGACTGTCAAGATCGGCATCAACGGCTTCGGCCGAATCGGACGCAACTACCTTCGCGCGGCTCTCGCGCAGGGCGCGGACCTCGACATCGTGGCGGTGAACGACCTCACCGACAACAAGACGCTGGCGCACCTGCTCAAGTACGACTCGGTGGGCGGCGTGCTCGACGCCGAGGTCTCGTACGACGCGGACTCGATCACCGTCGGCGACAAGAAGATCAAGGTCTTCGAAGAGCGCGACCCCGCGAACCTGCCCTGGGGCGAGCTGGGCGTCGACATCGTCATCGAGTCCACGGGCCGTTTCACGAAGGCGGCTGACGCCAAGAAGCACGTCGAGGGTGGCGCGAAGAAGGTCCTCATCTCCGCTCCCGCGACAGGTGACGACGTCACCGTCGTGATGGGCGTGAACGAGGGCGACTACGACCCCGCGAACCATGTCATCATCTCGAACGCCTCGTGCACCACGAACTGCCTCGCACCCCTCGCGAAGGTCTTCAACGACGCCTTCGGCATCGAGCGCGGCTTCATGATGACGGCGCACGCCTACACCGCCGACCAGAACCTGCAGGACGGACCGCACAGCGACCTGCGTCGTGCGCGCGGCGCGGCGATCAACATCGTCCCCGCCTCGACCGGTGCCGCCAAGGCGATCGGCCACGTGCTGCCCGAGCTCAACGGCAAGCTGAGCGGCTCGTCGTACCGTGTCCCGGTTCCCACCGGCTCGATCGTCGACCTCACCATCGTCACGCCGACCGAGGGCCTCACGGTCGAGCAGGTCAACGCCGCCTACAAGGCTGCGGCCGCCGACGGCCGCCTCGCCGGGTACCTGCAGTACACCGAGGACCCGATCGTCTCGAGCGACATCCAGGGCAACCCGCACTCGTCGATCTTCGATGCGGAGCTCACGAACGTCAGCGGCAACCTGGTCAAGGTCTCGGCCTGGTACGACAACGAGTGGGGCTACTCCAACCGCCTCGTCGACCTCACCGAGTACGTCGCCGAGAGCCTGTAACCACCGCCATGGCTCTGCGCACCCTCGATTCGCTGGGTTCGCTGGCCGGCAAGCGCGTCATCGTCCGTGCTGACCTCAACGTCCCCCTCAAGGACGCGGTCATCACGGACGATGGCCGTGTGCGGGCCACGCTCCCCACGCTGAACTCCCTGATCAACCAGGGCGCCCGCGTCATCGTCTGCTCGCACCTCGGCCGCCCGGACGGCGCTCCCGACTCGAAGTACAGCCTCGAGCCGGTCGCCCAGCGCCTCTCGGAGCTCCTCGGAAAGCCTGTCGCGTTCGCGCGCGACACGGTGGGGGAGTCGGCCCGCGAGGCGGTCGCCGCCCTCGAGGACGGCGACGTCGCGATCATCGAGAACCTCCGCTTCAACCCGGGTGAGACCGCCAAGGACGACGCGACCCGTCGCGCGTTCGCGGAGGAGCTCGCCACGCTCGGCGACGTCCTCGTCTCCGACGGGTTCGGCGTCGTGCACCGCAAGCAGGCGTCGGTGTACGACCTCGCCGAACTGCTCCCGTCGGCGGCCGGCTTCCTCATCGAGAAGGAGGTCGACGTCCTCGACCGCCTGACCGAGAACCCCGAGCGGCCGTACACCGTCGTTCTCGGCGGCTCGAAGGTCAGCGACAAGCTGGGCGTCATCGACCACCTGCTGCCGCGCGTCGACCGTCTGCTCGTCGGCGGCGGCATGCTGTTCACCTTCCTCGCGGCGCAGGGCCACAAGGTCGGCTCGAGCCTGCTCGAGGCCGACCAGCTCGACACCGTGCGCGAGTACATGCGGCGTGCCGAGGAGTCGGGCGTCGAGCTCGTGCTCCCGACCGACGTCGTCGTCGCCTCGAAGTTCGGCGCCGACGCGGAGCACGTGGTGACGCCCGCCGACGGCATCGAAGACACGGCGTTCGGGGCAGCGGGCCTCGGACTCGACATCGGTCCCGACACCGCCGGGCGGTTCGCGGCGCTCGTGCGCGACTCGAAGACGGTGTTCTGGAACGGCCCGATGGGCGTGTTCGAGCTCGCGCCGTTCGCGGCGGGTACCCAGGCGGTCGCGCAGGCTCTCACCGAGGTCGACGGCCTGTCGGTCGTCGGCGGCGGCGACTCCGCCGCGGCCGTCCGCCAGCTCGGATTCGCCGACGACGCCTTCGGTCACATCTCGACCGGCGGCGGCGCCAGCCTCGAGTTCCTCGAGGGAAAGAAGCTCCCCGGACTGGAGGTCCTCGGATGGCAGTAGCAGGCCGCACCCCGCTCATCGCGGGAAACTGGAAGATGAACCTCGACCACCTTCAGGCGGTCGCGTTCGTGCAGAAGCTGCATTGGACCCTGAAGGACGCCAAGCACGAGGACGGATCGGTCGAGGTCGCGGTGTTCCCGCCCTTCACCGACCTGCGCACCGTGCAGACGCTGCTCGACGCCGACAAGATCCCGTTCGCCCTCGGCGCGCAGGACCTGTCGGCGCACGACTCGGGCGCGTTCACCGGCGAGATCTCGGGTGCGTTCCTGGCGAAGCTCGACGCGAAGTACGTCATCATCGGCCACTCCGAGCGTCGGCAGTATCACGACGAGACCGACGAGGTCGTGGGCTCGAAGGTCAAGGCTGCGCTCAAGCACGGCCTCGTGCCCGTGATCTGCGTCGGCGAGACCAGCGAGGACCTGGAGAAGTTCGGCGCGAGCGCCGTGCCGGTCAGCCAGCTGTCGGTCGCACTCGAAGGGCTGAAGGCCGACGCCGACATCGTCGTCGCCTACGAGCCCGTCTGGGCGATCGGATCGGGCCAGGCCGCCACGCCGGAACAGGCGCAGGACGTGTGCGCGAAGCTCCGCGAGGTCATCGGCGAGAAGCTCGGCGCGGACGCGGCAGCGCGCACGCGCGTGCTCTACGGCGGGTCGGTGAAGTCCGCGAACATCGCGAGCTTCATGCGCGAACCCGACGTGGACGGCGCGCTGGTCGGCGGTGCGAGCCTCGTCGTCGACGAGTTCGCCGCGATCATCCGCTACCAGAAGCACGTCGGGGTCTGACCCCGCGACCGGCGGGCGGTGAGGATTCCTCACCGCCCGCCGGCCTACACGTATACTTGACCCTTGTGCGATCGGCGAACGATCGCAGCGAAAGGCTTCAACGACTGTGCAGATCCTCGAGTTCGTCCTGCAGGTGCTTCTCGGCATCACGAGTCTCCTGCTGACTCTCCTCATCCTGCTCCACAAGGGGCGCGGCGGCGGCCTGTCCGACATGTTCGGCGGCGGCATGACGTCGGCGCTCGGCTCCTCGGGACTCGCAGAGCGCAACCTCAACCGGTTCACGGTGGTCCTCGCGCTCGTGTGGTTCGCCTCGATCGTCGCCCTCGGCCTGATCACGAAGTTCCAGGCCCTCTGATGGCCACCGGAGGCAACGCGATCCGCGGCACCCGCGTCGGCGCCGGACCGATGGGCGAGCAGGACCACGGCTTCCACGCCGAGCGCGTGGCCGTCTCCTACTGGGACGCCCTCGGCAACGAGACCGTGCGCTACTTCGCGGCGGGCATCCCCGAGGAGGAGATCCCCGACACGATCGACTCGCCGCACTCCGGCCTGCCGGCCGGTCGCGACAAGGAGAACCCTCCGGCCGTCGCCAAGACCGAGCCGTACAAGACGCACCTCGCGTACGTGAAGGAGCGCCGCACCGAGGAAGAGGCCGAGACCCTCCTCGACGACGCGCTGAAGCAGCTGCGCGAGCGCCGCGGTCAGGACTGAGTCGCACGCAGACATATGAGAAGAGCGGATGCCGAGGCATCCGCTCTTCTCGTATGTCCGGGGTCAATACTCCCGGTCGATGAGATCCGGCGGCACCTGGGCGGCGGCGGCCTGGTCGACGAAGAACGTCGTGCGCTTGCGACCCTTCGCGCCGGCGGCCGGCACGCTGGCGTAGCTGGCGCCCGCGAGGGCGAGGCCGAGCGCCGCCGCCTTGTCGGCGCCGGCCAGCACGAGCCACACGCGCTTCGAGCTGTTGATGACCGGGCGCGTCATGGTGATGCGCTCCGGCGGCGGCTTGGGGGAGTCGCGCACCGCGACCACCGCGCGATCCGTGATCTGGATCTCGGAGCGGTCCGGGAAGAGCGAGGCGATGTGCCCGTCGGGCCCGACGCCGAGGAAGCACACGTCGAACGACGGCCAGGCGCCTTCGGCACCCGGGAAGCGCGCGAGCTCCTCGGCATATGCCGCGGCGGCGGCGTCGAGGTCGGCGCCGTCGTCGCTCCCGAGGGTCGCGTGGATGTTCTCCTCGGGGATCTCGAGAGCGTCGAGGAACGCCTCACGCGCCTGGCGATCGTTGCGCTCGGCGTGGCCGAGCGGAACGAAGCGCTCGTCGCTCCACCAGAAGTGCACGCGCGACCAGTCGATGCGCGCCGCGCGCGGATTGCGCGCGGCGGCGGCGAGCACGGCCGAGCCCATCGATCCGCCGGTGAGCGAGATGTGCGCGAGCTTGCCCTCGTCGATCCGCTTGATGACCCGGCTCAGGAAGCGGGGCGCGACCGATTCGGCCAGTGCGGCGGGATCGGAGCTGATGATGACGCGTTTCTCTGCCCAGCCCTCAGGCATCCGTCTGCATCCCGTTCGTCACCCGCGCACCGCTCATCAGGCCTGCGTCCCCTTCGTCGCCGGGGGGTCGAGCAGCTCCCAACCCTCGGTGATGACTCGACCATACAGGACGTCCGGGTCGAGTCGACGAAGCTCCTCCGCGAGGCATTCGCGGAGCGTCCGGCGGGGGAACGCGAGGTCGTGCGTCGGCTGACCCGGCTGCGTGAGGATCGCCACACCGGGCGTCGGGCGCTCGAGGAGCACCTCGCCGCTCGGGCGCACGAGAGCGACGGACTTGATGCCGTGCGGCCACTCGTCCGCGTCGAGGTAGGCCCAGTCGACCGGCACATCGAGGGTGAGGCGCAGCCACGCCGCCAGGAGCGCGGTGGAGGGCGAATCGGACGCCCCGCGCACGCGCACGCCCACGACGGGCTCGTACGGCGGCTGGTCGAGGATCGCCGCCAGCTGCTCGCGCCAGCGCGTCAGACGCGTCCACGCGAGGTCGGTGTCGCCCGGCGCGTACTGCTCGCCGAGGTCGGCGACCCAGGCCGACGGGTCGGACTTGGTCGCGGCATCCGTGATTCGGCGCTGCGCGATGCGGCCGATCGACGTCTTCGAGATGTGGTCGGGGGTCCGGTTGGGCCACCACACCACCACGGGGGCGTCGGGGAGCAGAAGACCGGTGACCAGGCTCTCGAGGTTGGAGCGGCCGGCGTCTCCGAACGCGCGGAGCGTGACGACCTCGCTCGCGCCGGCGTCACCGCCGACGCGGATCTGCGCGTCGAGGCGGGACTCGCCGTCGCCGGAGTCCGGGATCATGAGCACGATGACGCGCATCGGGTGCTCGCGGGACGCGTCGTTCGCGGCCTCGATGACCTCTTCGACGGCGCCTTCACGCGTCAGGATGACGAGCGTCAACACACGGCCGAGCGCGACCGCCCCGCCTTCCTCGCGCACGTTGACCAGTGCGCGGGAGATCTTGCTGACGGTGGTGTCGGGAAGGTCGACGATCACGGGCGCCTCCAGGTGCGGCCATCGCGGGAGAGCATCTCGTCCGCGGATTCCGGGCCCCACGACCCGGGCGAGTACTGTTCGAGAGGTCCGCCCTGGGCGTCCCAGAACTTCTCGATCGGGTCGAGGATCTTCCACGACAGCTCGACCTCTTCGTGCCGCGGGAACAGCGGCGGGTCTCCGAGCAGCACGTCGAGGATCAGGCGCTCATAGGCCTCGGGGCTGGCCTCGGTGAACGCGTGGCCGTAGCCGAAGTCCATCGTGACGTCGCGGACCTGCGCGCCGGCACCGGGCACCTTCGAGCCGAAGCGGATCGTGACGCCCTCGTCGGGCTGCACGCGGATCACGAGGGCGTTCTGGCCCTGACCCGAGGTCTGGCTGCGCGAGAACAGCAGCTCGGGCGCGCGCTTGAACACCACGGCGATCTCGGTGACGCGGCGGCCGAGGCGCTTGCCGGTGCGCAGGTAGAACGGCACGCCGGCCCAGCGGCGCGTGTTCACCTCGAGCGTGACGGCGGCGTACGTCTCGGTCGTGGACTTCGGGTTCATCCCGTCTTCCTCGAGGAAGCCGAGCACCTTCTCGCCGCCCTGCCATCCGCCGGCATACTGACCACGCGCGGTCGAGCGCGCGAGGTCGGCCGGGAGTGTGACGGCCGCGAGGACCTTCTCCTTCTCGGCGCGCAGGTCCTTCGCGTCGAACGAGATGGGCTCCTCCATCGCGGTGAGCGCCATCAGCTGCAGCAGGTGATTCTGGATGACGTCGCGTGCGGCGCCGACGCCGTCGTAGTACCCGGCGCGGCCGCCGACCCCGATGTCCTCCGCCATCGTGATCTGCACGTGGTCGACGTAGTTGCGGTTCCAGATCGGCTCGTACAGCTCGTTCGCGAAGCGCAGGGCCAGGATGTTCTGGACCGTCTCCTTGCCGAGGTAGTGGTCGATGCGGAAGATCGAGTCCGTCGGGAACGCCGAGCGGAGCACGTCGTTGAGAGCGCGCGCCGACTCCTGGTCGTGGCCGAACGGCTTCTCGATGACGACGCGGCGCCAGCGGTCGGGCTGATCGGCGGTGTCGTCGACGAGCCCCGACGCCTTCAGCTGCTCCGCCACGAGGGGGAACGCCTTCGGCGGGATCGACAGGTAGTACGCGTGGTTGCCCATCGTCCCGCGCTCGGTGTCGAGCTTGTCGACGGTGTCCTTCAGCCGGCGGAAGGCGTCCGGGTCGTCGAACTCGCCCGACACGAAGCGGATGCCCTGGAGCAGCTGCTGCCACGTCTCGTCGCGGAATTCCGTCCGCGCGTGCTGGCGCACGGCGTCGTAGACGACCTTGGCGAAGTCCTGGTCCTCCCAGTCTCGCCGCGCGAAGCCGACGAGCGCGAAGCCGGGAGGCAGCAGCCCGCGGTTGGCGAGGTCGTAGACGGCGGGCATGAGCTTCTTGCGGGAGAGGTCTCCCGTGACGCCGAAGATGACGAGCGCGCTCGGGCCGGCGATGCGGTTGAGGCGACGGTCTTCGGGGTCGCGCAGCGGGTTGTGCCCGCGCGAGATCTCGACGGTCATGTGGGGATCGAACTCCTACTGTGCCGCTTCGAAGAGCGAGAGCACTTCGATCTGGGGGTCGGTGAGGGTCAGGGTCACGACGGGACGGCCGTGGCCTTCGGCGAGCACGGCCGCGTCGCCCGCGGCCTGCGCCTGGATCAGCTGGCCGAAAGTGAACGGCCGGCCGGGGATCTCGAGGTCGACATCGGTGCGCTCGAGGATCTGGACGAACACCCCGTTGGCCGGGCCGCCCTTGTGGTACTGGCCCGTGGAGTGCAGGAACCGGGGGCCCCAGCCGAACGTCGTCGGACGCGCGGAATCCGCGGCGACGAGCTCGCGCAGGCCCGAGAGCTGGCCGAGCTCGAGGCGGTTGACGTACGCCTGGATCGCGACGTAGCCGTCCTCGGGAAGGCGTGCCCAGAGCGCGTCGAGCACACCGGCGACGGTTCCGGATGCTGCGAGCTCGGGGTCCGAGACGCGCACCTCGACGCCCTCCACGGCGAACGCCGGAGCCGTGGGCTCAGGACGCGCGTCGAGCAGACCACGCGCCGCGACCTTGGCGGATTCGACGTCGGGCTGGTCGAAAGGATTGATGCCCAGCATCCGTCCCGCGATCGCCGTCGCGTACTCCCACACCACGAACTGCGCGCCGAGCGAGCCGCTCACCAGGATCTCGCCCTCGTGATGCTCGAACAGGTGGAACTTCTTGGCCTCGTCGACGAAGCGCACGATCTGCAGATCGGCGGGCTTCGCGTCGACCTCGGGGGAGACCGGCAGCAGGACGACCGGCAGGATGCCGGTGCCCTCCTTGCCCGTCGACTCGGCGACGAGCTGCTCGATCCAGTCCGGGAGCCCGGCGATGTGGGTGCCGTCGGTGATGAGGCCGAGCTTGTCCTTGCGGGGCTCGCCGCCGGCGATCGCCGCGGCGAGCACGAGCGCCGGGTTGTCGGGGCTGTCGATGGAGACCTCGAGCAGCGACGCCTCGGCCTCGTCGAGGAGCTCCGAGATGTCGGCGCCCGCGAGACCGGACGGCACGAGCCCGAACGCCGTGAGCGCCGAGTAGCGGCCCCCGACGGTCGGGTCGGCGTTGAACACCGTGTACCCGTCGGCGCGGGCCTCCTGGTCCAGCGGCGAGCCCGGGTCGGTCACGACGATGATCCGCTCGGCCGGGTCGATGCCGAGGTCGCGGAAGGCAGCCTCGAACGCCCGCTTGGCGGAGTCCGTCTCGACGGTCGAGCCCGACTTCGACGACACCACGAGAGCGGTTCGCGTGAGGTCGCCGGCCTCTGCGTCGCCGTCGATCGCGGCGAGCACCTGGCCGGGCGCGGTCGAGTCGAGGATGACCAGCGGTGCCCCCGAGGTCTGTGCGATGACCTCGGGCGCGAGCGACGAGCCGCCCATGCCCGCGAGCACGATGCGGGTCACGTTGCGCGCGTGCAGACGCTCGCGCAGCGCCAGGATCTCGGGGACGAGCGGACGCGAGACGCTGACGGCCTCGGTCCACCCCAGTCGACGGGAGGCCTCGTCCTCCGCCTCGGGACCCCACAGCGACGAGTCGCCGCCGGTGATCCCCGACGCGACCAGGCTCGCGACGAGCCCGGGGAGCGTCTGATCGACGACCGACTTGACGTGCCCCGACAGGTGGATGTCGAAGCTCATCGGGTGGCCTGGAGTGCGTCCTCGAGGGCCGTCTTCACGGTGCCCTGCAGATCGTGCCAGGAGGCGATGAACTTGCTGACGCCTTCGTCCTCGAGCACCTGCGTGACGTCGGCGAAGTCGACGCCGACGGCGGCGAGATCGGCGAACACCTGGTGCGCGGCCTCGTAGGTGCCGGTCACGGTGTCACCGGCGACCTGGCCGTGGTCGAAGGTCGCTTCGAGGGTCTTCTCCGGCATCGTGTTGACGGTGCCGGGGGCGACGAGCTCGGTGACGTACAGCGTGTCGGGGAGGTTCGGGTCCTTGACGCCGGTCGAGGCCCACAGCGGACGCTGTGCGTGGGCCCCGGCATCCGTCAGCGCCTTCGCGCGGTCGGTGGCGAACTCCTTCTCGTACAGCTCGTACGCGAGGCGCGCGTTCGCGACGCCGGCGAGGGACTTGAGCCCCGCGGCCTCGTCGGTGCCGATCGCGGCGAGGCGCTTGTCGACCTCGGTGTCCACGCGCGAGACGAAGAACGACGCGACGGAGTGGATCTGCGAGACGTCGTGACCGTTCGCCTGCGCCTGCTCGAGGCCCGCGAGGAAGGCCTCGATGACCTCGGCGTAGCGCTCGAGGCTGAAGATCAGCGTCACGTTGACCGAGATGCCCTCGGCGAGCACCGCGGTGATGGCGGGCAGGCCGGCCTTCGTCGCGGGGATCTTGATGTGCACGTTGGGCCGGTCGACCGTTGCCCACAGTTCCTTCGCCTGCGCGATCGTCGCGTCGGTGTCGTGGGCGAGGTCGGGGGAGACCTCGATCGACACGCGGCCGTCCACGCCGTTCGTGGCGTCGTAGACGGGCCGGAAGATGTCGGCCGCGTCGCGCACGTCGTCGGTCGTGGCCGCGAAGATCGCGTCGTCGACCGTCGCGCCCGCCTTGGCGAGCTCGGCGATCTGGCCGGCGTACGAGTGTCCGCCGCCGCCGATGGCGCCCTGGAAGATCGTCGGGTTCGTCGTGACGCCCGACACGTTGCGCGTCGAGATGAGTTCGGTCAGGTTGCCCGACGTGATGCGCTCGCGCGACAGGTCGTCGAGCCAGATGCTCACGCCTTCGGCGACCAGCTTCTCAGTGGGGGTGCTCATTCTGCCTTCTCCTCGTGCTTACTTCGCCGTTGCGAGTTCGAGTGCTGCCGTGGCCGCGAGGGACTCGCGGGCGGCCTCGACGACGGCGTCGGCGGTGATGCCGAACTTCTGGAACAGGGTCTTGTAGTCGGCCGACGCGCCGAAGTGGTCGATCGCGACGGAGCGGCCGGCGTCGCCGACGATGCCGCGCCAGGTGAGCGCGGAGCCGGCCTCGACCGACACGCGCGCCCTGACGGCGGCGGGCAGGACCTTCTCGCGGTAGGCGGCGTCCTGCTCGTCGAACCACTCGAGCGACGGCGCCGACACGACGCGGGCGTTGATGCCCTCGGCGGCGAGGGTTTCGCGGGCGGAGACCGCCAGCTGGACCTCGGAGCCGGTCGCGATGAGGATCACGTCGGGGGTGCCGTTCGGCGCCTCGGCGAGGATGTACGCGCCCTTGGCGACGCCGTCGGTCGACGCGAACACGTCACCCGATGCCTCGCCGGTGCCCCGGGCGAACACCGGGATGTTCTGGCGGGTCAGCGCGATGCCCGACGGCCCGCCCTGACGGCGGACGATCTCGAGCCAGGCGGCCGAGGTCTCGTTCGCGTCGGCGGGGCGCACCACCGTGAAGTTCGGGATGGCGCGCAGCGTCGCGAGCTGCTCGACCGGCTGGTGGGTGGGGCCGTCCTCGCCGAGTGCGACGGAGTCGTGCGTCCACACGAAGATCGACGGGATGTCCATCAGCGCGGCCAGACGCACCGACGGGCGCATGTAGTCGCTGAAGATGAGGAACGTGCCGCCGAACGGACGCGTCGGGCCGTGCAGCTTGATGCCGTTGACGATCGCGCCCATGGCGTGCTCGCGGATGCCGAAGTGCAGCACCCGGCCGTACGGGTCGCCCGACCACTCGTGGGTCGACCACTCGGCGGGGATGAACGACTTCGCGTCCTTGATGGTGGTGAGGTTCGACTCGGCGAGATCCGCCGAGCCGCCCCACAGCTCGGGCAGCACCGCGGCCAGCGCGTTGATGACCGTGCCCGACGCGGCGCGCGTGGAGACGTCCTTGCCGGCTTCGAACGAGGGGAGAGCCGATGCCACGTCCTCGGGCAGGTCGCCGGCCTCGAGGCGGTCGAACAGCGCCTTGCGCTCGGGGTTGGCGGCGGCCCACGCGTCGAACGAGGACTGCCAGGCGGCGCGCTCGGTGGCGGCGCGGTCCTTCAGCGCCCGCGTGTGGGCGATGACGTCGTCGGCGACGACGAAGGACTGCTCGGGGTCGAAGCCGAGGACCTTCTTCGTCGCGGCGAGCTCGTCGCCGCCGAGCGCGGAGCCGTGGATCTTTCCGGTGTTCTGCTTGCCGGGCGAGGGCCAGCCGATGATGGTGCGGAGGATGATGAGCGACGGCTTGGCGGTCTCGCCCTGGGCGGCCTCGATCGCACCGTGCAGCTCGGCGACGTCCTCGACGTACTCGCCGGTCTTCTTCCAGTCCACGATCTGCACGTGCCAGCCGTACGACTCGTAGCGCTTCGCCACGTCTTCGGTGAAGGCGACGTTGGTGTCGTCCTCGATGGAGATCTGGTTCGAGTCGTAGATCGCGATGAGGTTGCCGAGTTCCTGGTGGCCCGCGAGCGACGACGCCTCGCTGGTCACGCCCTCCTGCAGGTCGCCGTCACCGGCGATCACGTAGATGTTGTGGTCGAACGGCGACTGACCGGCGGGGGCCTCCGGGTCGAACAGGCCGCGCTCGTAGCGGGCCGCGTACGCGAATCCCACCGCCGAGGCGAGACCCTGACCCAGCGGGCCGGTGGTGATCTCGACGCCCTTGGTGTGGCCGTACTCGGGGTGACCCGGGGTGAGCGAGCCCCACGTGCGCAGCGCCTTGAGGTCGTCGAGCTCGAGCCCGAATCCGCCCAGGTACAGCTGCACGTACTGGGTGAGCGACGAGTGGCCGGCCGACAGGATGAACCGGTCGCGTCCGACCCAGTGGGTGTCCGTGGGGTCGTGGCGCAGCACGCGCTGGTACAGCAGGTACGCCGCCGGCGCCAGGCTCATCGCCGTGCCCGGGTGGCCGTTGCCCACCTTCTCCACCGCGTCCGCTGCCAGGACGCGGGCGGTGTCCACCGCGCGCCGATCGATCTCATCCCAAGCCAGTTCCGACACCGGGCCGCCTTTCGTTGGAGGTGCGCCCAAGAATGTGGCCGGCTCGCGGCCCTTGTCCGGATGGAGAAGGGGGAATCGGCGACGGGCGCGCGTGTTTCTCAGCATAGCGAAGGGGCATACCGCCCAGGCCATGCAAGCCGTCTATGTGACAGAGTCTTGCGAAGCCCGGGTCGCCGTCGGTGACATCCCGGTGTCGTGGGAGTCACGTTCTGCTCACGCCCGCCGTTCGGTCGATGTGAGCAGCCGGGCGCCGCAGCTCGCGACTCTCGGGCGGGGCGCGACACGCCGATGCCCTAGACTTGGGGGGAATCTGCAGGCAGCGATTGCGGGGGCCATGGACAGCACGAGAACGGCCGTGACCGTAGCATCCGTCGACGGATCCAGCCGACCTCCGCAGACCTTCGGCCGTACCGTTCGCGCGTACATCGCGCTGATGAAGCCGCGCGTGCTCGAACTGCTGCTGGTGACGACCGTGCCGGTCATGATCCTGGCGGAGGGCGGCTTCCCGGATGTGTGGCTGGTCGTCGCGACCGTCATCGGCGGCACCGCGAGCGCCGGCTCGGCCGCGGCGTTCAACATGTACCTCGACCGCGACATCGACGCGCACATGCAGCGCACGGTGAACCGTCCGCTCGTCACCGGCGAGGTCTCGCCGCGGGGCGCGCTGATCTTCGCGTGGTCGCTCGCGGTGTTCTCGACCGTGTGGCTGTGGCTCACCACGAACTGGCTGGCCGCGACACTGTCGGCCGCCGCCATCTTCTTCTACGTCGTGATCTACACGATGATCCTCAAGCGCCGCACCGAGCAGAACATCGTGTGGGGGGGCATCGCAGGCTGCTTCCCGGTGCTGATCGGCTGGACCGCGGTGACGGGGTCGCTCGCGTGGCCGCCGGTCATCCTGTTCACCCTCGTCTTCCTCTGGACGCCGCCGCACTACTGGCCGCTGTCGATGAAGTACAAGGACCAGTACGAAGAGGTCGACGTGCCCATGCTCGGCGCGACGCGCGCCGGCTCGCAGGTGGGCCTGCAGGTCATCCTGTACGCGTGGGCCACTGTCGTCTGCTCGCTGCTGCTGATCCCCGTCGCCGACATGGGACTCGTCTACACGGTGTCGTCGCTCGTCTTCGGCGGCTGGTTCATCTACGAGTCGCACGTGCTCTACAACCGCGCGGTGCGGGGCACCGAGCCGCGTCCGATGCGCGTCTTCCACGCCTCGATCACGTACCTCACTCTGCTCTTCGTCGCGATCGCGGTCGACCCGCTGCTGCCGTTCTGATCGGAGAGAAGAGAAGAGGCCGCCCGGCGTACCGGGCGGCCTCTTCTCTTGCTGGACGGATCAGCGTGCGGCGACGGATGCCTCGGCCTCGAGCGGGTCAGCGGTCTCGGTGAGGGCGGCGTCGGTCTTCGCCTCGACGGCGGTCTCGGTCTCCGAGTTCCAGTCGATGGGCTCGACGACCTCGACGGGCGCGTGCGGGCGGAGCGTCGAGACGGCGGCGACGCCGAGCGCGAGCAGGACGCCGATGACGCCGGCGCCGATGAGGATCGCGCCGAGCTGGGCGATCGACTGGCCGACGTACACGTCGACACCGGTCGCGGTGCCGTCGGTCAGGGTCGTGGTCATCGAGGCGATCTTGTCGGTGGTGATGTACCAGCCACCGGCGATCGTCGCCACGGAGACGACGACGAGGCCCCAGAAGGGGATGCTGCGGACGAGACGGGGGCGGGTGGGCATGTGTCGATCACTCCTCGGGATGCGCGACCCGGTTGGTCGCGGCATCCCACCCTCGCAAAGGAGTCCGTGCGACGCCAATCGGGTTGCTGTGGATCAGCTGTGCGCGGGCACCGTGGCGGGCGCCTTCAGGTGCATGACGACCGCGGTCATGGCCGCGACCAGCCCGACGGCCAGGACCATGTGGATGTTCACCAGCACGATCGGAAGACCCGTGCGCGCCTGCCAGAGACCGACGATGATCTGGACCAGCTCGACGGCGAGGAGCAGCAGCGTCCACAGCCGCAGGCGCAGCGCCGGGGAAGTGCGCCACGAGCCCGCCACGAGGACGAGGGTGAGCGCGAAGGTCACGTACGCCGGCCACGCGTGGATGTGCTGCATCAGCTCGGGGTTCAGCCCGTTGCGCGCGGCGCCGCCGTCTCCGGCGTGAGGCCCGGAACCCGTCACGAGGATTCCGACCACCACGGTGACGAGCACGAACCCGGCCGTGACGTGCGTCACGACCGCGTACCAGCGGGGCACCGCGAGCACGCGAGGCCCGGGCACGGCGTAGACGCGGACGACGAGGACGGCAGCGAGCGCCACCAGCAGCGCGGACGCGAAGTAGTGAAGACCGACGACATACGGGTTGAGATTCGTCAGGACGGTGATGCCGCCGATGACCGCCTGCAGCGGCACGTACAAGCCGATCAGCAGCGACAGCCAGAAGAGGTCGCGCCGCTCGCGGCGCATGCGCACCACGAAGAGGAACATGATGATCGCGACGGCGACGAGAACGAAGGTCAGCAGGCGGTTGCCGAATTCGATGACACCGTGCACGCCGGAGACCTCGGGGACCGGCACGAAGGAGTCCGCGGTGCAGCGCGGCCAGGTCTCGCAGCCGAGCCCCGAGCCGGTGAGACGCACGAGACCACCGGTGGCCACGATGCCGATCTGCACGAAGAGCGTCGCCCACGCCGCCGCGATCACGCGCCGGTCCACCCGGTCCGGCAGCCACTGCCAGAAACGCTGCCAGATTCCGGGGGCGGTGGTGGTGGACTGGGGCGCGGACATGCGGGGGGTGCCTCCTGGCAGAGGCTCCACGTGCTGCGCGTGACAGGCGGGGCGCGTCCGCGGCGGGGTGGAACCTGTAGAATCGAGGGGTCGGTTGCGCACGCACTTCATGGCGCCGCGCACCACTGACAGTCTAGGCGCGATGGCCGGCGCCACTTGAGAGGGCCCGAGAAGCGGCATCCCCCCTCCGGTATCTCCACCGGAGATCACGGATGCCGGGACGGATGACACCGCCAGGGCCCGGAGGAGAACGTGACGATGTCTGATGTGCTGATCGATCGCCCGGAGCTGGACAGCCTGGGTGTCTACGAGTTCGGGTGGCATGATGCCGACGCCGCGGGTGCCGTGGCGAAGCGGGGCATCGACGAGTCCGTCGTGCGCGGCATCTCGGCGCTCAAGAGCGAGCCCGAATGGATGCTCAAGACCCGGCTGAAGGGCTATCAGCTGTTCGGCCGCAAGCCGATGCCGACCTGGGGCGCGGACCTCAGCGAGATCGACTTCGACAACATCAAGTACTTCGTGCGCTCCACCGAGAAGCAGGCGCAGTCGTGGGAGGACCTCCCCGAAGACATCCGCAACACGTACGAGAAGCTCGGCATCCCCGAGGCGGAGCGTCAGCGCCTCGTCGCGGGCGTCGCCGCCCAGTACGAGTCCGAGGTCGTCTACCACCAGATCCGCGAGGACCTGGAGCAGCAGGGCGTCATCTTCATGGACACCGACACGGCTCTGCGCGAGCACCCGGAGTTCTTCGAGGAGTACTTCGGCACGGTGATCCCCGCCGGCGACAACAAGTTCGCGGCGCTGAACACGGCGGTGTGGTCGGGCGGCTCGTTCGTCTATGTGCCCCCGGGCGTGCACGTCGAGATCCCGCTGCAGGCCTACTTCCGGATCAACACCGAGAACATGGGCCAGTTCGAGCGGACGCTCATCATCGCCGACGAGGGCTCGTACGTGCACTACATCGAGGGCTGCACGGCCCCGATCTACAAGAGCGACTCGCTGCACTCGGCCGTCGTCGAGATCATCGTGAAGAAGAACGCCCGCGTGCGTTACACGACGATCCAGAACTGGTCGAACAACGTCTACAACCTCGTCACCAAGCGCGCCGTGGCGCACGAGGGCGCGACGATGGAGTGGATCGACGGCAACATCGGCTCGAAGGTCACGATGAAGTACCCGTCGATCTTCCTCATGGGCGAGCACGCCAAGGGCGAGACCCTGTCGGTCGCGTTCGCCGGTCCCGGTCAGCACCAGGACGCCGGCGCGAAGATGATTCACATGGCGCCGTACACGCAGTCCTCGATCGTCTCGAAGTCGATCGCCCGCGGCGGCGGCCGCGCCGGTTACCGCGGCGAGGTCCGCGTCGACGCCAATGCGCACCACAGCGCCAACACCGTGCGCTGCGATGCCCTGCTGGTCGACACGATCTCGCGCTCCGACACGTACCCGGCGATCGACATCCGCGTCGACGACGTGCAGCTCGGCCACGAGGCCACGGTCTCCAAGGTCAGCGAGGAGCAGCTGTTCTACCTCATGAGCCGCGGCATGCCCGAAGACGAGGCCATGGCGATGATCGTGCGCGGCTTCATCGAGCCGATCGCGCGTGAGCTGCCCATGGAGTACGCGCTCGAACTCAACAAGCTCATCGAGATGGGCATGGAAGGATCCGTCGGCTAGATGAGCCCCACCACCGAGGCCCCCACCATTCCCGGCGCGAAGGGCCACACCGATGGCGCCGGTGCATTCGTGCCCGTTCAGACCCGCTCCGAGCGAACCTGGTCGTTCGACCCGACCGCCTTCGAGGCGCCCACCGGCCGCGAGGTCAACTGGAAGCACACGCCGCTCGCGAAGCTCCAGTCGCTGCTGTCCGACGAGACCGGACGCCCTGGCGTCATCGAGGTCGACGTGGACGCGCCCGACAGCCTGGTCCAGGAGCGCCTCCGCGTGGGCAGCGCGCCCCGCGGCGAGGTGTTCCGCCCCGAGGATCTCCCCAGTGCGATCGCGTGGAAGCAGGAGACCGAAGCTCCGCTGCTGCGCATCCCTGCGGGCGCCGAGTACTCCGCGCCGATCGTCGTGTCGCTGAACGGCACCGGCGGACTGGCCCATGCGCATGTCGTGGTCGAGGCGCAGGCGAACTCGCACGCCACGGTGGTCTTCCGTCATACCGGCACGGCGCATCACGCCCAGAACATCGAGATCATCGTCCGCGAGGGCGCCCACCTCGAACTCGTCACGGTCCAGCGGTGGGACGACGACGCGGTGCACCTGGCGTCGCATCAGGCTCGCGTCGAGCGCGACGCGACCCTGCGTCACGTCGTCGTCAGCTTCGGCGGGGACGTCGTGCGGATCAACCCGAGCGTCGAGCTCGCGGGCACCGGCTCGCGCGCCGAGCTCTACGGACTCAGCTACTCCGACTCGGGGCAGCACCTCGAGAGCCAGGTGTACCTGCACCACAAGGGAGCCGAGACCTCGGGCGACGTCCTGTACAAGAGCGCCCTGCAGGGAGCCGCGGCGCGCACGGTCTGGATCGGCGACGTCCTCATCGGACCGGACGCCGTCGGCACGGACTCGTACGAGGCCAACCGCAACCTCGTCCTCACCGAAGGTGCGCGCGCCGAGTCGATCCCGAACCTCGAGATCGAGACGGGTGACATCCGCGGCGCCGGCCACGCCAGCGCGACCGGACGCTTCGACGATGAGCAGCTGTTCTACCTGCAGGCGCGCGGCATCACCGAGGACGAGGCGCGACGCCTCGTCGTGCTCGGATTCCTCGCGGAGATCGTGCAGAAGATCGGTGTCGAAGACCTCGAGGCGGAGCTGTTCGCCGCCATCGAGGAAGAACTCGCCAAGGAGGCCGGCCTGTGACCGCTCAGCGTGTGTGCGCCCTCAGCGACCTCGTCCAGGACGAGGCCACCCGAGTCGAGGTGGACGGCGTCGCGATCGCCGTCGTGCTCGACTCCAACGGCGAGGTCCACGCGATCGGCGACGTCTGCACCCACGGTGACATCTCACTGTCGGAAGGCTTCGTCGACGGCGAGTCGCTGGAGTGCTGGGCCCACGGCTCGGCGTTCTCGCTGCGCACCGGCAAGCCCCTCAACCTCCCCGCGTACGAGCCGGTCCCGGTCTTCGCGGTCACCGTCGACGGCGATGACGTGCTCATCGACGCGGCCGTCAAGCTCGAAGTGAACTGAAGAAGGTACTGAAGAATGTCTGTTCTCGAGATCCGCGACCTCCACGTGACGGTCGAGACGGATGCCGGCACCACGCCGATCCTCAACGGCCTGACGCTCACGATCCGCACGGGTGAGACCCATGCGATCATGGGCCCCAACGGCTCCGGCAAGTCCACGCTCGCCTACACGATCGCCGGACACCCCAAGTACAACGTCACGAGCGGCTCGATCTCGCTCGACGGCGAGGACGTCCTCGCGATGTCGGTCGACGAGCGTGCGCGCGCGGGCCTGTTCCTCGCGATGCAGTACCCGGTGGAGATCCCCGGCGTCACCGTCACCAACTTCCTGCGCACCGCGAAGACCGCGATCGATGGCGAGGCGCCCTCGATCCGCACGTGGACGAAGGACGTCAAGGCGTCGATGAAGAACCTGCGCATGGACCCGAAGTTCGCGTCGCGCAACGTCAACGAGGGCTTCTCCGGCGGCGAGAAGAAGCGCCACGAGATCCTCCAGCTCGAGCTCCTGAAGCCCCAGATCGCGATCCTCGACGAGACCGACTCGGGCCTGGACGTCGACGCGCTGAAGATCGTGTCGGAGGGTGTGAACCGCGCCAAGGCCGAGACCGACCTCGGTGTGCTGCTCATCACGCACTACACCCGCATCCTGCGCTACATCGCACCCGACTTCGTGCACGTCATGGTGAACGGGCGGATCGTCGAGGAGGGCGGCCCCGAGCTCGCCGACCGCCTCGAGGACGAGGGCTACGACCGCTTCCTGCCTGCGGGCGAAGCGGAGCCGGCCGAAGCCCCCGTGGGCAGCGAAGCGTAGGATCGACCTTATGACGGCGACCCTCACCCCCGAGAAGTACGACGAGGTGACCGAGGCTCTCAAGGACGTCATGGACCCCGAGCTCGGGATCAACGTCGTCGACCTCGGCCTCATCTACGATCTCGCCTGGGACGACGAGAACGACGCGCTGGTCATCCACATGACCCTCACGTCGGCCGGCTGCCCGCTCACCGACGTGCTCGAGGAGCAGACGGCTCAGGCCCTCGACGACATCGTCGAGCGGTTCCGCATCAACTGGGTGTGGATGCCGCCGTGGGGCCCCGAGCGCATCACCGACGACGGGCGCGACATGATGCGTGCGCTCGGCTTCGCGATCTGACACTTCCCTGACGCCTCGCGGTCGTTGACGCGGCGGCTTGGACGTGACCCGCTGGCGAGCAGCACGACCTCGGCACCTTCACACGGTGACTCACTCGGCGGCGCCGTGCCGCCGGATCGGTAGGGTCGAGGGGTGAGCGTCACCCCCCTGCGAGCCCTGCCCATCGACGAGCTGCGTCAGCGCACGAGCACGAAGTGGCGCAAATACGGGGAGGAGGTGCTGCCGTTCTTCGTCGCCGAGACCGACTATGCCCTGGCACCGGCGATCACCGAGGTGCTGACCCGGGCCGTGCAGCTCGGCGACACCGGCTACACCCCGCCGGAGCCCGGCGTGCGCGAGGCGTTCGTGGGCTTCGCCGAGCGTCGCTGGGGCTGGAGCGTCGACCCGTCCCACGTCTTCTGGACCGGCGACGTGATGATGGGCGTCGTCGAGATCCTCCGCCGCGTGATCGAGCCCGGTGACCGCGTCGTCGTGATGCCGCCGGTGTATCCGCCGTTCTACGACACCGTCGAGGAGGCGGGCGGCGTCGTCGAGCGCGTGCCGCTCGTCGAGGGCGTCGACGGGTGGGAGATCGACCTCCTCGGCGTGGAGGCCGCCCTGGCCGGCGGTGCTCGAGCGGTGCTGCTGTGCAATCCGCACAACCCCACCGGCACCGTGCACACGCGCGAGACGCTGGCGGCCTTGGCAGACATCGCCGAAGGGTTCGCGGCGACCGTCATCAGCGACGAGATCCACGGGCCGCTGACCTACGCCCAGAAGCCGTTCACGCCGTTCCTCTCGGCGTCCGACTCCGCCGGGCGCGTCGGCTACGCGGTGACCAGCGCGAGCAAGACGTTCAATCTCGCCGGTCTCAAATGCGCCGTGATGGTGGCGGGTGGCGATGCTCAGGCAAAGGAGCTGCGTGCCCTGCCATGGGAGGTCGAGTGGCGCACCGGCCTGTTCGGGGCGCTGTCGAACGTCGCCGCCTACTCGGCGGACAGCGACGAATGGCTGGCGAGCCTGCTTGCGGCCCTCGATGCGAACCGGATGCTGCTGGCCGACCTCCTCGCCGAGCACCTGCCCGACGCGCGCTACCTGCCTCCCGATGCCGGATTCCTGGCGTGGGTCGACCTCTCCGCGTACGGCTGGGGGGACAACCCGGCCGTCAAGGTGCTGCGCGAGGCGAAGGTGGCGCTGCACCACGGACCGCTGTTCGGCACCGAAGGCAAGGGCTACGTCCGCATCAACTTCGGCTGCGACCCCGACCTGCTCCGCGAGGCGGTGGAGCGCGTCGGCGCCCTGGCGCGATCGTGACGGCTGAGCCGGAGTCCGCGTCCGCCACCGGGATCTGGCAGGGTCGATTCCTCTGGGTGACCGTCGGCGCCGTCGCGCTCATCTTCCTGGCGGCGATGCAGTCGCTCGCCGTCACCACGGTGATGCCGGTGGTGAGCGCCGACCTCGACGGCGAGCGCCTGTACGCCGTGGCGTTCGCCGGCACCCTGGCGACGAGCGTCATCGGCATGGTCGCGGTCGGCGCGTGGTGCGACCGGGGCGGCGTGCTCGCCCCGCTCAGCACCGCCGTCGCGCTGTTCGTCGTGGGCCTGCTCATCGCCGGATTCGCCTTCACCATGCCGGCGCTGGTCGCCGGC
Source organism: Microbacterium sp. Soil_C_42 (assembly GCF_057656735.1). NCBI lineage: Bacteria > Bacillati > Actinomycetota > Actinomycetes > Micrococcales > Microbacteriaceae > Microbacterium > Microbacterium sp. Soil_C_42. The sequence continues at coordinate 77,602 of NZ_JBDGJU010000003.1, forward strand.
CGTCTGGTGCAGGGCCTCGGCACCGGCGGGCAGACCGTGGCCCTCTACGTGGTCGTCGCCCGCGTGTACCCCGGCGCGATGCACGGCCGGGTCTTCGCCGCCTTCTCGGCGGCGTGGGTCGTGCCGTCGCTCATCGGCCCGTTCCTCGCCGGCGCCGTGACGGAGTTCCTGCACTGGCGGTGGGTGTTCCTCGGCGTCGCGGCGCTCACCGTCGTGGCGTTCGCGATGGTGGTCGCCCGGCTGCACGGGCTGCCGCTCGACACCGATGAGCCGTCGACGGCCCGCATCGCACCGCGTCTGGCGTGCGCGACCGCGGTGGCAGTGGGGGCGCTCGGGCTCAGTCTGGCGGGCGAGCTCGGAGCGTGGGCGTGGGCGGCGGTGGCAGCATCCGTCGTCGTCATCGGGCTCGCGTCACGGCCGCTGCTGCCGCGCGGCACGCTCGTGGCCGGAAGAGGGCTGCCGAGCGTCGTGCTGATGCGCGGGCTCATCGCAGGTGCGCTGTTCGGCGCGGAGATCTACGTGCCGTACCTGCTGATCGACGGCTACGGGTTCTCGCCGACATGGGCGGGGCTCGGGCTCACGGCTGCCGCGCTGGCGTGGGCGGTCGCCGCCGACGTGCAGGGGCGCTTCGGCGACCGGCTCGGCAACGCACGCATCACGCTCACCGGCACCGCGCTGCTCGTGACGGCGCTGCTGGTCGCGGGGGCGACCGCCCTGATCGGGCTGCACCCCGCGGTGCTCATCGCGGGATGGGGGCTGGCGGGCGGCGGCATGGGTCTCATGTACCCGCGTCTGACGGTGCTGACGCTCGCGTACTCGACGCCGCAGAACCAGGGTTTCAACTCGTCGGCGCTGTCGATCTCCGACGCCGTCGGCTCGGCGTCCTCGATCGCCGTCATGGGCCTCGTGTTCACCGCGCTTGCGGGGACGGATGCCGGCTTCCCTGCGGTGTTCGGCATCGCCGTGGCGCTCGCGCTCGGCGCGCTGATCCCGGGCCTCAGACTCGGGCACGCGCACGAGGCGACGCGGCGCGGGTGACGGATGAGGTTTCGACTCGCTTCGCTCGCTCAATTCTCCGCGCGGCCGAGGCGCCAGTAGCCCATGAACGCGACGGCGCGACGGTCGACGCCGCGCTCGGCCACGAGATGGCGGCGCAGGGCCTTGATCGCTCCGGCCTCGCCCGCGAGCCACGCGTACAGGCGCGCGCTCTTCAGCGCTGCCCCGCCCTTGGCGGTGCGGGGCACCTCCCACAGGATGTCGGTGTCGATGTCGACCTCCTCGACGTCTGCACCGGCGCCCGCGGGCACCAGGCGGGCCGCCGCATCCGTCACCGACTCCACGAGGTGCGCGTGACGCTCGCCCTCCGCGCGCGCGCCGATGCGGTACTCGAATCCGGGATGCCGTGGGAAGTACGCGGCGTCGTCGGCGTGCGGCAGCTCGACCGCGACCACTCCGCTGGCGTCGCGGGGCAGCTGCTCGAGGATCGCGGCGATCGCGGGCGCCGCCGTCTCGTCGCCGGCGAGCAGGATCGAGTCGACCCGGGCCGGCGGCACGAAGTCGATGCCGAAGCTCACGCCGCTGTGGGCCGTGGTCGGCGCGAAGATGAGCACCTCGTCGCCGACCTGCGCACGATCGATCCAGTCGGAGGCCGGGCCGATCACGTCGTGCGAGACCATGTCGACGTCCACCTCGCTGAGGTGGTTGCGCACGTAGCGCGTCGTGTAGGTGCGGAACGGCAGGCGCTGCTCCTCGGGCAGCGCGCGCCACTGCGTGTACCAGTCGTCGCCGAAGGGCATCGCATCGAGGCCGAGTGTGCGCGTGGGGAAGACGATCTTGATGCGCTGGTCGAGGCCCGGGTCGCCGTAGTCGGCGAGGTCGTCGCCGCCGAAGGTGAAGCGGCGGAAGCTCGGGGTCACGTCGGAGATGGCCGTCACGCGCGCACGGAAGAAGCGCGAGGGCACGTCGGTGTCGGTCATCGTGAGGCTCCTGTCGGCAGGGGAGTGGAGGCCGCGGCGAGCGGGGCTGCGGCGACGGGCACCCGGGGCGACACGTGGTGCCTGCCGCGGGGAAGGACGATGGGCGAGCCCGACACGGGATCGGGCACGACGAGCGCGTCGAGGTCGAAGACCTCGCGGATGAGTTCGCCGGTCATGACCTCGCCAGGCGCTCCGCTCGCGACCACGCGGCCGGAGCGCAGCGCGAAGAGGTGGTCGGCGTACCGGGCGGCGAGGTTCATGTCGTGCAGCACCATCACGATCGTGGTGCCGCGGTCGCGGTTGAGGTCGGTGAGGAGGTCGAGCACCTCGACCTGGTGCGCAACGTCGAGGAAGGTCGTGGGCTCGTCGAGCAGGAGGATGTCGGTCTCCTGTGCGAGTGCCATCGCGATCCACACGCGCTGGCGCTGCCCGCCCGACAGTTCGTCGACCGACCGGTCGGCGAGGTCCTCGATGCCGGTGGCGGCGAGCGCCTGCGCGACGACCTCGTAGTCGTGCGAGCTCCAGCGCGCCAGCAGCTTCTGGTGGGGGTGCCGCCCGCGACCGACGAGGTCGGCGACGGCGATGCCCTCGGGGGCGATCGGACTCTGGGGGAGGAGCCCGAGCGTGCGTGCGATCTCTTTCGTCGCGCGGCCGTGCAGGGCCTTGCCGTCCAGGATCACCTGACCCTCACGCGGCGTGATCAGACGCGCGAGCGCGCGCAGGAGGGTCGACTTGCCGCACCCGTTCGCGCCCACGATCGCGGTGATGCGACCCGGCGGGATCACGAGGTCGAGACCCTCGACGATCGTGCGGTCACCGTATGACAGCGTCAGGCCTTCCGCCGACAGGCTGTGGGAATCGGTCATAGCGAGCCTCCGGAGCGGTTCGTCCTGATGAGGAGGTAGATGAGGAAGGGGGCGCCGAGCACGCCGGTGACGACCCCGACCGGGTAGCGGCTGTCGAAGGCGAACTGACCCACGAGGTCTGACAGCTGCACGAGCAGCGCGCCGACGAGCGCGGACGGCAGCAGCAGCGAGCCGCCGGGGCCGACGATGCGCGCCGCGATGGGGCCGGCCATGAACGCGACGAACGCGATCGGGCCGGTGGCGGCGGTCGCGAACGCCAGCAGCGCGACGGCGGCGACGATGACCACCACTCTGGTGCCCTGAAGACGGATGCCGAGACTCGCGGCCGCGTCGTCGCCGAGGCGCATGACATTCAGGTCGCGACCCTTCGCCAGCAGCGCCGGCACGAGCACGATGCTCGCGATCGCGAGCGGGAGCAGCGTCGACCATGTCGCCCCGTTCAGGCTCCCGGTGAGCCAGCGCATCGCGGCCTGCAGGTCGTAGGCCGGGGCTTTCGAGAGCACATAGGTGACCGCCGCGTCGAGCATGGCGGCGACGCCGATGCCGATGAGGATCAGGCGCGTGCCGGCGAATCCGCCCTTGTTCGAGAGCAGGTAGATGGCGAGGGCGGTCGCGAGGCCGCCCACGACGGCGAGCACGGACACCGCGGTCTCGCTGAGCGACAGGATGACGATGCCGAACACCGCCGCCGCGCTCGCACCGGCGGTGATGCCGATGACGTCGGGCGACGCGAGCGGGTTGCGCAGCATCGTCTGGAACGTCACGCCCGCGATGCCGAACGCGAATCCCGCGAGGATCGCGAGGACCGCGCGCGGGAGGCGCAGCTCGCCGACGGTGAACGAGGCGCCGGGCACGGTCTGCCCGAGGACGACTCGGACGACCTCGTCGAGGCCGTAGAACGTCTTTCCGATCATGAGCGATGCGACGAAGACCAGCACGACGCCGACGGCGAGGGCGGCGGTCGCGATGACGCGGCGGCGGCTGCGGCGCCGTCGTCCGATGACGACCGCCTGCGCAGCGGGACGGAGGAGGGTGTCGGTGCTCACAGCTCGCGCACCTTCTGCCTGCGGACGATCCAGATGAAGAACGGGGCGCCGACGAGCGCGGTGAGGATGCCGACCTCGATCTCATCCGGGCGGGCGATGACCCGGCCGACGATGTCGGCGGCGACGAGCAGCACCGCTCCCGCGACCGCCGCGAACGGGAGCAGCCAGCGGTGGTCGGTGCCGACGAGCAGGCGGCACAGGTGCGGGATGATCAGGCCCACGAAGGCGATGGGACCCGCGATCGCCACGGCCGCGCCGCACAGGATGACGGCGCCCGCCGACGCGATGAGCCGGGTGCGCAGGACGCGCTCGCCGAGGCCCGTCGCGATGTCGTCGCCGAGCGCGAGAGAGTTCATGCCGCGTGCGCAGACGAGGGTGATCACCGCGCCGACCGCCAGGACCGGGAGGATCGTCGCGATGCGATCCCAGGTCGCGCCGCCGACCCCGCCGATCTGCCAGAACCGGAAGGTCTCGAGCAGATCGACGCGGGGGAGGAGCACGGCGCTCACGAGCGACATGAAAGCGGCCGAGGCCGCCGCACCCGCGAGCGCGAGCTTGAGCGGCGTCGCTCCGCCCCGGCCGAGGGAGCCCACCGTGTAGACGAACACGGCGGCGCCGCCGGCGCCGATGATCGAGGCGGCGATGAAGGCGTAGGGGTCCGACATGCCGAAGAACGCGATGCCGATGACGACCGCGAGCGCGGCGCCGCCGGAGATCCCGAGGATGCCGGGGTCTGCCAGCGGGTTGCGGGTCACCGCCTGCATGGCTGCGCCCGACATCGCCAGCGCCGCGCCGACGAGGATCGCGAGCACGGTGCGGGGAACCCGGGCCACCACGGCGGCCTGCGCGATCCCGCTGGTGTCGCCGCCGAGGCCGGCGAGGATGTCGCCCAGCGCGACGTCGCGGACGCCGAACGACACGCTCGCGACGCAGAGCATCGCGAGCACCGCGAACGACACCGCGAGCCACGCCAGTCGCACCGCTGCCGGGCGCCGCAGGGTTGCGGCATCCGGCAGCGGCGTACGCGTCTCGGTGACAGTCACCCGATCGAGCTCCTGGCCTGTCAGTCGGCCGCGAGGGCGTCGTTGAGCAGCGCGAAGTACTCGTCGACGCCCCAGCCGATCGACAGCGGCGACGGGTTGGCCGAGGCGGCGAGCGGGGTCGCCTCCTCGAGGATCGCGATGCGGCCTTCGGCGATCGCCGGGATCTGCGACAGCAGCGGGTCCGCCTGCAGCTGCGCGATGATCGAGCCGCTCGCGTCGCCGTAGGTGACGAACACGTCGACGTCGGCGAAGCGGTCGGCCTGCTCGGCGCTCACAGTGGTGTAGAACTGCACGCCGTCCGACTCCTCCTCGACGACGGCCGGCAACGGGAAGCCGAGGCCCTCGAGGAACCCGGGACGCGTGTCGAGGCTCGTGTAGAAGCCGACCTGGCTGAAGTCCGACGGGTCGATGTAGGAGAAGAGCACGCGCGAGTCGGCGAGCTCGGGGTAGTTCGCGAGCGCCGCGTCGACCTCGCCGTGCAGCTCCTCGATGAGGGCGTCGCCCTCCTCCGCGAGGCCGAGCGCCTGCGAGTTGAGACGGATCATGTCCTCGTACGACGTGCCCCACGCGACCTCGGGGTACGCGACCACGGGTGCGATCTTCGAGAGGGTGTCGTACTCCTCCTGCGTGAGACCGGAGTACGCGGCGAGGATGACGTCGGGCTGCGTGTCGGCGACGGCCTCGAAGTCGATGCCGTCGGTCTCGTCGAAGAGGACCGGCGTGTCGGCGCCGAGCTCTTCGAGCTCGTCCTCGACCCAGGGCAGCACGCCGTCGCCGTCATCGTCGCCCCACGTGACCTCGGCCATGCCGACGGGCACGACGCCCAGCGCGATCGGCACCTCCTGGTTCGACCACGCGACGGTCGCGACGCGCTCGGGCTTGGACTCGATCACCGTCTCGCCGTACGCGTGCTCGATCGTGACCGGGAACCCGGTCTCCGAGGCTGCGTCGGCGGTGTCGCCGGTGCTGTCGGCGGTCGCGCTCGCGCACCCGGCGAGGGTGATCGCGGCTGCGGCGAGCATCGCGGTGGCGGCGGCAGGGCGGTTGAGGCGCACGGAATCCTCCGAGGTGTGTTAGGTAAGGATGCCCTTAGCGAGGGCGAGTAAGGCCAACCTTACCCAGCCGTTTCCCAGATCGCGAATCCGTCGCGTCACGCTCCTTTGAACGCGAGAGCCCCCGGCCGTGCAGCCGGGGGCTCTCGATGGGCGGATGCCTCGGGTCGAGGCATCCGTCTCAGTTCTTGCTCTGGTCCGCCTTGCGGACGAGCGCCCACGCTCCGGGGATGATCGCGGCGGCGAGGGCCGCCTTGATGAGGCCGCCCAGGATGAACGGGAGGAGGCCGACGGCGAGCAGCTCGCCGAAGGAGTACTCCAGGCCCATCACGACGTTGAGGATGAAGGCCATGTACGGGATGCCGAACAGGAACGGCACGACGCTCGCGGCGGCGAAGCCGAGGAACGCGAGCCCGGGGCGGCGGTCCCACGCGCGCTCGGCGAACCAGCCGGCGACGAACGCCGAGAAGATGAAGCCGATCACGAACCCGAAGCTGGGCTTGCCGATCGCGGCGACGGTGCCGGTGAAGCCGGCGAAGACGGGGAGTCCCGCGAGGCCGACGAGCATGTAGGTCGTGAGGGCTGCCGCACCGCGCCACGCGCCGAGCGCAGCGCCGACGACGATGACACCCAGCGTCTGGCCTGTGATCGGCACGGGCCACAGCGGGATCTCGACCTGGGCGAGGAGGGCGACGATGGTCGCGCCGGCGATGACGAGTCCGGCATCGAGGGCGAACGCGCGAGCGCGCGAGGACGGGCGGGCGATGACGTCGGCGAGGACGCGACGCGTACCGGCGGAGGCGGTCGGAGCGGCGGCGATGGATGACATGGGACTCAGCCTAGGGGGAGGCCGCAGCGGGTTCTTGGACGGGATCCACGAATGATCGGCCGATCCGCTGTCCGCCGCTCGTCCGACGACGACGGAACCGGGCCCGTATACTGGGAGGCTGGCCGTTCGGCCACCTCCCCATCACCATCGACGGATCGGACTTCCGCTGTGCTCGCCGTGCACGACCTCGAGATCCGCGTGGGCGCCCGCGTGCTCATGTCGGACGTCTCCTTCCGCGTCTCGGACGGCGACAAGATCGGTCTCGTCGGCCGCAACGGCGCCGGCAAGACGACGCTGACCAAGGTCCTCGCGGGCGATCTCATCCCCGCGGACGGCAAGGTCGAGCGCTCCGGCGAACTCGGCTACCTGCCGCAGGATCCGCGTTCGGGCGACCCCGAGATGCTCGCCCGCACGCGCATCCTCGACGCGCGCGGCCTCGGCTCGCTCGCGATCGGCATGCACGAGGCATCCCTTGCGATGGGTGACGACGACGAGGCGGTCGCCGCGAAGGCGATGCGCAAGTACGCGAATCTCACCGAGCGCTTCGAGGCGCTCGGCGGCTACGCGGCCGAGGCCGAGGCGGCGTCCATCGCCCACAACCTCTCGCTGCCCGACCGCATCCTCGACCAGCCGCTGAAGACCCTGTCGGGTGGTCAGCGCCGCCGTATCGAGCTCGCGCGCATCCTCTTCTCGGACGCGCAGACGATGATCCTCGACGAGCCGACGAACCACCTCGACGCCGACAGCGTCGTGTGGCTGCGCGAGTTCCTCAAGGGCTACAAGGGCGGGCTCATCGTGATCTCGCACGATGTGGAGCTCGTCGGCGAGACGGTCAACCGCGTCTTCTACCTCGACGCGAACCGCCAGGTCATCGACGTCTACAACATGAACTGGAAGAACTACCTGCGTCAGCGGGTGGCCGACGAGGAACGCCGCAAGAAGGAGCGCGCCAACGTCGAGAAGAAGGCCACCGTCCTGCAGCAGCAGGCGGCCCGGTTCGGCGCCAAGGCGTCGAAGGCCGCCGCGGCCCACCAGATGGTGGCGCGCGCCGAGAAGATGCTCGCGGGCCTCGACGAGGTGCGCCAGGAGGAGCGCGTCGCGAAGCTGCGCTTCCCGAAGCCGGCCCCGTGCGGCAAGACACCGCTCATGGCATCGGGCCTGTCGAAGTCCTACGGCTCGCTCGAGATCTTCACCGATGTCGACCTCGCGATCGACCGCGGCTCGAAGGTCGTCATCCTCGGCCTGAACGGTGCCGGAAAGACCACCCTGCTGCGCATCCTCGCCGGCGTCGACCAGCCCGACACCGGACAGCTCGAGCCCGGTCACGGCCTCAAGATCGGCTACTACGCGCAGGAGCACGAGAACCTCGACGTGTCGCGCTCGGTGCTCGAGAACATGATGTCGGCTGCGCCCGACATCACCGCCACCGACGCGCGCAAGGTGCTGGGGTCGTTCCTGTTCACCGGGGACGACGTGCTGAAGCCCGCCGGCGTGCTCTCCGGCGGCGAGAAGACGCGACTGTCGCTCGCGACCCTCGTCGTGTCGTCGGCCAACATGCTGCTGCTCGACGAGCCCACGAACAACCTCGACCCCGCGTCGCGCGAGGAGATCCTCGGTGCGCTCGCCCACTACGAGGGCGCGGTGGTGCTCGTGTCGCACGACGAAGGCGCCGTCGAGGCGCTCAACCCCGAGCGCGTGCTCATCCTCCCCGACGGCGTCGAAGACATCTGGGGTCGCGACTACGCGGACCTCGTGTCGCTCGCGTAGCGCGTCGGCAACGCGCACAGCGGCGGAGGTCTTGCGCGACACGCCGCTAACGGATGCCTCGGCCCGGCGTGTCGCCGAAGGATTCCGATTCTGTGCTCGGGGTCAGCGGCCGGCGGCGTCGAGCAGGGCGTCCTCGTCGTCGGCGTCACGGTCCCGGCGACGGCGCGGTGCCGGCGGCGCGGGAGCCGAGGCATCCGTTCCGCCTGCCTCCGAAAGAGCGTCCTCCGCGTCCTCGCGACGGTGCCGGCGCTCGGTGCGGATGACGTAGCCGATGAAGACGAATCCCATCACCGCGAACAGGATCCACTGGATCGCGTACGAGAGATGGGGCCCGGGGTCCTCGGACGGGGCCTCGAGGGCGCTCGGCGCGGTCGCCGGGGCCGGATCCTCCGACACCATGACGCCGTAGGCGCTCCGCTCGAGGGCCTCGCGCGCGCTGGGCGAGATCGTGTCGGCGATGAGGCCGAGATTGATCGTGGGGACCTGCCCCTCGGGCGCCGAGCGACCCGACGAGGGCAGGGGCTCGCCCGGGCGCAGGCGCACGACCACGGTCGCCTCGCCGGACGGGGGAGCCGGGATCGCGTCGGGGACGGGCTGATCCTGGCCCGGCGGCACCCAGCCGCGGTCGACCAGCAGCACGCGTCCGTCGTCGAGACGGAAGGGCACGAGCACCTCGAAGGCCGAGGTCCCGCCATGCGGGCGGTTGCGTACCAGGAGCTGTTCGTCGGTCAGGTACGTCCCGGTCAGCGTCACCGGGTGCCACTCGTCACCGGGCGAGAAGTCGCCGCCGGCAGGGAGGAGCTCGGCCAGCGGCACCGGGACGGCGTCGTAGTTCTCGGCGACCAGCGCGAGCTGTCCGGAGCGCTCCTGGTTGCGCGTGAACTGCCAGTTCGACAGGAAGGCGCACGCGATCGCGAACACGACCGCGAGGGCGATGTAGATCGCCCAGCGGCCCGCGCGGGGCAGGCTCTGCATGCTCACGGAGCGGGTGCTCATCGGGCGGACTCCGTCGGGGCGAGCGGCGCGACCCCCACCGGGAAGTCGCGTGCGGCGAGGAACTCGCGGAGGTAGCCGACGTGCTCGTCGCACGCCACCCAGGTCTTGCGGCGGTCCTCAGCGTGGATGCGGGGATTGCGCCAGTCGATGCGCCAGCGCGCCGTGGCGCGGCAGCCCGCGCGCGAGCAGACCGCGTCGGCAACCTGGTCGGGTCCGGCGTCTCTCATGCGGTCGGGTCCGCCTCGTCGGTGGGATCGTCGGCCGTGCGCTTGTCGTCCGCCGGGATCGCCCGGGTCTCCTCGACGCGGATCACCGGGGTTCCGGTCGCAGCGGTCGTGGGTGCGGCGGGAAGCGCCGGCTCGGGATCTTCGCGGCGGTTGCGCCGCGCCTCCTGACCGACGTTCGCGGAGACCACCGCGATGTACGGCAGGAAGATCGCTGCGGCGCCGAAGAGCCAGGTGTACCAGCCGTACGGCGTGATGACCACCATGAGGATGAAGCAGGCGACGCGGATGCCCATCGTGATCAGGTAGCGGGTCGAGCGCGCGTCGACGTCGTCGCGCGGGGAACGCGGCAGGGACGTCGCCGACGGGGCGTGGCTCGAACTCTTCACGGTACTTCCAGGGTACGCCGGTTGCACCGCGTGATCGCCCCGGGAACGGGTCCCGGGGCGAGCGGATTCAGGAGTAGGTGCCGTACTGCCCGTACATCCCCACGATGAAGGAGAAGAACAGGATGGCCGCGATGGTCCCGAGGATCGCGAGCCCCAGTCCCACCCAGCCGACGATGGTGCCGGCCAGCGCCATTCCGCGCCCCTGCTCGCCGTTCGTCTTGAGCTGGTTGAGCGACATGTGGCCGGTGATCACGCCCACGACAGAGCCGATGAACGGCAGGAGGACGAAGGCCGAGATCGAGGCGATGAGCGACACGATCGCCAGCGTGTTCGTTTTCGCGGGCGCGCCGTAGCCGTACCCGGGGGCTGCGCCGTACGCGGGAGCGGAGCCGTACGTCGGGGCGGCACCGTAGGCGGGCGCGCTGCCCGCGGGCGAGCCGTAGGCGGGCGGGGGATAGGCCCCCTGAGCGGGCGGAACCGGCGGGTACGAGCCCGGCTCCGGTGCGGGGGTCTGCGGGGTGCTGTCGCTCACGGGGCGGCCTTTCTTCGATGTCTGGGACCAGAGTCCCAGCGCCGCGGCGGGGGTGTCAAACACGCCGGCCGATCGGGGCGCCGCCGGTAGGCTGGTGCGGATCCGCCACAACCCCGGGAGTGCCACCATGTCCACCGATCGCGTCGTCCTCGTCACCGGCGGAAACCGCGGCATCGGCCGCGCCATCGCAGAGCGCTTCGTCGCCGAGGGCTACAAGGTCGCCGTCACCGCGCGCTCCGGCGAGGGTCCCGAGGGCACCCTCACCGTGCGGGCGGACGTGACGGATGCCGCAGCCGTCGACGCCGCCTTCACCGAGGTCGAGAACACGCTGGGCCCGGTCGAGATCGTCGTCGCGAACGCCGGCATCACGAAGGACACCCTCCTGCTGCGCATGACCGAGGACGACTTCGACAGTGTCGTCTCGACGAACCTCGGCGGCGCGTTCCGCGTCGTCAAGCGCGCCTCCAAGGGGATGCTGCGCGCCCGCTGGGGCCGCGTCGTGCTGATCTCGAGCGTCGTGGGGCTGTACGGCTCGGCCGGTCAGATCAACTACGCCGCCTCGAAGAGCGCCCTCGTCGGGTTCGCGCGCTCGCTCACCCGCGAGCTCGGAGCCCGCGGCATCACGGCGAACGTCGTGGCCCCCGGCTTCATCGAGACCGACATGACGGCCGAGCTGTCGGACGACACGCAGGCCGAGTACAAGAAGAACATCCCCGCCGGGCGCTTCGCGTCGCCCGACGAGGTGGCCGGCGTCGTGACGTGGATCGCCTCGGACGACGCGGCCTACATCTCCGGCGCCGTGATCCCGGTCGACGGCGGCCTCGGCATGGGGCACTGACCGCAGCACTCCGCGCGACGCGGGCGTTCTCAGGCGATCGCCTGCAGGATCGCCTCGGCGACGGCGCCGGGCCGTGAGAACTGCGGCCAGTGGCCGGTCGGGTCTGCGGGGGAACCGAGTTCGATGATGTCGAGGTGCTCGAGGGCGGCGAGTTCGGCCGCCCAGGGCGGTGCCGCCGCGATGATCTCGCGGATCTGCGCCTCCGCCACGGTGCCGGTGATCATCGTCGCCGGAACGGCGCGCCGTCGCTCGTAGCTGAGCCGGATCGGATCGGTCGGCACCCGCTCGGGCACTGACTTCGCGCGCGCCGCGGCCTCCGCCCGCGTCTGCGGATCGAGGTCGGCGATGTCGGGCTCGTCGAAGAAGTCCCAGCCGGGGAAGGGGATGACACCGTCGACGACGGGGAACTCGGAGATGGAGCCGCCGTCGCCGGGAGGGAACGTGTCGAGGAAGACGACCCGGGCGACCCGGTCGGGCCGCGCATCGACGGCGCCGTAGACGACGTTGCCCCCGCCCGAATGACCGACGAGCACGACAGGGCCGTCGAGCCGATCGATCTGCGCGACCGTCGCGGCGATCCAGTCGGCGATGCCGATGCCCGCGGACTCCGTGGCGGAGGCGCCGACCCCCGGCATGGTGAGCGCGTGCGTGCGGTGGCCGGCGGCTTCGAGGGCGGGGTCGACGTCGCCCCACGACGACGCGTCGAGCCACAGCCCGGGAACGAGGATGATGTGCATGCTCCGACGCTACCGACGGCGCCCGACATCGGAACAGCCCCGTCCTGGGGCGACGAGCGCGCTTACGGCAGCAGCGGGATGACCTCGGCGAGGTCGACCGGACCGACGACCAGGTCGGCGCGTTCACGCACCGCGGGCTTCGCATTGAAGGCGACGCCGAGCCCGGCGACGGCCATCATCTCGAGGTCGTTCGCGCCGTCGCCGATCGCCAGGGTGCGGCTGAGGGGAACGCCGCGCTCGTCGGCCCATTCGCGGAGGGCAGCGGCCTTGCCCGCAGCATCCACGATCCCGCCGTCCACTGCTCCGCTCAGCACGCCGTCCCGCGTGGCGAGCCGGTTCGCACGCCACACGTCCACCCCGAGGTCGGGGGCGACCGTGTCGAGGATCTCGTGGAACCCGCCCGACACCACGCCCACGGCGCCGCCGCGCTCGTGCACCGCCGCGATCAGCTCGCGGACGCCCGGCGTGGGCTCGATGCGCGCGAGCACGCGCGCGAACGCCGCGACCGGCACGCCCTCGAGGGCCTCGACGCGGGAGCGCAGGCTGGTCGCGAAATCGACCTCGCCGCGCATCGCGGCCTCGGTCGCCGCCGCGACCTCCGCGCCGCGTCCGGCCTCATCGGCGATCAGCTCGATGACCTCGTTGCGGATGAGCGTGGAGTCGGCGTCGAGCACGACGAGGAAGCGGGCGGGCGCGGCAGGCATGCTCCCACGCTAGCCGGACCGGATGCCGCTGCCCGCCGTGTGTCAGCGCTCGACGCGGAACCCCTTGCCGACGACGGTGATGCCGCTGTCGGTGATCGTGAAGCCGCGCGCGAGGTCCTTGTCGCGGTCGACGCCGACCGTGGCGCCGTCCTCGAGCACCACGTTCTTGTCGAGGATCGCGCGGTGCACCCGCGCGCCCGCACCGACGTGCACGTGGTCGAACAGCACCGAGTCGGTGATCGTCGACCCGCCGCCGGCGAGCGTCCACGGACCCACCACGCTGCGCTCGAGGTGCGTGCCCGACAGCACCGACCCGAGCGACACGATCGAGTCGATCGCGTTGCCGATGCGGCCGACCGAATCGCGCACGAACTTCGCGGGCGGGGAGTTGACCGCCTGCGAGTGGATCGGCCAGTCCATGTTGTACAGGTTGAACACCGGCAGCGTCGAGATGAGATCGCGGTGCGCGTCGAAGAACGAGTCGATGGTTCCCACGTCACGCCAGTAGTAGCGGTCGCGATCGGTCGAACCCGGCACGTCGTTGCGGTTCATGTCGTAGACGCCGGCCTCGCCGCGGTCCACGAAGTAGGGGATGATGTCGCCGCCCATGTCGTGGTTCGACGTCGGCAGCTCCCCGTCGGACTCGACGGCCTCGATGAGCGCGTCGGTGTCGAAGATGTAGTTGCCCATCGAGGCGAGCACCTGGTGGGGCGCGTCGGCCAGGCCCACCGCGTTCTGCGGCTTCTCGAGGAACTCGCGGATGCGCATCGGGTCCTCGGGGTCGACGTCGATCACGCCGAACTGGTTCGCCAGCGAGATCGGCTGACGGATGCCGGCGACCGTGGCCCGCGCGCCCGACTCGATGTGCGCGGCGAGCATCTGCCGGAAGTCCATGCGGTACACGTGATCGGCGCCGATGACGACCACGATGTCGGGCTGCTCGTCGTTGATGAGGTTGAGGCTCTGCAGGATGGCGTCCGCCGATCCCGAGAACCAGCGCTTGCCCAGGCGCTGCTGCGCGGGCACCGAGGTGACGTAGGAGTCCAGGAGCGCCGACATGCGCCACGTCTGCGAGATGTGGCGGTCGAGGCTGTGGGACTTGTACTGCGTCAGCACCACGATCTGCCTCAGGCCCGAGTTGATCAGGTTCGAGATCGCGAAGTCGATGAGCCGGTACTGGCCTCCGAACGGGACGGCGGGCTTGGCGCGATCCGCGGTCAACGGCATCAGCCGCTTCCCTTCGCCGCCGGCGAGGATGATTCCGAAGACCTTGGGTGCAGCTGGCATGCGACCCACACTATGACGCGTTCCGGCCCGTGTACTAGCGTTCGACACATGCGAGTCGACATCGTCACCAAGGAGTACCCGCCGGAGATCTACGGCGGCGCCGGTGTGCACGTGACGGAGCTCGTCAAGGCGCTCCGCTCGAGCATCGACGTCCGGGTGCGCGCGTTCGGCGCCGACCGCGACGAGGAGGGCACCACGTCGTACGGCGTTCCGGCGGAGCTGGGCGCCGCGAACGCCGCGGTGCAGACGCTCGGCACGGATCTCGAGATCGTGACGGATGTCGCGGGCGCCGACGTCGTGCACAGCCACACCTGGTACGCGAACTTCGCCGGGCACCTCGCGTCGCTGCTGCACGGCATCCCGCACATCGTGACCGCCCACAGCCTCGAGCCGCTGCGCCCGTGGAAGGCCGAGCAGCTCGGCGGCGGCTACGCCGTCTCGAGCTGGATCGAGAAGTCGGCGTACGAGGGCGCTGCGGCCATCGTCGCGGTGAGCAACGGCATGCGCGACGACATCCTGCGCAGCTACCCGGCGCTCGACCCCGACCGCGTCCGCGTGATCTACAACGGCATCGACGTCGAGGCGTGGCACCCCGTCGAGGACCCCGCGCTGCTGGCCGAGCTGGGGATCGATCCCGCGAAGCCCTCCGTCGTCTTCGTCGGCCGCATCACGCGGCAGAAGGGCCTGCCGTACTTCCTCCGCGCCGCCGAGCGGCTGCCCGCCGACGTGCAGGTGATCCTCGCCGCCGGCGCGCCCGACACCCCGCAGATCATGGCGGAGGTCGAAGAGCTCGTCCGCGGGCTCCAGGAGACCCGCGAGGGCGTGGTGTGGCTGGATCGGATGCTCTCGCGGCACGAACTGTGCACGATCCTGAGCGCGGCGACCACCTTCGTCTGCCCGTCGGTCTACGAGCCGCTCGGCATCGTGAACCTCGAGGCGATGGCCTGCGGCGCCGCCGTCGTCGGGACGGCGACCGGCGGCATCCCGGAGGTCGTCGTCGACGGTGTCACGGGTCGCCTCGTGCCCATCGAGCAGGTGCAGGACGGCACAGGCACCCCGACAGACCCCGAGCAGTACGTGTCGGACCTCGCGCGCGTGCTCACCGAGGTCGTGAGCGATCCGGAGCGCGCGCGCGAGTACGGCGCCGCCGGCCGGAAGCGTGCGACCGAGGACTTCAGCTGGCAGCGCATCGCCGATCAGACGGCCGCCCTGTACGCGGAGGTGGTCTCTGGCGGCCGATAGGCTGTCAGCATGCCCCAGGTGCTCGAGTTCTCCGACGTCGTCGTCCGCCGAAACGCCCGGAACATCGTCGACCACCTGAACTGGACGATCAACGACGACGAGCGCTGGGTGGTCCTCGGACCCAACGGCGCCGGCAAGACCACCGTGCTCCAGATGGCCGACACGCTGCTGCACCCCACGTCCGGCGTCGTGACCATCCTCGGCGAGCGTCTCGGCCGCACCGACGTCTTCGAGCTGCGGCCGCGGATCGGGTTCGCATCCTCCGCGATGGCGCGTCGCGTGCCTCCGGAGGAGACCGTGCTCAACGTCGTCCTGACGGCGGCGTACTCGGTGCTCGGCCGCTGGCGCGAGGACTACGAGGACATCGACGAGCGCCGCGCGCTGCGCGTGCTCGCGGAGTGGAAGCTCGACCACCTCGCCGACCGCACCTTCGGCACCCTCAGCGACGGCGAGCAGAAGCGCGTGCAGATCGCGCGTGCCGTCATGACCGACCCCGAGCTGCTGCTCCTGGACGAGCCGACCGCCAGCCTCGACCTGGGCGCGCGCGAAGAGCTGCTGATCCTGCTCGCGGGCTATGCCCAGGCGCCGACGACGCCGGCGATGATCATGGTCACGCACCACGTCGAGGAGATCCCCATCGGATTCACCCACGTGCTGCTGCTGCGCGACGGCCAGGCCGTGGCATCCGGTCCGATCCGCGAGACCCTCACCGCCGAGGCGCTCACCGACACGTTCGGCGTGCCGATCCGCCTCAGCGAGGAGGGCGGCCGCTACGCCGCACGCGCCGCGCACTGAGTCCCGAGAACGGCCGGTTCGGCGTCCGCGCGGGAGGCTGGTAGAATCTCTCTTTGGTGCATTCGCACCCAGACTTTGACCGCCCTGGCAAAATCCAGGGCACCATCCTCAAAGGACCATCATGAAGACTGACCTCCACCCGGACTACCAGGCCGTCGTGTTCCGTGACCTCGGCTCGGGCGAGACCTTCCTCACCCGCTCGACGGTGACCAGCGACAAGACGATCGAGCTCGACGGTGTCGAGTACCCCGTCATCGACGTCGAGATCTCGTCGGCCTCGCACCCGTTCTACACGGGCAAGCAGCGCATCATGGACTCGGCCGGTCGTGTCGAGAAGTTCAACCAGCGCTTCAAGAACTTCGGCGGCTCCAAGTAAGCCTCAGCTCTTCCGGAAGACCCCGCTTCGGCGGGGTCTTCTGCGTTTCCGGGACGGGCGGGCGACGCCGGTCAGCGGATCGGCCAGCGACCGTCGAGACGGTCGTCGGGATCGATCCTCCCGATGCGGACGAAGTACTCGGTGAGGCTCTCCGCCTGGGCCCGGGCCCAGCCGATCTGGCGGGTGTGCAGCTCATGCGCCGTGTCGGGCAGCCACGGCGCGAACCGCTCGGCGAGCGCCTGCGCGACCCGGCCGGCGGCGACCGCGTCGGCCGATGCCTCGTGCGCGGCGTCCAGTCGCACGGCGTAGTGCGCCGCGACGACCTCCAGCGTGCGCTTGCCCTTGCGCCACCGGTCGTACGCCTTGTCGACGACGAGAGGATCGATCACGGGAGACGGATCTTCGATCGGCGCGATGCCGTGCCGCAGCGACTCGTACTTCAGCAGCGAGAAGTCGAACGGCGCGTTGTACGCGACGACGGGGATGCCGGCATCGAGCAGGGTGCGGACGGCCGCGACCACTTCGTCGACCACCTCGGCGGCCGGTCGGCCGTTCGCGCGGGCGTGCGCTGTGGAGATGCCGTGGATGGCGCTCGCGCCATCGGGGATCTCGACGCCGGGATCGGCCAGCCAGTCGCGGGCGCGGATGACGCGGCCCGAGGCATCCAGCAGGCCCACGTGCGCCGTGACGATGCGGTCGGCGGCGATGTCGATGCCGGTGGTCTCGAGATCGAACACCCCGACCGTGCGCACCCAGTCCGGCGCATCCCACAGCGGCAGCTGTTCGGTGTGCGGGCGGCTCATGCCGTTCACGGTATGCGTCGCCTCCGACATCCGGGGGCAGGCACTCCGCGCACAGCCGGGACCCGGGGGAGTCCTCGTAGACTCGACGGGTGACAGCGCCCAACCCGTACGCCCCGCTCCTCGACGTGATCCCGGTCGAGCGGCGCGAGGTCGCCGTGCTCGGCGGCACGACGGCGTACTGGGTCTACGGTCCCGCCGACGCCGAAGCGACCATCGTCGCGGTGCACGGCTTCCGCGGCGAGCACCACGGTCTCGAGCCGGTCGTCGCGCACCTTCCGGGCGTCCGCGTGATCTCACCCGACCTTCCCGGCTTCGGTGAGACGGCACCCGTCCCCGGCCGCACCCATGACCTCGACCTCTACGCCGAGTGGCTCCGTGAGTTCGCCGCGGCGGTCGCACCGGGATCGGTGATCCTCGGGCACTCGTTCGGCTCGATCGTCGTCGCGGCGGCCGTCGCCGGCGGGCTCGAGACGCCGCGGGTGATCCTCGTGAACCCGATCGGCGCTCCGGCGCTGGAGGGCCCGCGAGGCATCCTCACGAGACTGGCGGTCTTCTACTACTGGGCAGGCGCGAAGCTGCCGAAGCGGCTCGGCGAGGCCCTGCTGCGCAACGGGCTCATCGTGCGGGTGATGAGCGTGTCGATGGCGAAGACCAAGGACTCCGGCATCCGTCGATTCGTGCACGATCAGCACGACACGTACTTCTCCCGCTTCGCCGACCGCGACGTGCTGCACGACGCCTTCGTGGCGTCGGTGTCGAACGACGTGCGCGCGTTCGCACCGCGCATCGCCCGGCCGACGCTGCTGGTCGCCGCCGTGAGGGATGACATCACGCCCATCGAAGCCGAGCGCAAGCTCGTGAGGCTGTTCCCGGACGCGCAGCTGGTGGAGATCCCCGACGTCGGGCACCTCATCCACTACGAGACGCCGGCGGCTGCCGCCGACGCGATCACGCGGTTTCTCGCGCCTTCCGACGCCGGTACGCGTTGACGTTCATGCGGTTGCCGCAGTTGCCGGTGTCGCAGTAGCGCTTGGAGCCGTTCTTCGAGTAGTCGACGTAGACGGAGTCGCAGTCGTCTGCGGAGCAGATGCGCACGCGGTCGTACTCGTCGGAGCGGATGACGTCGACGAAGGCCATCGCCGCCTCGACGAGGATGCGGGTCGCGAGCGGTGCATCGTCGCTCGTGGCGTGCACGTGCCAGTCGAAGCCGTCATGGCGGACGAGGCGGGGCAGTGCGCTGCCGTCTGCGAGCATCTCGTTGACCAGCGGGACGGCGCCGTCGCGGTCGACCTCCCACAGCTGCCGCAGACGCGGGCGGATCGCACGGATCGCCGCGAGCTCGTGCTCATCGCGCCGGATGAGCCCCGTGTAGGGGTTGACCGCCAGGTACTCGTCGAACTCTTCGAGCGTGGTGAGCGTGTCCTCGTCGTCGTAGCCGGGCAGCGTGTTGACCAGGGAGGCGGCCGCGCGGAGGCTCAGCTCCGTGTCACGAATGAAAACCACGTTGACTCCTGACATGCTGTTCCACTACTGTCACCAGTGTAAGCAGTATTCACCCCTGACAGCCGGATGCCGCCCATGACCGTCTCGACCGCGTCCCATCCCGCCATCGCCCCGAGCGCTGCCTTCCGCGCGCACGCGCGAATGCGTACCAGCGGGCTCGTGATGGGCATCGCCTCGGCGCTGGCGTTCTCGTCGAGCGGTCCCTTCGTGAAGCCTCTGCTCGAGGCCGGCTGGTCGCTCGGGGCGGCGCTGCTGGTTCGCATGGGCGTCGCGGGCCTCGTGCTCTCGCCCGCGCTGTTCCTCGCGATCATGCGGCAGCGCGGCTTCCTCACGCGGCACTGGCGGCTCATCCTCGGCTTCGGGCTGATGCCGGTGCTGGGCTGTCAGCTCTTCTTCTTCTCGGCGATGCAGCGGATGCCGGTGGCGGTGGCGCTGCTGATCCAGTACCTCGCGCCGGTCATGCTCGTCGTCGCGATCTGGGTGCGCACGCGCACCGCGCCGTCGGCGCTCGTGCTGTGGGGCTCCGCGGTCGCGATGGTCGGTCTGGTGCTCGTCGTCGACATCTCGGGCGCCTCGTTCGACCTGATCGGAACGCTGCTCGCCCTCGCCGCCGCGGTGTGCGTGTGCGCGTACTTCGTGATCTCGGAGCGAGCCGGCGACGACCTGCCGCCGCTCGCCCTGGCCGCCAGCGGGCTGCTGACGGGCGCGATCGTCATGGGCGTGCTGTGCCTCACGGGCATCATGCCCTTCCAGGCCCCGGCGGTGGATGTGGTCCTCGCGGGAGTGGCGGTGCCGTGGTGGATGCCGCTCTTCTGGGTGGCCGCGATCGCGACGACGCTGGGCTACGCGCTGGGCGTCATGGCCGTTCCACGCATCGGCTCGCGGGTCGCCTCGTTCGTCGGGCTCTCGGAAGTGCTGTTCGCCCTCATGTTCGCGTGGATCTTCCTCGCCGAGGTGCCCGCGCCCATCCAGTTCGTCGGTGGGGCGCTGATCCTGGTCGGAGTGGTCCTGGTGCGCGCCGACGCGTCGTCGACCGGAAACCCCAGGGGCGCCGCGGCTACGACTCCCGTCGTGCCAGCTCCATGAGCGGCGTCACGCGGTGGGCGATGACCTCGCCCATCACGAGCGACGTCTCGGTCCGCTCGACCCCCTCGATCGCGAGGATGCGGGCGTCGGTGTCGAAGAGGTGCTGGGTGTCGCGGCACGCGACGCGCACCAGCAGATCCACCTGACCCGACAACCCGTGCGCCTGCACGACCTCCGGGACGCGGGCGAGTTCGACGGCGATGCGGGGCAGATCGGCCTGACGCACGATGACGCTGATGAACGCCTCGATCGGGAACCCGAGCGAAGCGGACGAGATGGCTCGCTCGTACGACAAGAAGACCCCCGCCTTCTCCAGGCGCGACATGCGTGCCTGGACGGTGTTGCGCGAGAGGCCGAGTCGTTCGGCGAGTGCGACGACGGTCGCGCGCGGGTCGGCGGAGAGCGCTGCCAGCAGCTCCAGGTCGACGTGATCGAGGGCACTCATAGTGCGAAACGTTAGCACGCGCTTGGTGGGCTTGAGTTGTCAACATGCTCAAGAAGTCCTCGAATGCTTGAGCGAGGTGCGATGCGGACGTACCGTTGAAGCAGCCGGCGACGTGGCCGGCACACGCGAAGCGGCTCCTCACGAGGGGGCCCGCAACGAGGAGTGATGACGATGACGCACACCCTGACACCCACAGCGGATCTCGCCACCGACATCGAGGATGTCGCGCGACTGCTGACCCCCGACGGCGAGCGCATCGCCGACCCCGAGCTCGATCGCTGGGTGGCCGACGTCGACGCCGCGACACTGCGCGGCCTGTACCGCGACATGGTCCTCCTGCGGCGCATCGACACCGAGGGCGTCGCCCTGCAGCGGCAGGGTCAGCTGGGCCTGTGGCCGCCGTGCCAGGGCCAGGAGGCCACCCAGATCGGCACCGCCCGCGCCCTCCGCGCCGACGACTTCGCGTTCCCGAGCTACCGCGAGACCGGCGTCGTCTACGCCCGGGGCGGCAAGCCCGCGGACTTCGTGCTCGCGTGGCGCGGCGAGGAGCACTCGACCTACAACCCGTACGACATCAACACCGCCACGCAGCAGATCATCATCGGCGCGCAGGCGCTGCACGCGGTCGGCTACGCGATGGGCGTGCAGCGCGACGGCACCGACCAGGTATCGGTCGCCTACTTCGGCGACGGCGCGTCGAGCCAGGGCGATGTCAACGAGGCGATGGTGTTCGCCTCCTCCTTCCGTGCGCCGGTCGTGTTCGTCTGCACCAACAACCAGTGGGCGATCTCCGAGCCCGTCACGGTGCAGGCGAAGTTCCCGATCGCCGGGCGGGCCCCGGGCTTCGGGATCCCCAGCATGCGCGTCGACGGCAACGATGTGCTGGCATGCTTCGCGGCCATGCGGTGGGCGCTCGACAACGCGCGCCGCGGCAACGGCCCCGCCTTCATCGAGGCGGTCACCTACCGCATGGGCCCGCACACCACGTCGGACGACCCGACCCGGTACCGCGACAAGGAAGAGGTCGAGAAGTGGCGCCGTCGCGACCCGATCGCGCGCGTCGAGGCGCTCCTGCGGTCGCGCGGTGAGTTCGACGAGGCGTTCGTGACGAGCGTCGAGGCGGACGCCGATGCCCTCGCCGCCGCCGTGCGCGAGGCGGCGATGACCGCGAAGACGCGCGACCCGCTGACCGTGCTCGACAACGTCTACGCGGAGCCCCACTCGGGCCTCGCGGAGCAGCGCGAATGGTTCGGCGCGTACCTCGACGGGTTCGCCCCGGCAGCCGAGGCGGTGTGACGATGACGCAGCTGACGATGGCGAAGGCCATCAACGAAGGACTCCGCCGTGCGATGGCGGACGACGACAAGGTCCTCGTCATGGGCGAGGACATCGGAAAGCTCGGCGGCGTCTTCCGCATCACCGACGGCCTCCTCGACCAGTTCGGGGCGCAGCGCGTGGTCGATACGCCGCTCGCCGAGGCCGGCATCATGGGCACCGCCGTGGGGCTGGCGTTCCGCGGCTACCGGCCGGTCGTCGAGATCCAGTTCGACGGCTTCGTGTACCCGGCGTTCGACCAGATCGTGTGCCAGGTGGCGAAGCTGCACTACCGCACGCGAGGCAACGTCAAGATGCCGATCACGATCCGCATCCCGTGGGCGGGTGGCGTGGGTGCCGCGGAACACCACTCGGAGTCGCCCGAGGCCTACTTCGTGCACACGTCGGGCCTGCGTGTGATCGCGGTGTCCAACCCGCAGGACGCCTACGTCATGCTGCGGCAGGCGATCGCGTCGGACGACCCGGTGGTCTACTTCGAGCCCAAGCGGCTGTACCACACCAAGGGCGAGGTCGATCTCGACGTCCACCTCGCGGACGCCCCGCCGATGGGCCTGGCCCGCGTGGCCCGCGAGGGCAGCGACGTCACTCTGCTGACCTATGGCTCGCAGGTGCTCACGGCGCTGGACGCGGCCACGGCCGCCGAGGATGACGGCGTCTCGATCGAGGTCATCGATCTGCGCTCGATCTCGCCGGTGGACTACCGCACGGTGACCGCCTCCGTCCGCAAGACCGGGCGCGTCGTGGTCACCCACGAGGCCGCCCGCGAGGCGGGCGTCGGCGCCGAACTGGTCGCGAGCGTCACCGAGCGCTGCTTCAACTATCTCGAGGCGGCGCCGCAGCGCGTCACCGGGCATGACATCCCTTACCCGCCCGCGAAGCTCGAGAAGCACCACCTGCCCGACCTCGACCGGATCCTCGACGCCGTCGACCGCGTCATGGACCGGCCGAACAGCCTGAGCGGGGTGCGGGACTGATGGCGGTGCAGGACTTCAGGCTCCCCGACCTCGGGGAGGGACTCCCCGAAGCCGAGCTCGTGCAGTGGCTCGTCGCCGTCGGCGACACGGTCGCCCTCAACCAGACCATCGCCGAGGTCGAGACCGCGAAGGCCGTCGTCGAGCTGCCATCGCCGTACGCCGGCACCATCACGGCACTGCACGCCGAAGCAGGCGATGTCGTCGCGGTCGGCTCGGTGCTGATCTCCTTCGACATCGGAGACTCGACGGTCCCCACGCCTTCAGCGCCCGCCGCGGAGACCGGGGGCTCCGCTCCGGAGGTCGCCGGGAGCGCGCCGGCCGAGCCGGCGAAATCCGAGCCCAACCTCGTGGGCTACGGCGCGACGCCGCAGGGCGCCGGGCGCCCTCGGCGCCGCGCGCGTGTCGCGGGCTCGGTGGCCGCCGCATCCGACACCGCCGTCCTCGAGGCGGCGCCGCACGACGCGATCCAGTTCGCCGACGTCGTGGAGCGTCCCGTGGAGCGCCCGCGCTCGACACCGCCGGTGCGGCAGTTCGCCAAGCAGCTGGGCATCGACCTCGCGCTCGTCGAGGCGAGCGGTGCGTCCGGGGTCATCTCGCGCGCCGACGTCGAGGCGTACGCGACGCGCGTGGGCGCCACGGCGACCGCGCCGGCCGCGGCCGAGCCCGTCGAGACCTTCGAGATGCCGGTGCCGGCCGCCGCGGAGGGGGAGCGTACGACGCGCACGGCGATCCGCGGGGTGCGGCGCATGACCGCGGACGCCATGGTGCGCAGCGCCTTCACCGCTCCGCACGTCACGACGTTCCTGACCGTCGACGTGACAGCGACGAGCGAGCTCATCGCCTCGCTGAAGGGCGACCGCGACCTGCAGGAGCACCGGATCGGGATCATGGCCGTGGCGGCGAAGGCGGTGTGCCTCGCGCTGGGCCGCCATCCCGGGCTCAACTCGAAGTGGGACGACGAGGC
Organism: Microbacterium sp. Soil_C_42; assembly: GCF_057656735.1. Taxonomy (NCBI): domain Bacteria; kingdom Bacillati; phylum Actinomycetota; class Actinomycetes; order Micrococcales; family Microbacteriaceae; genus Microbacterium; species Microbacterium sp. Soil_C_42. The sequence continues at coordinate 101,411 of NZ_JBDGJU010000003.1, forward strand.
GGGCGAGATCGTCGAGCACCACTATGTGAACCTCGGCATCGCCGCGGCCACCGGGCGCGGGCTCGTGGTGCCGAACATCCGCGATGCCCAGGAGCTGACGCTGGTCGAACTGGCCGACGCCATCCGCGGGCTCGCCGAGACCGCGCGCGCGGGGAAGACGTCGCCGGCCGACATGATGGGCGGCACGTTCTCGATCACGAACGTCGGCGTGTTCGGCGTGGACGCCGGGACGCCGATCATCAATCCCGGAGAGGCGGGCATCCTCGCCCTCGGCGCGGTGCGGCGCCAGCCGTGGGAGCATCGCGGCGAGATCGCCCTGCGCGACGTCATGACGCTCGCTCTGTCGTTCGATCACCGGCTGGTCGACGGCGAGCAGGGGTCGCGGTTCCTGGTCGATGTCGCGGGCATCCTCCGCGAGCCCGGGCGTGCGATGCTGTTGCACTGACCAGCCGCTGACCGGCCGGCACCTTGGGGGCCGGCCGGTCAGTCCATCTTCGGGGAGAAGAGTCCGAGCCCGTGCGTCTGCAGCACGTCATATGGCTCGGCGTAGGTCTCGGGCTCCGCGGAGCCCGGGGCCGCATAGCGTGCGTGCAGCAGACCCAGCAGGCCGCGTCCGGGCGGGAGGCGGCGGGGCCGCCGCCCTCAGGCGGTCAGGGAGGCGCGCGCCATCGTGTGGAGGATGCCGCGCACATCGCGCTCGCCGGGGCGCGACCTCGACGCGCGCACGGTATGGGGCGTCGAGTTGATCAGGCCGAAGCAGGCATGCGCGCGCACGCGCAGATCGTCCTCGTCCCGGTCCGGGTGGACGGTCGAGAGGATGCCGATCCACACCTCCACGTACTCCCGCTGCAGACGGCGCACGGTGTGACGGTCGTCCTCGCTGAGGCTCGCGAGATCGCGGTCCTGCACGCGGATGACGTCGGCGTCGCGCAGCGCGAACTCCACGTGGAAGGCGATGATCGCGTTCAGCTGGTCGGCGGCCTCGTCATGGGCCGAGATCACTTTGCGCCCACCCGCCAGGAGCCGCTCGCTCACCTCGACGAGGATGGCGCCGAGCAGCGCCTGCTTGTTGGCGAAGTGGCGGTAGAGGGCGGGACCGCTGACACCGACCGCTCCGCCGATGTCTTCGAGGCTGACGCCGCTGAAGCCGCGTTCGGCGAAGAGGGCCGCCGCCTCGTGGAGGATCGCCGCATGGCGGTCGGCCTTCGCGCGATCGCGATCGGTCACACCGTTCGTCATCTGATGCTCCGCTTGTAAATCCAGTTAAGGCTCGCTAACCTGAACCTCAGTTAGTGAACACTAACCAATCCGATCGCGTCCCGACAACGGACGTGATCCGATCGTGACGTCGAGGAAGATGCGCGGGAGATCCGGATGAGCGTGCTGAGCACCACCGCGGTGCACGACGAGGCCTTCGCGCGCACGCGCGACGCCCAGCGGGACCTGGCACAGAAGCTGCGGGAGCGGCTGGCCGCAGCATCCGTCGGCGGACCCGCCGCGTCGCGCGAGCGGCATGTCGCGCGCGGCAAGCTGCTCCCGCGCGACCGTGTGACGCGGCTGCTGGACGAGGGGAGTCCGTTCATCGAGGTCGCGCCGCTCGCCGCGGAGGGCCTGTACGACGGCGACGCCCCCGCCGCAGGCGTGATCGCGGGGATCGGGCTGGTGCACGGGCGGCATGTGATGGTGGTGTGCAACGACGCGACGGTCAAGGGCGGGACGTACTACCCGCTCACCGTCAAGAAGCACCTGCGGGCGCAGGAGATCGCCCTCGAGAACCGCCTGCCCTGCGTCTATCTCGTCGATTCCGGTGGCGCCTTCCTGCCGATGCAGGACGAGGTGTTCCCCGACCGCGACCACTTCGGCCGCATCTTCTTCAACCAGGCCCGGCTGTCGGCCGCGGGCATCCCGCAGATCGCCGCCGTGCTCGGCTCCTGCACCGCCGGCGGCGCCTATGTGCCCGCGATGAGCGACGAGACGGTGATCGTCCGTGGCCAGGGCACGATCTTCCTCGGTGGCCCGCCCCTGGTGAAGGCCGCGATCGGCGAGATCGTGACCGCCGAGGAGCTCGGCGGGGGAGAGTTGCACGCCCGCCGCTCCGGGGTCGTCGACCACCTCGCCGAGGACGACGAGCACGCGCTCGAGATCGTGCGCGACATCGTCGCGACCCTGCCGGCGCCGGCTGAACCCGCGTGGGAGGTCGTGCCGGCGGTCGAGCCGGTGGCCGAGGCATCCGATCTGTACGGAGTCGTTCCGGTCGACGTGAACCAGCCCTACGACGTGCGCGAGGTGATCGCGCGGCTCGTCGACGGCAGTGAGCTGCACGAGTTCAAGCGCGAGTACGGCGACACGCTCGTCACCGGCTTCGCGCGCATCCACGGGCATCCCGTCGGCATCGTCGCCAACAACGGCGTGCTGTTCAGCGAGTCCGCGCAGAAGGGCGCCCACTTCATCGAACTGTGCGATCAGCGCGGGGTGCCCCTGCTGTTCCTGCAGAACATCTCGGGGTTCATGGTGGGACGCGACGCCGAGGCGGGCGGCATCGCGAAGGACGGCGCCAAGATGGTCACCGCCGTCGCGACCACGCGAGTGCCGAAGCTCACGGTCGTCATCGGCGGGTCGTTCGGCGCCGGCAACTACTCGATGTGCGGACGCGCGTACTCGCCGCGGTTCCTCTGGACGTGGCCGGCGAGCCGGATCTCCGTCATGGGCGGCCCCCAGGCCGCCTCCGTCCTCTCGACCGTCAAGCGCGACCAGCTCGAGGCGCGCGGCGAAGAGTGGTCCACGGCTGAGCAGGCGGACTTCGAGGCCCCGATCCGCGCCCGATACGAGGAGCAGGGCGACCCGTACTACGCGACCGCCCGGCTGTGGGACGACGGGGTCGTCGACCCGCTCGATACGCGGGACCTCCTCGGCCTCGCGCTCGACGTCGTCTCGCGCACCCCGCTCCCCGAGCCGCGCTTCGGCGTCTTCCGGATGTGACTGTCATGCTCTTCCCTCTGCCTGAGCCCGCCGAAGGGTTCGACACCGTTCTCGTCGCCAACCGCGGTGAGATCGCCCGCCGGGTGATCCGCACGCTCCGGCGTCTCGGCATCCGCTCTGTCGCCGTCTACAGCGATGCGGACGCCGACGCGCCGCACGTGAGTGAGGCCGACGAGGCCGTCCGCATCGGGCCCGCCGCGGCCGCGCAGTCGTACCTCGACATCGACGCCGTCATCGCCGCGGCGGTCGCCACCGGCGCGCAGGCCGTCCACCCGGGCTACGGCTTCCTGTCGGAGAACGCGGCTTTCGCCCGCGCCTGCGCCGAGGCCGGCATCGTCTTCATCGGCCCCGGCGAGCGCGCGCTCGAGGTGATGGGCGACAAGATCCGTGCGAAGGAGCACGTCGCGTCGCACGGCGTGCCGACGGTGCCCGGGCTCAGCGCGGCGGGGATGACGGATGCTGAGATCACGGCGTCCGCCGAGCGTGCCGGCTTCCCCCTCCTGGTCAAGCCCTCGGCGGGCGGCGGCGGCAAGGGCATGCAGGTGGTGCGCTCGGCCGCGGAGCTGCCGGACGCCCTCGCGACCGCGCGCCGCGTCGCGGCCGCCGCGTTCGGCGACGACACGCTCCTCCTCGAACGGCTCATCGAACGCCCGCGGCACATCGAGGTGCAGGTGCTCGCCGATGCGCACGGGAGCGTCGTCCACCTCGGCGAGCGCGAGTGCACGCTGCAGCGGCGCCACCAGAAGGTGATCGAGGAGGCGCCGTCCCCGGCGGTCGACGCCGACACCCGCGCCCGCCTGGGCGCGGCGGCCTGCGCGGCCGCGGCATCCGTCGACTATCGCGGGGCGGGCACTGTCGAGTTCCTCGTCGCAGCCTCGCGCCCCGAAGAGTTCTTCTTCATCGAGATGAACACGCGCCTGCAGGTCGAGCACCCCGTCACCGAGCTCGTGACCGGCTTCGACCTGGTCGAGCAGCAGCTGCGGATCGCGGCGGGGGAGCCGCTCGCCTTCTCGCAGGACGACGTGCAACTCGACGGCCACGCGATCGAGGCCCGTGTGTACGCGGAGACGCCGGCGCGCGGCTTCCTTCCTGCCACCGGCGAGGTGCTGGTGTGGCGGCCCGCCGAGGGCGTCCGCACCGACTCTGCTGTCGAGTCCGCGAGCACCGTGACGGCGGACTACGACCCGATGATCGCGAAGGTCATCGCACACGGCGCCGACCGCGCGGAGGCGCTCGATCGTCTCGACGGGGCGCTCGCCGAGACGATCGTTCTCGGGCTCGAGACCAACATCGGCTTCCTCCGCGCCCTGCTCGCCGAGGAGGGCGTGCAGACCGGAGACATGGACACCGGGCTCATCGACCGCATGCCGAGGTACACGGCGGGCGCGCCGAGCGCGGCAGCGCTGGATGTCGCGGCCGCCGCCGCCGAACCCGAGGGCAGGACGGACCCCGGCGCGGAGCGGCGGGCGAGCCCGCTGTGGCGCGCGGGATCGGGCTGGCGCTCGGGCGAGCCACCTGCCGCGCGCACGGTCTCCGTGGAGACCGCGGACGGCGAGGTGCTCGCGGTCCCCGTCCCTGCTGCGCCGGGCGCCGGCGACGGTGCGATCGACTCCCGCGACGCCGACGGATGGGTCTGGGTGCACGCCGACGGCGCGACGCATCGCCTCCGCCCGCTCAGCCGCCGCGCCGCCATGGAGCGACGCCTGGCGGACCGCGAGCGTGGGGCCGCGGCATCCGATCCGCAGCTGCGCGCCCCCATGCCGGGCGCGGTCGTCGCCGTGCACGTCGCCGACGGCGCGACCGTCGCCGCCGGCGACAGGATCGTCACGATCGAGGCGATGAAGATGGAGCACCCCGTCCTCGCCCCGCACGACGGCGTCGTGCGCGTCGACGCCGCCGTCGGCGAACAGGTGCGCCGCGACCAGGTGCTCGCGCATGTCTCGCTCGCGGACGCGGCGGCCGCCGCGTCCGACTCTCCCGACGACTCCACCGCGGACGCCCACGAGGCGCCCGCGCCGACCTCCTGACACCCGAGGAGCAGCAATGGACAGCTACGACACCTACGACCTCTCGGAGGACGAGCGAGAGCTCGCCGCGCTGGTGCGGCAGTTCGCCGACGAGGTCGTCGCGCCCGTCTCGTACGAGGCCGACCGCACGCACACCCTGCCGATGGACGTCGTCGCGCAGATGGGGGAGCTGGGCCTCTTCGGCCTGCCGTTCCCCGAGGAGTACGGCGGTCAGGGCGGCGACTACTTCGCGCTGTGCCTCGCGATCGAGGCGCTCGGCCGCGTCGACCAGTCGCTCGCGATCACGCTCGAGGCGGGCGTGAGCCTCGGTGCCATGCCGGTGTTCCGCTTCGGCAGCGAGGAGCAGAAGCGGGAGCTCCTGCCCGACCTGCTCGCCGGCCGCGCGCTCGCCGCGTTCGGGCTCACCGAGCCGGAGGCGGGATCGGACGCCGGGGCCACCCGCACCACCGCGCGTCGCGACGGCGACGAGTGGGTCATCAACGGCTCGAAGCAGTTCATCACCAACTCGGGCACCGACATCACCCGGTTCGTCACGGTCACCGCGGTCACGGGCGAGACCGACGGCCGCAAGGAGATCTCGACCATCGTCGTGCCCCACGGCACGCCGGGGTTCACCGTCGAGCCCGGCTACGACAAGGTCGGCTGGCGCGCGTCCGACACGCACCCGCTGACCTTCCAGGACGTGCGCGTTCCCGTGGCGAACCTGCTCGGCACGGAGGGGCGCGGCTTCGCGAACTTCCTCCACATCCTCGACGAGGGACGCATCGCGATCGCCGCGCTCGCCACGGGAGCGGCGGAGGGATGCCTCGACGCAGCGGTCGACTACGCCAAGAAGCGGACCGTGTTCGGCGACGCGCTCTCGACGCGCCAGGGGATCCAGTTCCTGCTGGCCCGCATGCAGCAGCGCGTCCACCTCGCGCGGCTCGCGTGGCACCACGCGGCGCGACTGCGGGACGCCGGCAAGCCCTTCAAGACGCAGGCGGCCATGGCGAAGCTCACCGCGAGCGACGCCGCCATGGACAACGCCCGCGACGCGACCCAGATCTTCGGCGGCAACGGCTTCATGAACGAGTACCCGGTCGCGCGGCACTACCGCGACTCGAAGATCCTCGAGATCGGCGAGGGCACGAACGAGGTGCAGCTGCTGGTGATCGCGCGGGCGCTCGGCGTGGCGTGAGGGTAGCGTGACAGACGTGACCCCCGACGCTTCCGACGACGACGCCCCGCCCCGGGCAGCGCGGACGATCGTCCAGCGCGGGCTCTACTACGACGAGCTCGAGATCGGGGCGCGGTACCTGCACCGCCCCGGCCGCACGGCGACCGAGGCCGACAACGTGGTGTTCTCGTCGATCACGATGAACACGCAGGCGCTGCACCTGGACGCCGCGTTCTCCGAGACGCAGCCGTTCGGCCGGCGCCTCATGAACTCGATGTGGACGCTCGCGACGATGGTCGGGGCATCCGTCTCGCAGATCACCCAGGGCACGCTCGTCGCGCAGCTCGGCCTCACCGACGTGTCGTTCCCGGCGCCGCTGTTCCACGGCGACACCCTATACACCGAGACCGACGTGCTCGACAAGCGGCTCTCGGCGTCGCGGCCGGGGCAGGGGATCGTGACGCTGCGGCACACCGGCCGCAACCAGCGGGGCGAGGTCGTCGCCCTCGCCACCCGGACCGCGCTGATGTGGTGCGCACCCGAGACCCCGGAGGAGACCCGATGAGCTTCGACCTCGGCCCCGCGCTGCTGTTCTGCCCCGCCGACCGCCCCGAGCGGTACGAGAAGGCGTTCGACCGTGCCGATGCCGTGATCCTCGACCTCGAGGACGCTGTCGCGCCCGCCGACAAGACCGCGGCGCGCGGACACCTCATCGAATCCGAACTCGACCCGTCACGGGTGATCGTGCGCGTGAACCCTCCCGAGACGGACGCGTTCGTCGCCGATCTCGCGACGCTGTCGCAGACGGACTACCGGCGCATCATGGTCGCGAAGTCCGAGTCGCCCAAGCGCATCGGGCGCATCGACGCACGCTTCGAGGTGATCGCGCTGTGCGAGACGGCGAAGGGCGTCGCCCAGGCCGACCGCATCGCCGCGCTCGACAACGTGGTGGCCATGATGTGGGGCGCCGAAGACCTCGTCGCGAGCATCGGCGGCACCTCCAGCCGCACACCCAGCGGCCGCTACCGCGACATCGCGCGCTACGCACGCTCCCGAGTGCTGCTTGCGGCCGCCGCGCGCGGCAAGGCGGCGATCGACGCCGTGCACCTGGACATCGAGGACGCGAAGCGCCTGGCCATCGAGGCGGCGGATGCTGCGGCCTCCGGTTTCCGCGCCACCGCCTGCATCCACCCGAGCCAGGTGGCCGTCATCCGCGCCGCCTACCGCCCCGACGAGAAGACCGTGGAATGGGCACGCGCCGTCCTCACCGCCGCCCAGAGCCAGCGCGGTGTGTTCTCGTACGACGGGCGCATGGTCGACGAACCGGTGCTGCGCCACGCGCGCGGCGTGCTGGCCCGCGCGGACGCCTGAGCGCGCAGTCCGTCGGGCGCTTCAGCCCTCCGCCGACTCGCGGACGCGTTCGTCCGCGATCTCGCGCGCGACGCGGCCGATGAGCTCGTACGGCACGTCCTTCGAGTGCGGGAAGACGACGGAGTCCTTCTCGGCGCGATAGGGCCCGATCTCGGACTCCAGCGGCTCGAGAAGGACCGGCACCGGGTAGAGGCCGATGTGCTTCTTCCAGCCCGCGAAGTGGAGTGCGTAGCGCCCGCCGAGCATGATCGCCGCGATGCCGTATCGCACCTTCTGCTCGGGCGGCGTACCGGATGCGGCAGCGACGGCATCCACGATCTCGGCGCGGACGCGGATGAGTCGCTCGGCGACTTCGGGAGGGAATCCCGCGATGTACTCGTCGACGGTGGCAGGCGCGGCCATGGCGCCGAGCCTAGGCCACCAGCCCCGCGTACGTCACGAGCCGGAGGTGATCGCGCTCGTAGACGAAGTCGTGGGTGGAGCCGTTGGCGAGGCGCTCGCCCTCCGGCGGCAGTGCGCCGGCGGTCGCGTGGCGCATCACCTCGCGGATGAGCGCGCCGTGGCTCACGACGATGAGCGAGGCCGCGGCGGGGGCGGTGGCGCGGCGGTGATCCCGCACGACACGGCCGAGCGCCGTGATGGCGCGCGCGCGCAGATCGGCCCACGGCTCGGCGCCGGGCACCTCTGCGGTGTACCAGTCGCCCCAGCGGGTGCGGAACTCGTCGATGCCGACGCCCTCCGCCTCGCCGTAGGCGCGCTCGCGCAGGCCGGCGTACGTCCGCGGCGCCGCAAGGCCCAGCTCGGCCGCGATGATCTCCGCCGTCTCGCGGGCACGGGCCAGGTCACTCGACACGACGGTCATGGGAACAGCGCCGTCGAGGCGTTCGCGCAGCACCTGCGCGGTCGCGCGGGCCTGTGCGCGACCGGTGTCGTTGAGGGGGATGTCCGTCGATCCCTGGATGCGCCGGTCGCGGTTCCAATCGGTCTCGCCGTGGCGGATCAGGGTGAGCGCGGTCATGCTTTCGACCCTACCCGGGCCGCCTGGACGTCAGCCGCTCAGGCGAGGGAGGGCAGCCCGTCGGCGAGCGCGCGCAGCACTTCGCTGGTGCCTGCGTCGATCTTGACCGTCGCCCGGGCATCCGCGCGCGTGGCGCCGCGGTTCACGATGACGACGGGCAGGCGTCGGCGCCGCGCACGCTCGAGCAGCCGGATGCCCGAGTTCACGACGAGCGAGGACCCCGCCACGATGAGCGCCTCGCTGGTGTGCACGAGCTGCTCGGCCTCACGGAACTTCTCGGCGGGGATGAACTCGCCGAAGAAGACGACATCGGGCTTCAGCATCCCGCTGCACACGCTGCATTCCGGAATGCGGAAGCCCTCGGTGCTCTCGGGGAGCACATCGCCGTCGGGGCCGAGCGCGACGTTCTCGGGCACGCGGATCCACGGATTGTCATCCTCGACGCGGCGGGCGAGGTCGCGCCGGTCGAAGACCTGGCCGCAGTGGGTGCAGAAGATGCGGCGCATCGTGCCGTGAAGCTCCACGACGCGGCGGCTGCCGGCGCGCACGTGGAGTCCGTCCACGTTCTGGGTGACGACGCCCGTCGCGAGTCCTCGAGCTTCGAGGTCGGCGAGCGCGCGGTGCCCGGGGTTCGGCTCGGCGGACGCGAACGCCTGCCAGCCGAGGTGGCTGCCGACCCAGTAGCGACGTCGCGACGCATCGCTGGAGAGGAACTGCTCGACGGTCATCGGGGTCCGAACGGGAGCTCCCGCCCCGCGGTAGTCCGGGATGCCGGAGTCCGTCGAGACGCCTGCCCCGGTCAGCACGGCGATCCGCCGGCCCGAGAGCGTGGCGATGGCCTGAGCCACGGCATCCGTCGTCCGGGCGTCCATTCCGGTCGAGATCGTCGTCACGGCGCACCCCCTTCGCGTCGAGTGTAGGCCCCGCGGTTTTCGGGGATGTTACGTCAGCGCCGCGGCCTGAGCGCCGTGCGACGATGGGACGCGATGCACGCGATCCAGATCACCGACGCCTCCGACGAGCGCCTCGCGGACTACCGCGATCTCACCGATGTCGCACTGAGGCGCGTGATCGAGCCCGAGGGCGGCCTGTACATCGCCGAGTCGGCGAAGGTGATCGGTCGCGCGATCGCGGCCGGCCATCGGCCGCGCTCGGTGCTCGTGCAGGAGAAGTGGCTCCCCGACGTGGAGGAGCTGGTGACGGATGCCTCGACCCCGGTGTACGTCGTCGCCCCCGAGATCGCCGAGTCCCTGACCGGGTATGCGGTGCACCGCGGCGCGCTGGCGTCGATGCACCGGCCCGAGCTCCCGTCGGTGGCCGACGTCGTCGCGGGCGCGCGGCTCGTCGTTGTGCTCGAGGACATCGTCGACCACACCAATGTGGGCGCGATCTTCCGCGCGGCCGCCGGCCTCGGCGCCGACGCGGTGCTCGTGAGTCCGAGATGCGCCGACCCGCTCTACCGGCGGAGCGTCCGGGTGAGCATGGGCACCGTCTTCCAGGTGCCGTGGACGCGGCTGCCCGAGTGGGAGGAGGCACGCGCGGTGCTGCACGATTCGGGCTTCGAACTCGCCGCGCTCGCCTTGTCGGACGCCGCTGTCCCGCTCGACGCCTTCCGCGCGCGCCGGCCGGAACGGGTCGCGCTCATGCTCGGCGCGGAGGGCGACGGGCTGTCGCGCCGGGCGCTCGAGGCGGCCGACACCGTCGTCACGATCCCCATGGCCGGTGGCGTCGACTCCCTCAACGTCGCCGCGGCGAGCGCGGTGGCGCTGTGGGAGCTGCGGGCGCGCTGACCTGCTCGGGGCCGCGTCGCCGAGGTCAGCCGCCCGGTCGCACCGTCAGCTCGGTGAGGTCGGCGTCGCGGGGCAGGTCGAGGGCCGTCAGGATCGCGGTCGCGACGGATGCCGGGTCGATCCACCGCGACGCGTCGTAGTCGGCGCCCTCCTGCTGGTGGACCTTCTCCTGCATGGGCGTCGCGGTGCGGCCGGGGTACACGGTGGTCACGCGCACGCCGTTCGCGCGCTCCTCCTCGCGGAGGGCATCTGCGACGGCGCGCACCGCGAACTTGCTCGCGCCGTAGGAACCCCACTCGGGGCTGACACGCAGACCGGCGCCGGAGTTCACGAACACGACGCGGCCGCGCGCCGTGCGGAGGGCGGGGAGCATGAGGCGGGTGAGCTCCGCAGGGGCCACGGCGTTGACGTTGAGCTGGTGCTGCCAGGTCGCGACCGGCGTCTCGCCGATCGCCCCGAGCTCCACGACGCCGGCCACGTGGATGAGCGAGTCGAGCTGCGGCGGCACGCTCTGGTGGCTGAACGCCCACGACAGCCGTGCGGGGTCGGCGAGGTCGCCGACGAGGGTCTGGGCGCCGGGGAAGCGCCGGCGGAGCTGCGCCGCGCGTCCGGCGTCCCGCGCGAGCAGCCACAGATCGTCGCCGCGGGCGGCGAGCCGCTCCGTCAGCGCCGCGCCGATGCCCGAACCGGCGCCGGTGACAAGGTGCGTCGTCACGTCAGGCCTCCTCGCCGCGCGGCGCCGCGGGGTCCGGCCCCGGGACGATCGTGATCACCGGCAGCGGGTCGGGTCGCTTCGCCGTGACGTCGTCGCCGGAAGACTGGTGGCGCAGGCGCCGCAGCACCCACGGCACGAGATACTCGCGGGCCCACATGACGTCGACCGCTCGCGCTTCGCGCCACGTGCGGATCGGCAGCGGGTCGGGCTGCATCGGCTGGAGGTCGTTCGGCACGTTCAGAGCGCGCAGCACCATGCGCGCCACCTCGTGGTGGCCGAGCGCGTTGTAGTGCAGGCGGTCATCGTCGAAGAAGCGCATGTCCTGCACCTCTTTGAGCGCCCACTGGTCGGCGACGATGCAGTCGTACCTGTCGGCGATCGCGCGGATGTTCTCGTTGTAGATGGCGACCTTGCCGCGGATGCCCCGGAATACGGGCGTGAACGCGGTGTCGATGCCGGTGAAGACCACGACGGTCGCACCGTCGCGGGAGAGGCGCACGACGGCGTCCTCGAACAGCTGTGCGACACGGTCGGGGTCGCCGTTGGGGCGGATGACGTCGTTGCCGCCCGCCGAGAAGGTCACGAGGTCGGGCTTGAGGGCGATCGCCGGCGCCACCTGCTCGTCGACGATCTGGCCGATGAGGCGCCCGCGGATCGCGAGGTTGGCGTAGGCGAAGTCGTCTACCTGCTCCGAGAGCACCTCGGCGACGCGGTCCGCCCAGCCGCGGAACCCGTTCGGGGCCGAAGGCTCGGGGTCGCCCACGCCCTCGGTGAACGAGTCGCCGATCGCGACGTAGCGGCGCCACGGGTGCGGCTGGACGTTTGCGACGTACGGGCTTCGGGGATCTTCTCGCGTGGACATCGCTCTTCCGTTCCTCGGCTTGTGACCGACAGTCAGGCTATCGCGGCGGGGCAACGCACCGGCCCGCGATGTCGTGCGGGTCGTCTATCGTGGTGACTCGTTGTCTACGGGGGAGGTGTGATCGGTGACGGACGAAACGACGATCGAATCGCCGCCCGCCCTCCCCGAGCACCCTCTCACGGAATCGGCATCCGACGGCCGTCTCGCCACCGGCCCGCACGGCGCCGAACCGCACATCGGCAGCTTCGCCGCGGAGCACCTCTCGCCGACGTACCCGCAGCGCGCCCCCTGGGGAACCGCGCAGCGGCTGCGGGCGTGGCAGGCCGAGGCGCTCGATCTCTACTTCGGACTGGACGGCCCTGACGGCCCAGGCGGCGGACCCCGCGACTTCCTCGCGGCGGCCACCCCGGGCGCCGGCAAGACGACGTTCGCCCTCCGCCTCGCGAGCGAGCTGCTGCGGCGTCGTGTCGTCAACCGCATCGTCGTCGTCGCTCCCACGGAGCACCTCAAGACGCAGTGGGCCGACGCGGCCGCGCGGGTGGGCATCCGACTCGACCCCGCCTTCAGCAACCGCCACTTCGCGCCCGCCCGCCAGTACCACGGCGTCGCCGTGACGTACGCGCAGGTCGCGGTCAAGGCATCCGTCCATCAGCGGCTCACCATGGACGCGAAGACTCTCGTGATCCTCGACGAGGTGCACCACGGCGGCGACGCGCTGAGCTGGGGCGACGCCCTGCGCGAGGCGTACGCGCGGGCGACCCGCCGGCTGCTGCTCAGCGGAACCCCGTTCCGCAGCGACACCGCGCCCATCCCGTTCGTCGAGTACCACCCCGACCCCAAGGGCATCCGCATCTCGCGCACCGACTACGCCTACGGGTACCGCCGCGCGCTCGAGGACGGCGTCGTGCGTCCCGTTCTCTTCATGGTCTACGCCGGGCAGATGCGCTGGCGCACCAAGACCGGCGAGGAGATGGAGGCGCAGCTCGGCCAGGACAACACCAAGGACATCACCTCGCAGGCCTGGCGCACCGCGCTCGACCCCGAAGGCGACTGGATCCCCGCCGTGCTGCGGTCGGCCGACCGCCGGCTCACCGAGGTGCGCGAGCACGTTCCGGATGCCGGCGGCCTGGTGATCGCGACGGATCAGACGGCCGCGCGCGCCTACGCCGCGATCCTGCACGACATCAGCGGCGAGGCGCCCACCGTCGTGCTGTCGGACGAGGCCGAGGCGTCGAGCCGCATCGAGGAGTTCTCGAAGTCGACGAGCCGGTGGATGGTCGCCGTGCGCATGGTGTCGGAGGGCGTCGACGTGCCGCGTCTCGCCGTCGGCGTGTACGCGACGAGCGCCTCGACGCCGCTGTTCTTCGCGCAGGCCATCGGGCGCTTCGTGCGCGCGCGCCGTCGCGGTGAGACGGCGAGCGTGTTCCTGCCGAACGTGCCGCAGCTGCTCGCCCTCGCGAACGAGATGGAGCGGCAGCGCGACCACGCGCTGGACCGCGACTCCGACGGCGAGGACGAGTGGAACGCCGAAGAAGACCTGATGAACGCCGCCGAGCGCGAGGACAAGGCTTCCGACGCGCTCGAGGAGGAGTTCTCGTATCAGGCCCTGGGCTCGCTCGCGCACTTCGACCGCGTGCTCTTCGACGGCCAGGAGTTCGGCCAGCTCGCCGTGCCCGGCACCCCCGAGGAGGAGGAGTTCCTGGGCATCCCGGGCCTGCTCGAACCCGACCAGGTGCACGACGTCCTGATGTCGCGGGTCTCGCGGCAGTCGCGGCACCGCACCGCGCGCGAGGCGCAGGAGGCGACGGAGCCCGCGGAGGAGCCCGCGCTGCCCCAGGCGCTGCACCGCACCCTCAAGGAGCAGCGCCAGCTCCTCAACAGCCTCGTCGGCCTCTACGCCCGCCAGACGGGCGAGGCCCACGGCCTCGTGCATGCCGAGCTGCGCCGGATCTGCGGCGGCCCCGCCGTGTCGCACGCCACGGTGACCCAGTTGCAGTCCCGCATCGACGTGCTGCGCAAGCGCGTCCGCTCCTGACCCCCGGCGCTCGAGCTCGGGCTGCGCGGCGGTCTCGGGCGGGTGAGGTTCGGAACCCCGAAATGCTGGCAATCGTCGGTTTCGGGCCTGCGGTGCCTCGGGTCGTGGCTAGCGTTGACGGGTCCCGCACCCCTGACTGGAGGACCGAGTGAGCACGCCCGCCGCACCGACCGACCGCGATCGACGCCGCTGGGCGCGGTATCTCGTCAACGAGCGCGCAGAGGCGCACGTCTACCGCGAGCTCGCCGGACGCCGCACGGGGGAGGAGCGCGAGATCCTCCTGGCGCTGGCCGAGGCCGAGGGGCGCCATGAGGCGCACTGGCTGCAGCTGCTGGGCAGCGAGCCGGCACGACTGCCGCAGGCAGACGTCCGCACCCGCCTGCTCGGCTGGATGGCCAGGCGTTTCGGTTCGATCTTCGTGCTGGCCCTCGCCCAGAACGCCGAGGCCCGCTCACCCTACGACGACGAGCCGTTCGCGACGTCGACGATGGCGGCGGACGAGCGGATCCACCACGAGGTCGTGCGCGGGCTCGCCGCCCGCGGACGCCGTCGCCTGTCGGGCACGTTCCGCGCGGCGGTCTTCGGCGCGAACGACGGCCTCGTCTCGAACCTCGCGCTCGTCATGGGCATCGGCGCCACCGGGGTGTCGAGCCAGTTCGTGCTCTTCAGCGGCATCGCGGGCCTGCTCGCCGGCGCTCTGTCGATGGGCGCGGGGGAGTTCGTGTCGGTCCGCTCCCAGCGGGAGCTGCTGGCGGCGACCGAGCCGAGCGACTACGCCGACGGCGCGATCCCGCACCTCGACATCGACGCCAACGAGCTGGCACTCGTCTACCGGACCCGCGGGATGCCGGAGGCGGAGGCGTCCGCGCGCGCCCGCCGCGTCGTCGAGGCCGCCCACGCGCTGGGTCAGGGACGCGCCGACACCGGCCCGATCTCGGTCGCCGACCACGAAGAGGTCGTGGGAAGCGCCTGGGCCGCGGCGCTGTCGAGCTTCCTGTTCTTCGCGTCCGGCGCGATCATCCCCGTGCTGCCGTGGATCTTCGGCCTGTCCGGCCTCACCGCCGTCGTCGTGGCGCTCGTGCTGGTCGGGATCGCGCTGATGTCGACCGGTGCCGCGGTGGGCCTGCTGTCGGGCGCACCGCCGCTCAAGCGCGCACTGCGCCAGCTCGCGATCGGCTTCGGCGCCGCCGCGGTGACGTACGTCCTCGGCCTGCTGTTCGGCGTTTCGATGGGATGACGCGCCCGGGCGTCCGTCGATTCGTTGAACCTCCGGTGACGTGGTAATGTCATTCCTCGGTTGCGAAACCGAAAACCACCTGCGCGGGTGGCGGAATAGGTAGACGCGCTAGCTTGAGGTGCTAGTGCCCGTATAGGGCGTGGGGGTTCAAGTCCCCCCTCGCGCACAGTGAAGAAGGCCCCCGAAAGGGGGCCTTCTTTCGTCGAGAGGATAGGTTTGTCCGCATGCCCGAAGCCGAACTCCCCGAAGTCGCCGCGATCGCGCGCGATCTCATCCGCTTCGACACGACGAACCACGGCGGCGGCCGCGCCGCCGGCGAGCGGGAGGCCGCGGAGTACGTCGGCGCCTACCTCGAGACGCTGGGCCTGAAGCCCGAGTTCTATGAGCCCCTCCCGCGCCGCACCAACGTGATGGCGAGGGTTCCCGGCCGCAACCGCGACAAGCCCGCGCTCGTGCTCCATGGCCACCTCGACGTGGTCCCGGCGATCGCCGAGGACTGGAGCGTCGACCCCTTCGCGGGCGTCGTGAAGGACGGGATGCTGTGGGGCCGCGGCGCCGTCGACATGAAGGACATGGACGCCATGATCCTGACGTCGGTCGCCGACATCCTCCGTGCCGGCGAGCAGCCCGAGCGCGATCTCGTCCTGGCGTTCTTCGCCGATGAGGAGAACGGGGGCGTCGAGGGATCCGCGCTCGTGGTCGAGAACCGCCCCGAGTGGTTCGACGGCGCCACCGAGGCGATCAGCGAGGTCGGCGGCTACTCCATCCCCATCGGCGACCGCCACGCGTACCTGCTCCAGGTGGGGGAGAAGGCGCTCATCTGGATCCGCCTCGTCGCGCGCGGCCGCGCCGCCCACGGGTCCAAGCTGCACGACGAGAACGCCGTGACGAGGCTCGCCGAGGCCGTCGCGACGCTCGGGCGCACCGCGTGGCCCGTGACGCTCACCGACACCTCGCGCGAGATGAGCGAGCGACTCGCGGAGCTCACCGGCCGGTCCGCGGGCGACCCCGACGCCGTCGCAGCAGCCACCGGCGCAGCATCCGGATTCCTCCGCTCGACGCTGCGCACCACCACCAACCCGACCGGTCTTGCGGCGGGCTACAAGCACAACGTGATCCCCGACCGGGCCGAGGCGCTCATCGACGTCCGGACCCTCCCCGGCACCGAGGACGCGACTCTCGCCGACATCCGCCGCATCGTCGGCGACGGCGTGGAGGTCGAGATCGTCCACCAGGACATCGGCCTCGAGGTCCCGTTCTCGGGCGACCTCGTCGACGCGATGGTGGCGGCGCTCGGCCGCCACGACCCGGGCGCACCCGTCGTGCCGTACCTGATGGGCGGCGGGACGGACAACAAGGCACTCGCGACGCTCGGCATCGCCGGTTACGGCTTCGCGCCGCTGCGCCTTCCGGCGGACCTCGACTTCACAGGCATGTTCCACGGCGTCGACGAGCGCGTGCCCATCGATGCCCTGGTCTTCGGCCAGACTGTCCTCACCGATCTGCTCCGCACCTACTGATTCGTCGGCGGATGCCTCGCCCCCCGGCATCCGTCACTGCACGGCTGAAAGGCGCCCATGCTTCTCGAAGCGATCATCCTCGGCTTCGTCCAGGGACTGACCGAATTCCTGCCGATCTCGTCGAGCGCGCACCTGCGCATCCTCGGCGAGTTCCTGCCGTCGGCACAGGATCCGGGCGCCGCGTTCACCGCGATCACGCAGATCGGCACCGAGGCGGCCGTCGTGGTGTTCTTCTGGCGCGACATCGTGCGGATCATCGGGCACTGGTTCCGGGCGCTGTTCGGCCGCATCCCGCGCAACGACCCCGACGCGAAGCTCGGCTGGCTCATCATCGTCGGCTCGATCCCGATCGTGGTGCTCGGCCTGCTGTTCCAGGACCAGATCGAGACCGTGCTGCGATCGCTCTGGATCACCGCCGGCATGCTGATCTTCTTCGGCGTGCTGCTCGGCATCGCCGACCACGTCGGCGCCAAGAAGCGCAAGCTGCAGGAGATCACGGTCGGCCACGGCGTGATCTACGGCTTCGCGCAGTCGCTCGCCCTGATCCCGGGCGTTTCGCGGTCCGGCGGAACCATCACCGCCGGCCTCTTCATGGGCTACGAGCGGGCGGCCGCGGCGCGCTACGCGTTCCTGCTCGCGATCCCGGCCGTCTTCGGCAGCGGGTTCTTCCAGCTGTTCAAGAGCCTCGGCGAGCCTGGCGTGTTCACCCTCGGCGAGACCGCGGTGGCGACGGCCGTCGCATTCGTCGTCGCGCTCGGCGTGATCGCGTTCTTCATGAGCTGGATCTCCAAGCACAGCTTCCTGCCGTTCGTGGTCTACCGCGTCGCGGTCGGCTCACTCCTGCTGGTGCTGCTGAGCATGGGCGTCATCAACCCCTGACGCGGGGGACGGATGCCGCTCAGCGGCGCGGGTCGTCGCGACCGGGCTTGCTCGGCCCGTCGCCCGGCTTGCCGTCGGTGCGGCGCAGGTACCGCTCGAACTCCTGTGCGATCGCGTCGCCCGAGGCCTCGGGGGAGTCCCACGTGTCGCGCGTGCGCTCGAGCTGGTGGATGTACTCGGTCATCTCCTCGTCGTCGGCCGCGGCCGCGTCGATGGATGCCTCCCATGCCGCCGCCTCCGTGGCGAGATCGCCGCGGGGGACAGGAGCGCCGGTGAGGTCCTCGAGCCGGTCGAGGAGCGCCAGGGTCGCCTTCGGCGACGGCGTGTGCCCCGCGACGTAGTGCGGCACGCTCGCCCACAGGCTCGCGGTCGGGATCCCGGCGCGCTCGGCGGCGTCGCCGAGGACGCTGAGGATGCCGACAGGGCCCTCGTAGGTGCTGCGCTCGAGCTCGAGCGCCGTGCGCAGGTTCTCGTTGTCGCTGCCGGAGAAGACCGAGATGGGCCGCGTGTGCGGCACGTCCGACATCATCGAGCCGATGGCGACGAACCCGGTGATGTCCTCGCGGAGAGCGATGTCGATGAACTCCGACGAGAACGCCTGCCACGCGCGGGCGGGCTCCACGCCGGTCAGCAGCCACAGCTGGGTGCCGCGCGTCGCCTGTGCGGGGCGCAGCAGCGTGGCCTCGGGCCAGCGGAGCGTGCGACGGCCGTCGCCGTCCGCGGCGATGTGCGGACGCGTGTACTGGTAGTCGAAGTAGAGCTCGGGATCGACCGAGAACACCGTCTCGTAGGAGCCGCCTTCGCGCAGCTGCGTGATCGCGGAAGACGCGGCTTCGCCCGCGTCGTTCCAGCCGTCGAACGCTGCGACGAGAACACGACGACCCAATCCGTCCACGAGACCCCCTTCGCCCGCATCCGCTGCGGGTTCCTTCCAGGATATGCCCCCGCCCCCACGGAGGGCCGGAGACCCCTCGGTAGGATTGCACGGTGAACGCGCCCCGACTCGCCGCCGTCCTGTGGGACATGGACGGCACCCTCGTCGACACCGAGCCGTACTGGATGGCGGCGGAGACGCCCCTCATCGAGAGCTACGGCGGGACGTGGTCCCACGAGCAGGCGCTCGGACTGGTCGGCCTCGGCCTCGAGGACTCCGCCCGTATCCTGCAGGGCACCGGCGTGCGCATGAGCACCGACGCGATCATCGACCACCTCACCGAGGACGTCATGCGTCAGCTGTCCGCCACGGGCGTCCCTTTCCGCCCCGGCGCCCGCGAACTGCTCGCGAGCCTGCGCGAGGCCGGCGTCAAGACCGGACTCGTGACGATGTCGATGCGCCGCATGGCGCAGACGGTCGTCGACCTCATCGACTTCGACGCGTTCGACATCGTCGTCGCGGGCGATGACGCCACGAGGCCGAAGCCCTTCCCCGATCCCTATCTGCAGGCGTGCGAGGCGCTCGGCGTCACGCCCGACGAGGTGGTCGCCATCGAGGACTCGCCCAACGGGCTGCGCTCCGCCGTCGCCTCGGGCGCATCGGTCATCGGCGTGCCGCTCATGGTGTCGCTCACCGGCGCCGGCGCGCACACGCTCTGGGAGAGCCTCGAAGGCCGCACGGCCGTCGACGTCGCCGAGTTCCACGCCGCGCACCGCGCCCGCGTCCACGCCCCGCACCCCGCCGAGGAGACCTCCCGATGACCGACGACCAGGAACTCGCCGGCGAGCGCCCGAGCGGCCCCTTCCGCCTCGGCGACCGCGTGCAGCTCACGGGGCCCAAGGGCCGCCTGCACACCATCACGCTGCGCGAGGGCGGCGAGCTGCACACCCATCACGGAGTGCTGCGCCACTCGCAGCTGGTGGGGCAGCCCGACGGGTCCGTCGTCGCGAACAGCGGCGGGCACGAGTACCTGGCGCTGCGCCCGCTGCTGCGGGACTTCGTGATGTCGATGCCGCGCGGCGCGGCCATCGTGTACCCGAAGGACGCCGCGCAGATCCTCGCCGAGGCCGACATCTTCCCCGGTGCCACGGTCGTCGAGGCCGGCGTGGGCTCGGGAGCGCTCTCGCTCTGGCTCCTCCGCGCGATCGGCAGCGAGGGCCGGCTCGTCTCCTTCGAGCGCCGCGACGACTTCGCCGCGGTCGCGCGGGCGAATGTCGAGACCTTCACCGGGCATGTGCCGGCGAACTGGGACGTGGTCGTGGGCGACCTCGCCGAAGAGCTCACCGACACGGTGGCCGAGGCATCCGTCGATCGTGTCGTGCTCGACATGCTCGCACCCTGGGAGTGCATCGACGCCGTGGCCGAGGCGCTCACGCCGGGCGGCGTCGTGGTCTGCTACGTCGCGACGGCGACCCAGCTCAGCCGCGTCGCGGAGTACATCCGCGCGACGGGGCTGTTCACCGAGCCCGATGCGAACGAGACCATGGTGCGGGGCTGGCACGTCGAGGGCCTCGCCGTGCGCCCCGACCACCGCATGGTCGCGCACACCGGCTTCCTCGTGTGGGCGCGCCGGCTCGCTCCCGGCGCCATCCCGCCCGAGGTGAAGCGCCGCGCGTCGAAGTCGAGCTACGGCGACGAGGACGTGGAGCTGTGGACGCCCGGCGCCGTCGGCGATCGTCAGATCACCGACAAGAACCTGCGCAAGCGCGTCCGGGAGGCCGAGCGTGCCGCCGAGGGCGCTCGCCAGGCGTCCGGACGGTCCGACGCGCCCGGCGAGTCCGCCTAAACTAGCCCGGTGCGCAAGATCCCCGTTGCCCTGGTTGTCCTGGGACTCGTGACCGTCGGCCTGGCCGGATGCTCGCTGCCCGGCGCGTCCGCGTCAGAGTGCTCGCGTCCTGAGGTGTCGAACCCCGACGTGATGGACCTCATCACCGTCACGGGCGACGCCGCGGAGGAGCCGAAGGTCGACCTGTACACGCCCGTGAAGGCTCCGGAGCTCGCCTACGAGGACGTGGTGACGGGTGAGGGCACCGCCGTCACCTCGGTCAACCAGCCGCTCGTGCTCGATGTGGCGCTGTTCAGCGGCACGACCGGTGAGCAGCTCGCCGCGACCCCGTACGACGGCGACATGTCACGGGTGGGCTCGGTCGCGCAGTTCGCCAACTTCCCGGGCTTCGAGGACGCTCTGCACTGCGCCACCGAGGGTTCGCGCGTCGCTGTCGCGCTGTCGTCCGACGACCTCGCCGACGGCGTCGCCGAACAGGCCGGGCTCGAGGACGGAGACGCCCTCGTCGCGGTCATCGACCTCCGCAAGGTGTACCTCGCGGCCGCCGACGGCCAGAACCAGTTCAACAGCGGCTTCGGGCTGCCCAGCGTCGTGCGTGCGCCCGATGGGCGCCCGGGCCTCATCATTCCCGACGGTGCCGCGCCGGGCGACGTGACGATCCAGACGCTCAAGAAGGGCGACGGTGAGAAGGTCACCGGAGACCAGCCGGTGCGCGTCCACTACACCGGCGTGGTCTGGGGCGAGAACGAGCCCTTCGACTCGACGTGGGACGGCGAGCCGGCATCGCTCACGCTCGACGGCGTGGTGCCCGGGTTCGCGCAGGCGCTCGAGGGGCAGACCGTCGGCTCCCAGGTGATGGTCGTCGTGCCGCCCGAGCAGGGCTACGGCGACCAGGCGCAGGGCAGCATCCCGGCCGGCTCGACCCTGGTCTTCGTGATCGACATCCTCGGCCTCGACGCGGTGCCTGCGCAGTAGCGGGGGTTCGACGACGCCGGCGCGGGCGGCCATAGGATAGGCGGGTGCCTGCCACTGCCGCCGCGAAGATCCCGCCCGAGGAGCGTCTCGTGAACCTCGTGGTGGCGCTCATCGCGACCGATCAGGGTCTCACGAAGGACACCATCCTGACCTCGGTCGCGGGCTACCGCGAGCAGAGCGAGGCGGGCGCGTCCAAGGACGCGCTCGAGAAGATGTTCGAGCGCGACAAGGAGTCGCTGCGGGGCCTCGGGGTTCCGATCGAGACGATCGGCGACTGGGCAGACCCGGACGATCTCCGCGAGGCGCGGTACCGCGTGCCGAGCGCCGAGTACGAGCTGCCGGAGGACATCGAGTTCACGCCGGCCGAGCTGGCGCTGCTGACCCTCGCCGGCGGGGTGTGGAGCGAGAGCTCCCTGTCGGATGATGCCCGCAGCGGCCTGCGAAAGATCCGCGCCCTCGGCGACCTGGTCGACGAGCCGATCATCGGGTTCTCGCCGCGCCTGAGCCTGCGCGATCCCGCGTTCCCGGCGCTGCAGCAGGCGATCGAGTCGAGCCGCGTCGTCACCTTCCCCTATCTCAAGCCGGGGGAGACCGCACCCCGCACCCGGCGGGTGCAGCCGCTCGCCCTCGTCGAATACGAGGGTCGGTGGCACGTGTTCGGCATCGACCTCGACGTCCGCGAGGACCGCACGTTCCTCCTCGCCCGCATCGTCGGGCCCGTCGCCGTCACTCGGGCATCCTTCGACCCGGCGCTGCGCGAAGGCGCCGGCGACCGTGCGCTCGCGGGCCTCGACGCGGTCGCCGCGCGCAACTCGGCGCTGCTGGAGGTGAACCCCGGCACAGAGGCGGCGCTTCGCCTCGCACGCCGGGCGCAGCCGGCCGAGCAGGGGATCCGCGTGCCGTACGTCGACGTGCACATCTTCGCCGACGAGCTCGCCTCCTACGGACCCGAAGTGCGGGTCGTCGCGCCTGCGGACCTGCGGGATCGCGTCATCGACCGGCTCGCGGCGACCCGCGACCTCCACGGGGGGGACTCATGAGCGACCGCCGCCAGCTCGTCGCAACCGATCGCGCGGCCCTCATGCTCCAGCTCGTGCCGTACCTGATCGGCAAGGGCGAGGTCTCGCTCGCCGAGGCGGCCGACGAGTTCGACGTCTCGGCCGAGCAGATGCGCTCGATGGTCGAGAAGCTCACCGTGATCGGGCTGCCCGGCGACCGCGGGTACTGGCAGATGGCGAACGACCTGTTCGACATCGACTGGGACCTGCTCGACCAGCGCGACCTCATCGTCATCACGAACTCCGTCGGGCTCGAGCGGGCGCCCAAGCTCACGGCACGCGAGGCCGCCGCCCTTCTCGCGGGTCTCCAGCTGGCACGGTCGATCCCCGGAGTGGGCGACACCGCGCTGTACGCGGGGCTGCTCGCCAAGCTCGCGCGGGGGGCCTCGGGGATCCCGGCCGAGGTGATCCTCGCCACGGAGCCCGTCGACGCCGTGCGCGACCTCGTGTCCGACGCGCTGCGGCGCGGAGTGGCCGTCTCGTTCACCTACAAGGCGCCGGACGCGGCGCCCACGACGCGTACCGTCGACCCGGTGAAGGTGCACATCGCGAGCGGGCAGTGGTACCTGCAGGGCTGGTGCCACCTCCGTGAGGCGATGCGCACGTTCCACCTCGACCGCGTCAGCGACCTCGAGCTGACCGGCATCCCGAGCACGCACGCGGGCGAACAGGCCCCGGACTGGTTCGACACCGACGCGGGGGACGTGGTCGCGCGCATCCGCTTCGCCGAGGATGTCGCGCCGCTCGTCGGCGATTACCTCGACCGCGCGGCACTCGAGACCGCCGACGGCGTCACGGTCGCGACTATGCGCGTCGCCGACGAGCTCAGCCTCCGACGCCTGGCGGCGCGCCGCGGCGGCCTTGTGGAGGTGTTCGAGCCCGCGGCCGCGCGCCGCGCCGTCGCCGATTGGGCCGACGCGGGCTTGGCGCAATACCGGTGACGAGGGGCGACGGCCTCGCGGGCATATTAGACTTGCGGCATCCCCGCTGAAGCGAACGACGGAGCACCTCATGTTCGGCAATCTGAACGGCTGGCACCTGATCATCCTGCTCGTCGTCATCCTTCTGCTGTTCGGCGCGGCGAAGCTGCCGGCACTCGCGAAGAGCATGGGCCAGTCGGCTCGCGTGTTCAAGGGCGAGATGAAGGCGATGAAGGACGACGACAAGGCCGCGGAGGCATCGACCACCGCGAACGTGGCGGACGCACCCGTCGCCGATACGACGACCCCCGCTGCCCCCGGCACCACTGACGGCTCCCGCGATCAAAAGTCGTAGCGGATGGTGGCCGCAACCGGCTCCGCTTCCGTTGACGGACCGGAGCTGCCGAAGCGTGACAAACGGATGTCGCTCGGCGCGCATCTCCTCGAGCTGCGCAGGCGTCTTGTCATCGCGGCGATCGGGCTGCTCGCAGGTATGGTGGTGGCTTTCGTCATCACCGACCCGATCATCCACTGGATCACCGAACCGATCCGCGTCATCGCCGAAGAGCGAGGCGACGATTTCTCGGCGCTGAACTTCGGCACCGTCACCTCCGCCTTCGATCTGCGCATGCGGATCGCGTTCTCCATCGGCTTGTTCCTGTCGGCGCCGGTCTGGCTGTGGCAGGTCTGGGCATTCATCATGCCGGGGCTGACCCGCAAGGAGATCAAGTACACGGTCGGCTTCGTCGCCGCCGCGGTGCCGCTGTTCTTCATCGGCTGCTATGTCGGGCTGCTGATCGTGCCGCATGTCATCGAGCTGATGTGGGGATTCACCCCCGATGGCGCCGTGAACTTCTACGCGGCCGCGGAGTACTACGACTTCGTGTTCAAGCTGATGATCGTCATCGGCGTCTCGTTCGTCCTGCCCGTCTTCCTCGTCGCGCTCAACCTGGCGGGGATCATCTCGGGCCGGGCGATCCTCAAGGGCTGGAGAGTCGCGGTCATCGTCGCGACCGCGTTCGCCGCCCTCGCCACGCCGGCCGCCGATGTCGTGAGCATGCTGATGCTGGCGGGCATCCTGATCGTGCTCTTCATCGGGGCAGCCGGGCTGTCGATGCTGTTCGACCGCAGCCGGGCCAAGCGAGACCGCGCCGCGGGGCTGCTTCCGCCCGAGGTCTCGTGAGCGAGCCCGCTCCCGCCGAACGCTACGCACGAGCGAGCGCGTCGGCGCGCCTGGACCGGACGCACCCGATCACGGCCGACTTCGCCGCGTCCCAGCGATTCACGCTCGACCCCTTCCAGATCGAAGGATGCCGCGCCCTCGAGGAAGGCCGCAGCGTCCTGGTGGCCGCGCCCACCGGTGCCGGCAAGACGATCGTCGGCGAGTTCGCGGTGCATCTCGCGATGCGCGAGCCCGGCGACAAGGCGTTCTACACCACGCCGATGAAGGCGCTGTCGAACCAGAAGTTCCGCGAGCTCCAGGAGGTCTACGGCGAGGGCGAGGTCGGACTCCTCACCGGCGACACCAACATCAACGGCAACGCGCGCATCGTCGTCATGACGACCGAGGTGCTGCGCAACATGCTGTACGCCGACTCCCCGGCGCTGCGCGGACTCCGCTATGTGGTCATGGACGAGGTGCACTACCTCGCCGACCGCTTCCGCGGCGCCGTGTGGGAGGAGGTCATCATCCACCTCGCACCCAGCGTGCGGCTGATCTCGCTGTCGGCAACCGTCTCGAACGCCGAGGAGTTCGGCGACTGGCTCGACACCGTGCGCGGCGACACCGAAGTCATCGTCTCGGAGACCCGCCCGGTACCCCTCGAGCAGCACGTGCTCGTGCGCGGCGACCTGCTGCCGCTCTTCGACGACCGCGCCGGCATCGCGACGGCCCAGGTCAACCAGGAGCTCATGCGCATCCGCTCCTTCAAGGGCCAGAACTTCGAGCGCAACCACCGGGTGCAGGCGTCGAACAGTGCGCGGCAGGCGGGGTACGAGGCATCCCGTCGCCGTCCGAACCGCGGCGGCAAGCGGCCGGTGCGGTCCGCGAACGTGCAGCGGATCGAGCGCCTCGACCGGCCGGACGTCGTCGAGCTGCTCTCGCGCGCCAACCTGCTGCCGGCCATCTTCTTCATCTTCAGCAGAGCCGGCTGCGACGCCGCGGTGCAGCAGGTGCGCCGCGCCGGTGTGCGGCTGACCTCGCAGGAGGAGCGCCGCGAGATCCGCGCGGTGATCGAGGAGCGCACGCGCACCCTCCTCGAGGAGGACCTCGCCGTGCTGGGGTTCTGGGACTGGCGCGACAACCTGGAGCGCGGTGTGGCCTCGCACCACGCGGGGCTTCTGCCGGCGTTCAAGGAGGTCGTCGAGGAGCTCTTCCAGCGCAAGCTCGTGAAGGTCGTCTTCGCCACCGAGACGCTCGCGCTCGGCATCAACATGCCCGCGCGCACCGTCGTGCTCGAGAAGCTCGAGAAGTTCAACGGCGAAGCCCGTGTCGCCATCACGTCGGGGGAGTACACCCAGCTCACCGGCCGTGCCGGCCGCCGCGGCATCGACGTCGAAGGCCACGCGGTCATCCAGTGGACGGAGGGCCTCGACCCGCAGGCGGTGGCAGCCCTCGCCTCGCGTCGCACCTACCCGCTCAACTCGAGCTTCCGGCCGACGTACAACATGGCGGTCAATCTCATCGATCAGTTCGGCCGGGCCAAGGCACGCGAGATCCTCGAGTCGTCTTTCGCCCAGTTCCAGGCCGACCGTGCCGTCGTCGGGCTCGCCCGGCAGGTCAAGGAGCAGGAGGGGTCGCTCGCCGGCTATGCGAAGGCGATGACGTGCGATCGCGGCGACTTCGCCGAGTATTCGCGCATCCGCCGTGAGCTGAGCGATGTCGAGAAGCTCAACCGCAAGGACGCCAACGCGTCGCGGCGCACGCGCGACGAGCGGCTGCGCCACATCGCGACGCTGCGCAAGCAGATGCAGCGGCATCCGTGCCATCAGTGCCCCGACCGCGAGCACCACGCGCGGTGGGCCGAGCGGTACTGGAAGCTCAAGCGCGAGATCGACAAGCTGCGCCGCCAGATCGAGACCCGCACCGGCACCGTCGCGCGCATCTTCGACCGCGTCGTCGACGTGCTCGGCGCGCTCGAGTACGTGTCGATCGACACAGACGGCGCGACGGCGCTGACTCCCGCAGGCCGCACGATGCGCCGCATCTACGGCGAGCGGGACCTCCTCGTCGCGGAGTCGCTGCGGCGCGGCATCTGGAAGGACCTCGATGCCGCCTCCCTTGCGGCGCTGGCGTGCTCGCTCGTGTACGAGCCGAGGCGCGACGACGGCGGCCCGGGGGAGCGGGGACTGCCGCGCGGCGCGTTCCGTGCGGCGTTCGAGGCGACGCTGTCGCTGTGGCAGGAGCTCGACGACCTCGAGCAGGAGCACCGGCTGCCCGGCACCGAGCCGGTCTCGGCCGGTCTCGCGCAGGCTATGCACACCTGGGCACGCGGCGGCATGCTCGACCGCGTGCTGATCGAGGCCGACATGGCCGCCGGCGACTTCGTGCGCTGGTCGAAGCAGACCATCGACCTGCTCGACCAGCTGTCGATCGTCGCCGATCAGCCGATCGCCGGCACGGCTCGCAAGGCGCTGGATGCCGTGCGCCGCGGCATCGTCGCGTACTCGGGCGTCTAGCGGCGCCGACGCGGCGAAGGATCGCCGTTCCGCTCGCCTAGGCTGATCCCGTGCCACCTCGCCCGATCCTCCCGCTGTGGGCGGCGGTTCCCCTCTCGGTGCTGGCCGGGGTGCTGTTCGACCTGGCTTTCCCCTCGGTCGCGTGGTGGCCGATGGCCTTCGTGTCGGTCGCGCTGGCGCTCGTGACGCTCATCGGGCGCCGGGTGGGCGGAGCGTTCCTGACAGGGCTCGCCTACGGTCTCGCGTTCTATCTGCTCAACGTCGACTTCACCGCCGAGTGGGTGGGTCCGCTTCCGTGGCTCGCGCTCTCGGTCCTCGAATCGCTGTTCGTCGCGGGCGGCGCCGTGCTCATCTCGCTGGCCTATCGCTGGGTGCCGCAGGTCGTTCCCCGGCGCGGGCGGATCCTGCTGTCAGCGGTGCTCGTCGCGGGGCTGTGGACCGCGAAAGAAGCGGTGATCGGCGGTTTCCCGTACGGCGGATTCCCGTGGGGGCGCGTCGGCACCTCCCAGGTGAACGGCCCATTCGCCGAGGTGGTCTCGTGGACCGGCACCGCCGGACTCACCTTCCTCATCGTCGCGCTCGTCGCCGCCGCGGTGGAACTCGTCAGATCTCCGCGGCGGGCGCGGGGTGGCGGCATCCGTCCCCTCCTCCCGGTCGCGGTGCTCGCCCTCGTCGCCACCGCGCTCGTGGTCGTCCCCGCGTGGGCGACGACCCCCGCGGGCTCGATGCGCGTCGCCAGCGTGCAGGGCAACGGCCCCGCCGGCTACTTCGACGAGCGAGAGGCCGGAGACATCCTCGAATCCCAGTACGAGGCCACGAGGCCGCTGTTCGGCGCCGAGGACGTCGACGTCGTGCTGTGGCCGGAGGGCAGCGTCGACGTCGATCCCGACGCGTCACCCGTCGTCGCGGCCGCCCTCGACCGCGTGGCCAGGCAGGTGGGCGCGCCGCTGATCGCCAACCGCATCGACAAGCGCGGCGACGAGTACTTCAACATGTCGTTCCTCTGGCGCGAGGGCACCGGCATCGAGCAGACGTACGACAAGCGCAACCCGGTGCCTTTCGGCGAGTACGTGCCCGATCGGCAGTTCTACGCGTCGATCGCCCCCGACCTCATCGGGATGATCGGCCGTGACTACACGCCTGGCACGACGCCGCCGGTGTTCGACGTCGACGGCACCTTCGTCGGGCTCGCCATCTGCTTCGACGTCATCTACGACGCGCTCGTGTGGGAGGGCGCGCGCGAGGGCGCGCGCGTCTACCTCTTCCAGACCAACAACGCCGACTTCCGTGGCACCGACGAGAACCTGCAGCAGCTCGCGGTCGCGCGGCTGCGCGCGATCGAGACCGGGCGCTCCGTCGTCAACCTGTCGACGGTGGGCACGAGTCAGGTCATCGCGCCGGACGGATCCACGATCGACGGACTCCCGGCCGATGAACCGGGACACATGCTCACCGACGTGCCTCTGCGGACGGGTCTCACGCCCGCGGTCGTCATCGGGTCGTGGCTGAATGCGCTCGTGTCCTGGGGCAGCGTCATCGTGCTCGCCGGGCTCGGCATCGTGGTGCGACGCCGCTCCGGAGGGAACGCGAAAACGCCGGCCCCGTAGGGCCGGCGTCGCGCGAAGCGCGGGTCAGGCGCTGAGCTTGTCGACCGTCGCGCCGGCGCCGCGGCGGGCGCGGACGTAAGCGAGGCGCTCCTCGAGCAGCTCTTCGAGCTCGGGGATGGTGCGGCGCTCCAGGAGCATGTCCCAGTGGCTGCGAGGCGTCTTGTCGCCGGAGTGGTCGACGGTCGCGGTGCCCTCGCCCATCCGCAGCAGCGCCTCGGCACCGCACGTGCGGCACTCCCAGGCGGGCGGAACCTCGGCGTCGGCCGCGAAGGTCAAAGTCGTGTCACGTCCACACGACGTGCACGAGTAGATGTGCTGTGCGCGCTCATGGAACACGACGCCCTCTTCGCTCTGTAGGCTCTGGGCGCCGAGTCGGATGCCGCGCAGACTGCGGTCTGCCATTTTGTGGTCCTCTCGTCGCTGTACAGGTATAACGAAGTGACCTGAGCGGATCATCCGAAGGACCCCTGTTCATCGACCTTTCACGGTGAATGCACAGGGGGAGATGCGGACCGTTACCACCCCATGTTAGGCGAGAGCGGCGAGCGCGACGTCCGCGCGGTCGGTGACGATGCCGTCGACACCCATCTCGACCAGCCGGACCATGTCGTCGGGGCTGTTCACCGTCCAGACGTGCACTTCGACGCCATGCCGGTGCGCCGCCTCGATGAGCCGCGGTGTGACGATGCGCAGGCGGCCCTGCCGCTCGGGGACCTGGAGTGCGTCGACGCCGGCCAGAGCCCGCGCGACCAGCCGATCCGAGCGCGCCGACACGGCGGCCAGCACGCGTCCGATGGTGCCGCGGCCACCGGAGGTGGCGGGACGGATGCTGCGCCCCGACGTCTCGCCCGCGGCCCGAGCCGCGCCCAGCGCGGCGCGCCGCCGTTCGTCGGAGAAGCTCGTCACCAGCACCCGGTCGGCGAACGGCGCGATCGCGGTGCCGATAGCGGTCGCGGCATCCGCCGCCTTCACGTCGAGGTTGAACCTCATGGCCGGGAAGGAGTGCAGGGCCTGTGCGAGCGTGATGAGCCCGCCCCGGGCGGCCATCAGATGCTCGAGCTCGCGCACCGTCACGTCGGCGATCCTGCGCGGGTCGCCGGTGACGCGCGACAGGTCGTCGTCGTGGAACAGGACGACGACGCCGTCGGCGGTGCGGTGGCAGTCCGACTCGACGTAGTCCGCTCCGGCCGAGTGCGCCGCGGCGACCGCGGCGAAGGAGTTCTCGACGATGCCGCCGCGCGCCGCATCGGGCGTCACAAGGCCCCGGTGCGCGAGGACGCGCGGCGTCGCGACTCCCTCGAACCAGGGGTGGGTCACGGGGTGGGCGGGGTGACCGCGGGCGGCGCACCGCCGATCGCGGGACCGCCGGTGGCCGAGCCGCCCGCGGCAGGGGCACGACCCTTGGCTGCAGCATCCGTCATCACACCGGCGAAGGAGCCGGTGAGACCCTTCAGCGCTTCCGTGAACTCGCTCGGGATGATCCAGAGCTTGCTCGACGCGCTGTCGGCGATCTTCGGCAGCGTCTGGAGGTACTGGTAGGCCAGCAGCTTGTCGTCGGGGTTGCCGGAGTGGATGGCGTCGAAGACGGTCTGGATGGCCTCGGCCTCGCCCTGCGCGCGGAGCACGGCAGCCTGCTTGTCGCCCTCGGCCTTGAGGATCTCGGCCTGCCGCCGGCCCTCGGCCTCGAGGATCTGCGACTGCTTCGACCCCTCCGCGGTGAGGATCGTCGCGCGGCGCTCGCGCTCGGCGCGCATCTGCTTCTCCATCGAGTCCTGGATCGAGTGCGGCGGGTCGATGGCCTTGAGCTCGACGCGCGACACGCGCAGGCCCCACTTGCCGGTCGCCTCGTCGAGCACGACGCGCAGCTGGCCGTTGATGTTGTCGCGACTGGTCAGCGCCTCCTCGAGGTTGAGCCCGCCGACCACGTTGCGCAGAGTGGTGGTGGTCAGCTGCTCCACCGCGCTGAGGTAGTTGGCGATCTCGTACGTCGCCGCGCGGGCATCGGTGACCTGGAAGTACACGACCGTGTCGATGGACACCACGAGGTTGTCTTCGGTGATCACCGGCTGCGGCGGGAACGAGACGACCTGCTCCCGCATGTCCATGAGCGGGCGCAGCCGATCGATGAACGGAACCAGAAGGTTCAGACCGGGGCTGAGCGTCTTGTGATAGCGCCCCAGGCGCTCGACGATCCCCGCGCTGGCCTGCGGGATGATCCGGATGGAGCGGAAGATCACGACCAGCACGAAGATGAAGACCGCGATCGCGAGGATCCACCCGATCGCCGTCGGGATGGCCGAGGTGAAGTCGTTCATGCGAGCGGGTCCTCCGGTGCGGGGGCGAGGGGGGCAGGGGAGTCGGAGCGGACGACCGCCGTCGCGCCCTCGATGCGGCTGACGCGCACCCGCGTGCCGGGCTCGAGGTCTCCGGCCTCGGTGCGCGCGGTCCACACGTCGCCGTTGGCGAGCTTGACCTGGCCGCGGTGCGCGCCGACCGACGAGACGACCGTGCCGCCCAGGCCGATGAGAGCGTCGACGTTCGACGGCGTCGGGTCCTCGCCGCGGCGCAATCGCCGCAGCAGGGGCGGGCGCAGCAGGAGCACGAGGGCGGCGGCGACGCCGGCGGCGATGATCACCTGCAGCCAGATCGGAGCGCCGAGCAGATCGGTGACGAGGCCGGCGAGGCTGCCGATGCTCAGCATCAGGAACGTGAAGTCGAGAGTCAGCATCTCGATCACGAGGAACACGAGAATCAGCACGAGCCAGCCGATCCATGCCCACTGTTCGACGACCTCGATGAGCTCCACGGTGCGCCTCCTCAGTCCGAACCTAGCAGGTAGGGTCTACACGTGACTGAGACACTGACCCCGCTTCCCGAGAGCTCGCTGAGCGGCAAGACCGCCCTCGTGACGGGCTCGTCCCGCGGCATCGGCGCCGACACGGCCCGCTACCTCGCACAGGCCGGGGCGAACGTCGTCATCAACTTCCGCAACAAGGCTCCGCGCGCCGAGAAGCTCGCCGGCGAGCTGCGCGAGCTGGGCGTCCAGGTGCTCGTGGTCGGCGCCGACCTCACCGACCCCGCATCCGTCCAGGCGATGTTCGACGAGGTCGCGAACACGTTCGGCTCGCTCGACATCCTCGTGCTCAACGCGTCGGGCGGCATGGAGTCCGGCATGGCCGAGGACTACGCGCTCCTGCTCAACCGCGACGCCCAGGTGAACGTGCTCGAGACCGCCCTGCCCCTGCTCGGCGACGGCTCGCGCGTCGTCTTCGTCACGAGCCACCAGGCGCACTTCATCCGCACCACCCCGACGATGCCCGAGTACGAGCCGGTCGCGCTCTCCAAGCGCGCCGGCGAGGACGCCCTGCGCGAGCGCATCCCCGCGCTCACCGAGCGCGGTGTCGAGTTCGTCGTCGTCTCGGGAGACATGATCGAGGGCACCATCACGGCCACGCTGCTCGAGCGGGCCAACCCGGGCGCGATCGCCGCCCGCCGCGAGGATGCGGGCAAGCTCTACAACGTGTCGGAGTTCGCGGCCGAGGTCGCGCAGGCCGCGCTCGAGCCGGTGCCGGCGGACAACACCCGTCTCGTCGGCGACGTCTCGTCGTTCGAGACGGAGTGACCCGATGAAGGCGAACGACATCGAGACCCTCGTCTCGGTCGGGCGTCCCGAGATCGCCGGCGACGGCTCGTTCGCCGTCTTCGCGACCTCGCGCCCCGACATCGCCGCCAACCGCAACGTCGGACAGGTGTGGCGCGTCGATCTGCCCGACGGCACGCCGCGCCGCCTCACACGCGGCACCGCCGACGGCGCCCCCCAGCTCTCACCCGACGCCACGCACATCGCGTTCGTGCGCGGCGACGCCAAGGGCAAGCCGCAGGTGCATGTGGTCGCCGCGGTCGGTGGCGAGCCGGTGCAGGCGACCGACGCGGTGCTGGGCGTCGAGGACTTCGCCTGGTCGCCGGACGGTGCGACCATCGCGTTCGTCGCGCGCGTGCCCGAGAAGGGCCGCTACGGCAGCGTGGAGGGATTGGATGCTGCGGCCGAGGCACCACGGCACATCACCGGTGTGCGGTGGCACGCGAACGGCCTCGGCTACATCGGCGACCGGCCCGCCCACATCTTCGTGATCGCCGCGCCCGCGGTGGACGCCGAGCCGTTCTACAAGCCGGCATCGGCGGTGCGCCCCGATGACGAGACGCCGCCCAAGAAGACGCTGGTCGCCGCGGAGGCGCGCCAGCTCACGGAGGGCACGGCATCCCACGGCAGGGTCGTCTTCACGGTCGACGGACGCGAGATCCTCACCGTTCCCGACGAGATCGAGTCCGACCGCCGCGATCTGCGCGACCGCCTCATCGCCCTCGCGGTGGACGGTTCCGGGCAGCGTGAGGTGCTGGGAACCGACACCGGCATCGCGATCTACGAAGCGGTCGTCGCCCCTGACGGCACGATCGCCCTCCTGGCGCACGAGGTCGGCGACGGCGTGGACTTCATCGCCCCCGGCGTCGGACTGTGGCTTCTCGAGGACGGCGGTGCGCGTCGCGTCACCGATGCCGACGCGCTGAACCTCGGCGAGGGGCACCTGCGGGTGGACGGCGACGGCTTCCTCGTGCAGGATGCCGCACGCGGCCGCGTGCGACTGCTGCGGGTCACGCGCGACAGCGGGGTCACCGAGCTCCTCGGCGGAGACGTCGAGGTCGGCGGCCACGCCACCGGCGGCGGCCGCATCGTGGCCGCCGTGTCGCAGCCCGACTCGTTCGGCGAGCTCGTGCTCATCGAAGACGGCGCCGCGCGCACGCTGACCGCGTTCGGGGCTCGCGCCGCAGCATCCGGAATCGCCCTCCCGCGGGAGCTGACGGTCACCGGGCGCGACGGCTACCCGGTGCACGGATGGGTCGCGACGCCGGAGGGCGAGGGACCGTTCCCGGTCATCCTGCAGATCCACGGCGGGCCCTTCGCGTCGTACGGGGTGCACCTGTTCGACGAGACGCAGGTGCTCGTCGATGCGGGATACGCGGTCGTCTACTCCAACCCCCGCGGATCCGCGGGGTACGGAAGGGCGCACGGGCGCAGCATCCGCCAGCAGATGGGCACGGTCGACTTCGCCGACGTCATCGACTTCCTCGAGGGGGCGATCGCGGACGACGCGCGCCTGGACGGAGAGCGGGTCGGCGTGCAGGGCGGCTCGTACGGCGGCTACCTCACGGCGTGGGTCATCGCGCACGACCACCGCTTCGCCGGCGCGATCGTCGAGCGCGGCTTCCTCGAGCCGCTCTCGTTCCAGGGCACGAGCGACATCGGCTCGTTCTTCGGTGACGAATACGTCGGCGTCTCGGTGGAGGACATCGCGCGCCAGAGCCCGATGGCCGTCGTCGGCCAGGTGACGACGCCGACACTGGTCATGCACTCGGAGCTCGACTTCCGCTGCCCGCTCGAGCAGGCGACGCGGTACTACTCGGCGCTCAAGCGCCAGGGGACCGAGGCCGAACTGCTGGTGTTCCCCGGCGAGAACCACGAGCTCACGCGCGCCGGTCAGCCGCGGCACCGCGTCCAGCGCTTCGACGCGGTGCTGGACTGGTGGAACCGGCATCTGCCGGTCGGCTGATCCGATCACAGACACGAGTCGGCCCCGGGAGCTTGCGCTCCCGGGGCCGACGACGTTTCAGGCGCGGATCAGATGTCGCCCTTGAAGGTGAAGGCGCGGACGACGTTGATGATGCCGAGCACGACCAGCGAGATGCCGAGGATCCACCAGAGGATCGCGACACCCCAGACCGGCGCGAAGAGCACGACGATACCGGCGATGATGCTCAGGATGGCGAAGAAGATCGACCAGCCCTTCGACGACGCGTCGCCGAGCGTCGACAGCGCGACGATGCCTTCGACGATCCACATGATTCCGATGAGGATGCCGAGGAACAGCGCGAGCCACGCGGTGGTCTGACCCAGGTTGAAGAGGGCCACGACGCCGGCGATGATGAACAGGATGCCGAGCGCGATGTGGCCGACGCGGGCCCAGCCGCCCTTGGTCTTCGAGAAGATCCCGAGACCGGCGTAGACCAGGCCGGCGGCGATCGCATAGATCGCGATGATCGCCGTGACGACCGCAGCGGTCTTGCCCGGCCAGACCAGGATCAGGATGCCGACGATGATGGCGAGGACGCCGCCGACGCCGAGCGCCGTGCGGATTCCGTTGACGGCCGACTTCTCGGCTTCGGATGCAGTGGACATGGGGGGCCTTTCTGAGAGTTCCCTGTACGTGGTGCGGCTAAAGCTTAGACCCCACATCGAACATGCAAGCGACCGTGAACGTGTGTTGCCCGATGCCCATCGCCCCGATGGGCCGCACCGCGCTAGCGTGAGCGTGCGTGACCGTGCGCGTCCGGTGCGGCGTGCAGGAGGAGGGTTTCGATGGCCGTCGTGTCGAGAGGGTTCGGAGCGCGTCGCCGCGAGAGCGATCCACGGCTTCCGCCCGGGCAGTACCTGACGGAGGATTTTCCGGTGCTCTCGGCCGGTCCGACGCCGCGCATCGAGCAGGTGGACTGGCGCTTCGGCATCCGCACCGAAGCAGGCGACGCGGTCTCGTGGACGTGGGACGAGTTCATGGCCCTGCCGATCGAGGACGTCGACACCGACATCCACTGCGTGACGCGGTGGTCGAAGCTGGGCACGTCCTGGCGCGGCGTGTCGCTCGACACGCTGCTCGACACGGTCGACACCGATGCCGAATTCGCCATGGCGCACTCCTACGGCGGCTATACGACCAACGTGCCCATGGAGGATCTGCTGGGCGGGAAGGCGTGGGTCGCTTTCGAGTTCGAGGGCGAGCCGCTCGACCCCGAGCACGGCGGTCCGGCGCGGCTGCTCGTGCCGCACCTGTACTTCTGGAAGAGCGCGAAGTGGGTGCGCGGACTCACCCTCATGCAGGACGACGAGCCCGGGTTCTGGGAGCAGAACGGCTACAACATGCACGGCGACCCCTGGACCGAGGAGCGGTATTGGTGACGGTCGGAGGCTGGCGGCCGGGCCGCGTCGCCGAGGTCCTTCCCGCGACACCGTCGGCGCGCATCCTGCGGCTCGAGGTGACCGGCTGGCCCGGAAACATCGCGGGCCAGCACGTCGACATCCGGCTCACCGCTGAGGACGGCTACCAGGCGGTGCGGTCGTACTCGCTCGGCTCATACGGTGCCGCCGAGACGATCGAACTGGCGGTCGACGAGATCCCCGAGGGTGAGGTGTCGCCGTACCTCGTGGAGGATGTGCTCCCGGGCGACGAGCTCGAGGTCAAGGGCCCCCTCGGAGGCTATTTCGTGTGGCGACCCGGGGGAGAGGCGCCCGTGCAGCTCATCGCCGGGGGGTCGGGAATCGTGCCGCTGATGGCGATGGTGCGGGCTGCGACGGATGCCGGGGCGGCAGCATCCCTCCGGCTGCTCTACTCCGTCCGGACGGCGAGAGACGCGATATATCGCGATGACCTCCAGCAGCTGGCCAAAGACGGGGGAGTGGGGGTCACGTGGCGGTACACCCGCGCGGCGCCCGACGGCTGGAAGGATCCGGTCGGGAGGCTGGACGACGACGCACTGCGCGCGGCGACCTGGGAGCCGTCGCAGGAGCCGATCGTGTACGTGTGCGGACCCACGGGGTTCGTCGAGCACGTCGCCGACGCGCTCGTCGGGTTGGGCCATGAGCCCGCCCGGATCAGGACTGAACGCTTCGGAGGTGCATGATGCGTGCCGCGAACGCCGCGAGCGTCGTCGACGGCAACGCCGCGGCGGGGATGCTGTGGGATGTGTTCGGCGCCGACGTCACCGCGCTGGTCGGCGTGTGCGGCGGATGCGGCGACGCCGCACCGCTTGCGGAGGCCGTCGTCGAGATCGACGAGACGGCGGCGATCGTCCGCTGCCGCTCGTGCACCCACACGCTCTTCACCGTGCTGCGCGACGGGGACGAGGTGCGGCTCGTGCTGGGGATGCTGCACGAGATCGCGCGGCCCTAACCCGGTGAGACGGGTCAGCCGAGCAGCAGTGTGACGAGGATCAGCACCGGGACACAGCCGATCGTCGTGAGGAACACGGTGTCGCGCGAGATCGTCTCGCCGACGTCGTAGCGCTGCGAGTAGTTGAAGACGTTCTGCGCCGTGGGCAGCGCGGCGAGCACCGTGACGATGAGCACGTCCTGCGGCGAGAGGCCGAACACGAACTCGGCGACCGCCCACGCGATCACGGGCATCGCGACGAGCTTCAGGGTCGTGGCGAGAACGATGTCGCGCCGGCGCCCCGACGATCCCAGCACGCGCTGCCCGTGCAGCGAGATGCCGTACGCGATCAGGAGGATCGGCACGCACGCGTTCGCGATGAGCATCGCCGGCTCCATCACGACGGGGGGCAGGTCGATGTCCAGTACCGACACGAGTGTGCCCAGCACGGACCCGACCACGATCGGGTTGGTCGCCACCCGGGCCACCGCGCGCCAGAGCGATGCGCGGGCGGTGGTGACAGCATCCAGGATCGCCATAGTGATCGGGGTGAACACCAGCAGCTGCATGAGGATGACCGGCGCCGGGTACGCCGCGCTGCCGAGGAGGTACAGCGACAGCGGGATGCCGATGTTGTTCGAGTTGACCTGACCTGCGCTCAGGGCGCCGATCACCGTCTCGCCGGCGGAGCGCCGCCAGAGGAGACGGGCGATGACCGCGTAGACGAGGATGACCGCCACGGCCGCGATCGCCGACACCGGCAGGAGCGCCGAGAACAGGGTATGGACGTCGGCCTGCGCGAGGACGACGAACAGCAGGAACGGCGAGAGCACGAAGAAGGTCAGGCGCGCGAGCACGGGCCGCGCGTGCTCGCCGAGCAGATCGATGCGCCCGAGGATCCAGCCCACGAGGATCGCCACGCCCACGACGACGAACCCGGTGAGCGATTCCAGCATGCTTCGAGCCTAGGAAATCGTTCCCTGGGGAGCGAATCGCGCGTCACCCTCTGACAGACTGACCCCCGCCGACACCAAGGGAGAAACGGATGCCTGAACCCCGTGACCGCGTGACCCGCAAGGCCGATCTGCTCACGGCGCTGACGGCTCCGGCGGCCGACGTCTGGGTGGCGACGGCATCGGCGGAGGCGGCACCGCATCTCGTGCCGCTGTCGCTCGCGTGGATCGAGGACCGGGCGGTCATCGCGCTGGAGGGCGGATCGGTGACGGCGCGCAACCTCGGTGCGTCCGGGGTCGCGCGACTGGCGGTCGGTCCGACGCGTGACGTCGCGATGATCGACGTCGTGCTCGAGCGGTCGGCGGGCGTGGACGACGACGCACCGCTCGGCGAGGCCTACGCGGCGCAGGCGGACTGGGACCCGCGCGGGCTCGCCGGCTACGTGTTCCTCGTGCTGCGGCCGACCCGGATCCAGGCGTGGCGCGAGTCGAACGAACTGGCGGGCCGCGTGCTCATGCGGGACGGCGACTGGGTCGTGTGACCGTGGCCGCCTTTGAGGACACGGCGCTGGCGCGCATCCATGCGTCCGACGAATCGGTCGACCCGAAGCAGATCGAGCGGATGATCGTCGCGCAGACGCTGTTCATCCGCGAATCCGCCGGATGACGACGGATGCTGCGACCCCCGGTGCCTGACGGAACTACAGCGGTGTAACACGATCAGGGAAAGTCATCCGGTTGACACTGACTCGTCTGCGCGGCGATTCAGCGCGCGGGCAGGAGCGCGTGGGCGAACTTCGGTGGTGGACCCCTTCTGGGAACCCCTTCTGGCGCGGGGGCCCGGAAGGGGTTCCGTTCGCGCGCCTTCTCCGTTGCGCCGATAATGCACATTA
The DNA here is from genome assembly GCF_057656735.1 of Microbacterium sp. Soil_C_42. Classification (NCBI taxonomy): domain Bacteria; kingdom Bacillati; phylum Actinomycetota; class Actinomycetes; order Micrococcales; family Microbacteriaceae; genus Microbacterium; species Microbacterium sp. Soil_C_42. The sequence goes on from NZ_JBDGJU010000003.1 coordinate 139,780, forward strand.
TGTCAACTCCAGACGACATCTTCGCGTCTGATGCGAATTGACCTCTCCCCTCGACCTCCTTTGTTTGGCGTCGAACGAGCCCGCTCGTCGGTGGCTACTCCCGCAGGTTCCGGCGTCCTGGTTATGGAACACGCAGTCCACTAACGTCGTCCGCATGGACCGCGCCGCGAAGATTGCTGCTGGGATCTCCGTGCTCGTCATCGCCGGACTCGTCGCTGTCGCCGCACCAGCCGTCGCGACAGCCACGGGCGCGTTGTCAGAGTTGGCACTGTTCAGCCCGGGTGGTGAAGCCGAGCCCGCATCTGCGGCGCAAGCTGACGATGTCGTTGCCGCGGAGGAGGATGTCGTTGCCTCTGAGAAGGAACCCCTGATCTCTGCGGGCAACGGGACCTGGTTCTCGGCGGAGGGTCCCGGCGACTGTGCAACGAACGCAGCGATCCACCCCTACGGCGCGCACGACCCCAGCGCGAGACTGGCGGGAGAGCTGACCGATATGGGCGTGACGGCGTCCGCGTCCGGCGAGGTTGGGTACACCGCTGACGGCCTGATCGAGACGTACACTGTCGCGCCCGGTGACTCGCTGATCGCCATCGGCGAGCGATTCTGCGTCGACTACGTCACGGTCGGCGCGTACAACGACCGCTTCGGCTCGAAGGTGATCCAACCAGGCGACGTTCTCGTCCTGCGCCCGTAGCACTGCCTGTATGACGATGGCACCTCCCGCCACCTCCCCAGACGCGACGCCATTCACATTCCGTGACGTCACGCTCCACACGCTGACGGTCTGGGTGACGTTCATGGTTCTCTCCCTGGCATACGGCTCCATCAGATATCCGGACACGTTCCGTGACACCGGGGTGTACCCCCTCCTCGCCTACACGGCCGTCGTCTACGCCGTCATCGCATTGGCCCTCACCTGGCTTGGCGCGCCGTTCGCGTGGCTGCTCGGGTGGGCGCTGCGCAGGGTTCGCCGTCGCTGGGTTCACGTGGTCGCGTTCGGCCTGCTCGGTTTCGTTGCGGCCGCCGTGGTCGCGTTGGCTGCAGCGGCTGGAGCGCCGCTCGCCGAGCCGATCCAGCTTCTCGCGCTGTTCTTCGCCGCGGTCTGCGGCGGGTGCACCGCGTTCGCGCGCTGGGTGGCCTTCCGTCTCCGTAGCCGGCGCGAGCGCGTGTCCGAACGGACGGGCGTGAGCGCAGGCGAAGTCGCAGGCTCATAACGATCTCCTCGCGCGAGGCCCGATCGGCCCGAGACTGGGCTCCATGCGACGCCTCGCCTCTTCGATCGTCGCGGCCGCACTGATTCTCGCGCTCACTGGCTGCACATCGTTTCCGATCCCGTTCGCGTGCCCCGCGATCGGGTACAGCAGCGCCGCATCGATCCAGCTGTCAGCACCCACAGCCGGGCTGAGCCTTGAGCTCTGCAGCGGGGAGGATTGCACACCGGGGCCTGTCGAGGAACCAGTCGAGGTCGGATCCACGGCGACACCTCTCGCAACCGGGATATTCGGCCTCGAAGGCGACAGCATCGCTGGGTGGACCGCAACACTGCTCGACTCCCCGCGCTGATGGGATACCGCGTCTCTGACGCCGCCGGGGCGATCGTCCAGGAGAGCATCCTCGACCTCGACTGGGTACGCATCGACGGCACCGAACAGTGCGGCGGCAATCGGCACGCCGACGTCGTCATCGAGCTGTAGCTCCCGTGAGCACAGGTCGAATGCGGGGCCAGCGAGCTTCGCGTGGACGTCAGCGCATCAGCTCAAAGCGTCGCGCGAGGCCATGTCGCGCTTATCAAGGAAGGCCGCAACTTCGTCGGCGTTGAGCATGCTGTGTCGTGTGCACGCGCTGGATGCGGACGACACGGTAACTGTCAAGGGCGGCCGCCGACTCCACACGCTGGAAGCTCGCGACGCGGCGCCGAGCCTCCCGGCGGCCCGGTTCGACGGCGTCGACACGCGGTTCGGCCTGGAGGGCATATGAGCTTCTCCCCCGCCGAGAGGTTTTCGAGCGGCGGATCCACCGTAGCGGCGCGGTCGGCGTGAGGATCGCTGGAGGCGCGATCAGACGTCTTATCTTCGATCAACCTTCACGTCAGATCTATGCATAATCGAAGAGATGTACTAAACTCGACTCATGGAAGCCCTCTCGCCGACCGTGGAACATGTGGGCCATGCGTTCGTGCTCAGGGAGTTGTTCGCGGACGCGGAATCAGCGCAGTTCGAGATGAACCGGCGTGCGGCGCGGCAGAGCGAGCATCTCGCCGAGGTGCTCGACTTCGCGCGCGCACATCCTGAGCTGTACGTGAACGTGGACTTCGATCCGCGCCTGACCGGAGGATTTCCATCGCTCGGCGGCGATGCCACGCTGGCGGAGCGGTGCGCAGCTCTCGAGGCGTCTTCGCGGCTGCGGCTCACGGAGGGCGAAGTGCGGTCGTCGGCGGCCGTGGCGCAGCGGGCGCTCGCGCAACTCCCCCGCGTTTGGCAGGCCGCGCGCGATGGGCTGATATCGATCGCCCATGTGAAGGCCGTACTCGCCCAGTTGCCGCTCATCGAGCGCGTGCCCGATGCGAGCGGCGGGTTCGATGAGCTGATGCGCGATATCGCCGTGTCGTCCACCGTCAGCGGCACCCGCCGGCAGGCTCGCCTGGTCGCCGACCGGGTGACGGCGTGCACCCGCACGCAGCGGCACGCAGCCGCCTTCGCTCGACGCACGGTGTACGTCGAGGACGTCGCTGACGGCATGTCGTGGGTATATGCGATGGTCACAATAGATCGTGCACAGGCTTTCGACCGCGAGCCCTCGCTGACGGCGAAGCAGATGCCTGCGGTCGAGCGCGACGGTCGCACGACAGGGCAGATCCGTGCGGATCTGTTCGCTGACATGTTGATCGGCGGCGACGTCACTCGAGTGAAGTCGAAGGTGCTCGTGACCGTTCCTCTCGACCGGCTCGTTCCCGCGGCGAGGGCGAGCGTGCGCCTCCCGGCGATCTCCACCGAGGTGGCGGGTCTCGATCTGAACAGTGACTGCCTGATCCCCGGACTCGGAGCGATCGACGATGCCACCGCCCGGCAGATGCTCCTCGACGCCGGCGCATTCACAAGGGTGATCACCGACCCGGTCGCCGGCGTCATCCTCGATATGGACCGGCGAGCCCGCAAGGCCACCCGTGCGCAACGAGAATGGCTGGCTCTGGTGCATGGCACGTGCGCACGCGACGGCTGCGACCGCCTCGCGATCGACGGAGACATCGATCACCATTGTGCCTTTCACGGTCCTGGTCGCGGCGAAACCGACATTGCGAACCTCGATCCGCTGTGCGACCCCGACCACGCGCTGAAAGACACCACGCTGCTCCGGCATCAGAGGCGGGAGGACGGCAGCATCGAGGTCGAGTTTCCCAGCGGGCATCACACCACGAACCCGTTCGCGGGCCTGCGAGAACGCGTCCGCGCGTTGCTCGACCGGATCCCCGAACCGCCGGAGAACCCGCCCTTCTGACATCCGGTACGGCACGATCGAATCGAACCGGGATAGTCGGGCGCGTCCGTGCGCGCCCGACGAGGCTGGTGTGGAAGGAGGAACCGTGATCGCGATTCTCAACCGGGTGATCGAGCTCGTCGAAGCCGACCTGTCGGACGACGTCGACGTCGCCGGGCTCGCCGCCGGCCTCGGCACCACCGAGTACCACGTACGCCGCATGTTCTCCTCGCTCGCTGGCATGCCGCTGTCGGAGTACATCCGCCGCCGGCGGATGACCGTCGCTGCCGCTGATGTGCTCGGCGACGGCGAGATGCTCGACATCGCGGTGCGCCATGGCTACGGCTCCACCGAGGCGTTCGGTCGTGCGTTCCGTGCGGTGCACGGGGCGAGCCCTGCTGAGGTGCGCCGCGACGGCGGTCCCCTTCGATCGCAATCGCAGCTCAGGTTCCGCCTGACCGTACAAGGGAGCACACCCATGGACACCCGTATCGCCGACCGACCGGCCTTCCTGCTGATCGGTCGTGCCGCACGCGTGCCCCTCATCCACCAGGGGGTCAATCCGCACATCCAGGCCCACATCGCCGCTCTGCCCGTCGCCGAGCACGCGCGGCTCAAGGACCTCAGCAGTACCGAGCCCGCGGGGCTGCTGCAGGTGAGTGTCGACATCGACCCCGACTACATCGAGGGCAGCGAGCTGACCTACCTCCACGGTGTCGCGGTCGGTGAGGACGTCTCCCCGCCCGATGATCTCGATGTGATCGAGGTTCCGGCCGGCGCGTGGGCGGTCTTCCGCACGGAAGGCCCATACCCCGCCGCACTTCAATCGACCTGGGCCGCAACGGCGAGCGACTGGTTCCCGTCCAACCCCTGGCGACTGCGGCCGGGTCCGTCGATCGTGGCGGTGCTCGACCGCTCCCCTGACTTCAGCACGGCGACGTGCGAACTGTGGTTGCCGGTCGAGCGCGAGCAGTGATCGGGTCGGTCTTCCGGCGGGTTCAGAGGGACGCCGCGAGGATCGACTCGACGACGTCTGGCACGGCGTCGTGATCCGGGAGGGCGCCCGACGCTCCCGCCGACAGGAGGTAGGCGCTGCCCGCGAGCGCCAATGCCAGAACGGGGACGTCGGCGTCCTTCCGGATCCACCCGACCTCGCGTCCTGCGGCCAGGACGTCCGCGACCGCGGTCGTCGCATCGCCGAGCAGCGGAATGCCGGGCGAACCATTGCCGACACGCCGACGCACCCCGTCGCGGCCGATGACGAGGCTCACGAGCCCGAGCATCGTCGGTGTGAAGGTCTGCTCGATCACATCCGTGGTCGCAGCCGCGGCGGAGTCCGCCACACGCGGCTCGATCGCCTGGATGCGGACGGCCTCGTCAGCCACGAGGGCTGCGACGTAGGCGTCGAAGTCCTCGAAGTGGCGATGCAGCACACCCTTGGCGACGCCGGACGCCTTGGTCACCGACCTGCTGGTGAGCGCGTCGGCCCCGTGTGCCGCGAGAACTTGCCGTCCTGCATCCAGCAGGACGCGGCGAGCATCCTGAAGCGCGTGACCGGTGGGCATCCGACCTCCAATGGGCGACCGCCCATTCAAAGTGGGCGCGTGGTCACTCTACCTCTGGAGCAAGCCGTCGCCGCACTTCGGACATGTCGCACACCGAGCAACGCTCCGATGAGTCGGACGCGCAGCAGCACTAGCGACCGGCCGTCTCCGCCGGACGGTGAACCGTTACGTCGACCGCGTCCCCGCGGAGTTGGAACCTGATGATCGTCCCGTCGGGAAGTCCCTCGGCGAAACTGTCGTTGTACACCGGCCACGCGCCGACGTCGACGATGAGGTCTGCCTCCTGAGGAGTGCACGCGCTCCCCTGAAGGTAGTCTGTCGACGGCTCGACGATGAAGAGGCAGGGGGTGCCCAGCGAGTCCGAGGCGAACCAGGGTTGGAGCCCTCGGAACTCCTCGTATGGTTTCAGCGTGGCCGGTTCGACCTCGACGGACGAGTAGTCCAGGAGACTCGTGATATTCCACGGTGTCTCGCCGTCGGTTCGTTGGAGCGTGGCGTCGGGGTGCGGGCTCAAGACCCACCCGACTCCGTACGCGATGGCGAGTCCGATCCCGGCGGCGATCCAGACCATGCCCCACCGGGACGGCATTCCCCGTCGCCGCGACGCCGCACCGCGGGCGGCGTCCTGCGCTGTCTCGGCCATCACCCGACCCCCTCCGACACCAGCACATGGACGTCGACGGCGTCCGCGCGCAGGAAGAAGCGCAGTACCTGGCCTTCGGGGAGAGCGCGTCGGACGTCGTCGCCGTGGTGGACGTCCCAGTGCATGTCCATGAACAGGTCGGCACTTGTCGGCATGCACCGCCGAGCGACGACGTCTTCCGTGGTCCGATGCACCCCGATCAGGCAGGGCGACCCGAAGACGTTCCTCGCCGACCACACTTCGACCTCCAGGTAGGTCCCGAATGCGCGCAACGTCGACAGGTCGATCTGCATGTCCGAGATCCCCTCCGCGTTCGGGCCGAGTCGCGGGCCCTCTGCTGCCAGGAGCGTCAAGAGCGGGTCGTCGGGCTCGGCGCCGGTCGGATGCATGACGGCGTCCGGCGGCGGCTCCCATGCCACGACGACCGCGGCGAGGACGCCGGTCAAAGCGATCGCCGCGCCGACTGCCGGAGCGACGAGTCCCCATCGGCGCGTCGGCGCGGAAGGGGCCTTCTTCGGCGGGGGCGACGGCGGCTCCGTCGTGAGAATCGCGGTGACCGTCGGCGCGGGCTCAGGCGTCCCGGCGAGTGGCACCGCCATGGGTTCGATGGGATCACTCGACCCGTGCTGCGCGGCCTCGAGCTCGATCAGTCGGGCCAGTGCCGCCGGGTCTTCCTCGATGTCGGGGCGGGGGCCGTACGCGCGCTTGCGCAGTTCGGTGAGCTCGCCGCCGGTGTCGGAGCCGATCGCGGGTTCGTCCATCCAGGCCACCCCCCAGAGGAAGCCTTCGGCGGCTCGGGCTCGTCAAGGAAGTGCCTCGGCCGTCGAGTTCGTGCGTGTCGGGTGACGCTCCGCGGCCTGCTGGATGCCGGGGATCGCTGGGGTCATTGTCCCGCGAAACCGCGCGGAGTGCGAGACCACCTCCGAACACCCGCGCACATGACTCCGGCTGCGGGCACCGCAGCGCCCGCAGCCGGAAAGTCGTTCAGAGACCGGCGGCGTCGTCCGTCGTGCTCGTGCTCCGGCGGGTGACCTGCTCGTTGACGTTGGGGTCGACCGCGGTGCGCGTGACGGACTCCGTGCGGCGGCGACGCGCCAGCAGCACGATGCCGATCAGGAAGATGACGGCTCCGGCACCCATGAGGATGTAGCCGATCATGTCGAGATTCACCCACTCGACCTCCACGTTCACCGCGAACGCGAGGATCGCTCCGATGGCGAAGAGGGCGATGCCTGCTCCGATACTCATGCGAGGTGTCCTTTCCGGGGCACGGCGAGCGGCCCTCCCCTGTATCGGGACGAGTGGTCCCGCCCCTACGCTCCCGCATCCCACCCGTTTCAGGGAGGGGGTTGACAGGCGACGGATGCTGCCGCCCTGCCCTGCTCGGCTCAGACTGCACGACTGCCCGGTGAGTGGGCGGGCGCGGGCGGCAGCATCCGTCGCGGTGACTACTGTGGAAGGGTGCACAGTCTGTCCCGTCCTCGCGCGACGGGGCCGGGAGCATATGCCTGGGTGATCTGGTCGGTCGGCGTCGCCGCGTACGTCCTCGCGATCACGAACCGCTCGTCGCTGAGCGCCGTGGGCGTGGATGCTGCCGCGCGCTTCGACGCGGATGCCGCGACGCTGTCGATGTTCGCGGTGGTGCAGCTGGCGGTGTACGGCGGGATGCAGATCCCGATCGGCGTCCTTCTCGACCGGTACGGCGCGCGGCCGATCATGACGGTCGGGATGCTGCTGATGGCGGCGGGACAGCTCACCATGGCGATCTCCCCCAGCGTCGGCGTGGCGATCCTCGCGCGCATGCTGCTGGGGGCCGGAGATGCGGCGATCTTCCCGGGCGTGCTGCGCCTGATCGCGACGTGGTTCCCCGCGCAGCGCGGCCCGATCATGGTGCAGCTCACCGGCATCGTGGGCCAGGCGGGGCAGCTGGTGGCGCTGATCCCGCTCGCGGCGCTCCTGCACGCCACCAGCTGGACCATCACGTTCGGCAGCATCGCCGGGCTCGGCGTGCTGTTCGCGATCCTCGTCTTCCTGCTCATCCGCAACCACCCGCCCGACCGCGACGAGGACGTGTCGGTCGACACCGACACGGGCGCGATCCGGGTCGTGACGTCGTCGGTCGACACAGGGGTCGGCATCCGCGCGGCCTGGGCGCACCCGGGCACCCGCTTGGCCTTCTGGTCGCACTTCACCACGCCGTTCGCGGGAACCGCGTTCGTGCTGCTGTGGGGCATGCCGTTCCTCACCGCGGGCGAGGGGCGCACGACAGCCGAGGCCGCGTCGATCATGTCGCTGTACGTCGTGGTGGGCATGGCGCTCGGACCCATCATGGGCGAGCTGTCGCGACGCATCCCGCATCTGCGGTCGCGCGCGCTCGTGCTGCCCACCGTCGCCGTGCAGGCGGTCGCCTGGCTCGTCGTGATCGCCTATCCGGGACCGGCGCCGCTGTGGCTCCTGCTCGCGCTCGCCGTGGCCCTCGCGACCGGCGGACCCGCGTCGATGATCGCGTTCGACCACGCCCGCACGCACAATCCGTCGCACCGCCTCAGCACCGCTACCGGGGTGACGAACGCGGGCGGATTCCTCGCGGCTCTCCTCGCGATCCTCCTCATCGGCCTCGCGCTCGACCTGCAGGGTGCGGGAACGCCCGCGACGTACAACCTGGACGCCTTCCGCGTCGCGTTCCTGATGCAGGTGCCGCTGTGGGCGCTCGGCAGCATCTTCATCGTCATCGAGCGCAAGCGCACGCGGATCCGCCTCGGAATGGACCCGCCCCGCGCGCCGCGCCGCCCGCGCGGCTGAGCGCCCGGGTGGAGGCATCCGCTCGATACTGTGTCCCTGTCCGGGTCGGATGAACTGCCCGGATCGAAAGGATGCCCGTGTCCGATCCCCTCGTCATCGCGCCGGAGGTGCGGGACGCCGTCGCCTCGGGCGATCCCGTGCTCGCGCTCGAGTCCACGATCTTCACGCACGGCCTGCCGCGCCCACGCAATCTCACGGTCGCCCTCGAGGCCGAGGCCCGCGTCCGGGCGCTCGGCGTCGTGCCGGCGACGATCGGCCTCGTCGACGGACGACCTACGGTGGGCCTGTCGCCCGACGAGATCGAGCGCCTCTCGACCGCCGACGGTGTCGTGAAGGCGAGCGTGCGCGACGTGCCCGTCGCCGTGGTCAAGGGGCTCAGCGCGGGGACGACCGTGGCCGCGACCGCGCACCTCGCGGTGCGGGCAGGCCTGCGGGTGTTCTCGACCGGCGGGCTCGGCGGCGTGCACCGCGGAGCCGCGCAGACCTTCGACGAGTCCGCCGACCTGCCGACCCTGGCGGGGCTTCCGCTCGTGGTGGTGAGTGCCGGCGTCAAGTCGATCCTCGACATCGCGCTCACTCTCGAGCGGCTCGAGACGCTGAACCTCGCCGTTGTCGGCTACCGCACCACCGACTACCCCGGCTTCTACGTCGGCGACTCAGGCTACGACGTCCAGTACTCGGTGGACTCCCCCGCCGAGATCGCCGCGATCGCGCGCACCCGCGACGCGCTGGGCATCTCGTCGACCCTGTTGGTCGCGAACCCCGTCGGCGCCGATCGCCAGCTCGACCCGGCACTGCACGACGACGTGCTGACGCGGGCGCTCGCCGCGGCCGACGCGCAGGGGGTGACGGGACACGACACGACACCGTTCCTGCTCGACTTCTTCCAGCGTGAGACGGCAGGGCGGAGCCTGGACGTGAACGTCGCGGTGTACCGGGGCAACGTCGACCTCGGCGCCCGCATCGCGCGGGCGCTCGCCGGCGACGACTGATGCTCGTCGTCATCGGCGACCTCGTCGCCGACCTCATCGTCCTCGGCGGCGCGACGCTCGAGCGCGGCACCGACAATCCCGCCGAAGTGCGTCTCACACGGGGCGGAAGCGCCGCGAACGTCGCAGCGGCGGCTGCGGCGCAGCATCCGTCCCGCTTCATCGGCCGTGTCGGCGATGACACGCTCGCCGTCGCGCTCGTGGGCGAGCTCGAGGCCGCCGGCGTCGACGCCCGGGTGCAGCGGCACGGTCGCACCGGCTCGATCGTCGTGCTCGTCGACGCCGTGGGCGAGCGCACCATGATCACCGACCGCGGCGCGGCAGCCGAGCTCGACCGCATCGATCCGGAGTGGATGTCCGGCGCCGAGTGGGTGCATCTGCCGCTGTACGGCTTCGCGGCGCCCCGCTCGGCGCGGGCGGTGACGGATGCTGCGATCCACGCGGCAGCGCGGGGCGCCCGCGTGAGCCTCGACCTGTCGAGTGTCGCGACGATGCGCGCGCTGGGCCGCGAACGGCTGCGTCGCCTGCTGGAGGAGCTCCAGCCCGATGTCGTCTTCGCGAACGCGGACGAAGCGGCCGCAGCGGACGAGCTCGGGGTCGCGCCGGCGGGCGTGTACGTCGTCAAACGCGGCGCGGAGCCCGTGCACGTCTGCGCGGGCGGCGAGACGACCGCGGTGCCCGTCGACAGGGTCGACGACGTGATCGACTCGACGGGCGCGGGCGACGCCTTCGCCGCGGGGTACATCGTGGCGGCGCTGGCCGGTGCCGGCCCACGTGAGAGCGCCCGGGCGGGCAGCGTGCTCGCGATGAGCGCGCTGCGCCGCCCGGGCGCGCTGTGACGGCGCTCAAGCGCTCTGGAGGCGCTCCAGCACGCGCTCGATGTCGTCGATGAACGAGTTGTAACCGGCGATCGTCGCGGCGACCTGCTCGTCGGAGAAGTCGCTGCGGTCCTGGCGGATGGTGAGCACCGTGCCGTCGCCGGACTCTTCCAGGTCGAAGAGCACGGGCAGCCCCGCGTCGTCGCCGGGCTGGTCGGTGAGCGTCATCGCGAGGTGCGAGGGCGGCTCGACCACCTTGTACTCCCCCGCCCAGTCGATGCGGTTGCCGTCGGGCAGCAGCATCACGGCGCGGAAGGCGCCGCCGGGACGCACATCCATCGTGAGGCTTTCCTGCGGCACCTCCACGGCCGCGGTCCCGAACCACACGGCGAAGTGCTCGGGCTTGGTCAACGTCTCGAACACCAGCTCCCGGGGAGCCTGCAGGGTGCGGGTGACGGTGAAGTACTCACTCATGGTCGTTCTCCTTCTCAGTGGGTGCGGCGGGGCCGCCGGTCGGTGTCGTGCGAGGAGCGCCGAGCTGCTGCAGGGCGTTGAGGTACTGATCGAGGGCGCCGAGACTGTCTTCCCAGAACTGCGCATAATCGCCGATCCAGACGGATGCCGCCGCCAGCGGTCGCGCGTCGAGCCGGGCCGGCCGGTACTGGGCGTTGCGGCCCCGCGTGACGAGCCCCGCTCCCTCGAGGACGCGGAGGTGCTTCGACACGGCGGCGAACGTCATGTCGAACGGCTCGGCGAGCTCCCCCACCGTCGCCTCGCCTTCGCTCAGTCGTGCGAGCATCGCGCGACGGGTCGGGTCGGCGAGGGCCGCGAACGTGCGGCTCAGCGCATCGGTCATCTCGCCTCCGTATTCAACTGATCAGTACAGTACTACTTGGTTGAATAAGGGTCAACCTCTTGTCGGAGATGCGCGCTACCGTGTCCGCATGCCTCGCGTCGTCTTCTACACCGCCACCACGCTCAACGGCTTCCTCGCCGACGACCACGACTCGCTGGAGTGGCTCTTCGCCGCACCGGGCGGCGAAGGCGGCGATGAGGACTTCCAGCGGTTCCTGGCGCGCATCGGCGTGCTGGTGCAGGGGTCATCGACGTACCGGTGGGTGCTCGAGCACGAGGACCTGGTGGCGCACCCCGAGAAATGGCCGTCGTACTACGGCGACCGCCCCACCTGGGTGTTCACGAGCAAGGAGCAGCCCGTGGTTGCGGGCGTCGACATCCGATTCGCATCGGGCGACGTGCGCGAGGCGTGGCCGCAGATCCGCGACTCGGCAGGCGACCGCGACGTGTGGATCGTCGGCGGCGGCGACCTCGCGGGCCAGTTCGCCGATGCCGGCCTCCTCGACGAGATCCGCGTATCGATCGCGCCCGCGACGCTGCCGTCGGGAAAGCCCCTCCTCCCCCGCAGCCTCGGCGCCGACCGGCTGAAGCTCACCGCCGTGCGGCAGGCCGGGGCCTTCGCCGAGCTCACATACGCGGTGACACGGGTCGATGCGGCCGCGCCGTGATCGTCGCTCAGCGGGCGGTCGGGGCGATCTCGGTCCACTGACCGTACTTGGGTTCGCGGCCGTCACCGGATGACGTGCCCGCCAGACGCCGCCGCACCCACGGGCCGACGTGCTCGCGGTAGTAGGCGGCGCCACGGGGACCCATCGGGGGCAGGGGCGGCTGCGACCACCACTCCGGCACCGGCTCGACGCCGAGTGAGCTCAGCACACGCGCGGCGACGCGGTGGTGTCCGCGTGCGTTCATGTGCAGGCGGTCCTCGGACCAGTACGGCGGCGTCGCCAGCTCCTCGTCGAACCAGTTGTACGCCTGCACGACGTCGGCGCGGGTGGCGAGATGCGCCTCGACGGCGTACGACAGGAGGTCGCCGCGTCGCTGGATCACCCGCTTCAGCGGCAGCTGGGACGTCGGATTCGCCCCCGAGAGCACGATGAGCTGGACGCCCTCCTCGTCGCAGCGGCGCAGCACCGTCTCGAAGGCGGCGAGCACGTGGGCGACGCTCGTGCGGGGGCGCAGCATGTCGTTGCCGCCGCCGTTGAACGACAGGTGCGTCGGCTCGAGCGCGAGCGCCGGCTCGAGCTGCTCCTCGACGATGGGCCACACGAGCTTGCCGCGGATCGCGAGGTTGGCGTACTCGACGCTCTCGCCGGTGGTGTCCGCCCAGCCCTGTGCCACCAGGTCGGCCCAGCCGCGCACGTGTCCGTCGGGGAGCTCGTCGCCCACGCCCTCGGTGAAGGAGTCGCCGATCGCGACGTATCGAACGGATGCCACGGCCTCAAGCCTACGTCCGGCTCAGCGTGCGGCCGGTCATCGTCAGCGGTCGTCGAGCGCGACGCCGCGCCGGTCCACGAGCCCCCACGCCGCCGCGGCAGCCACCGCGAAGAAGACCGCGAACACGACGAACAGCACGGGGGCACCACCCGCGACGAGCAGCGGGGGCACGACCAGCGGGGCCACGATCGATGCGATGCGCCCGACGCCGGCCGCCCAGCCCGAGCCGGTCGCACGCAGCGACGTCGGGTACATCTCGGGGGTCACCGCGTACAGGGCCCCCCACGCGCCGAGGTTGAAGAATGACAGGGCCATGCCGGCAGCGATGACCCCGCCCGCCCCGGTGGCGGTGCCGAAGAAGATCGCCGACATCGCGGAACCCACGAGGAAGACCGAGAGCGTCGCACGGCGCCCCCACACCTCGATCAGCCACGCGGCCACCGCGTAACCGGGCAGCTGCGCGAGCGTGATGATCAGGGTGAAGCCGAACGACCGCACGAGGTCGTACCCCTGCGCCACGAGGATCGACGGGATCCAGATGAACGCGCCGTAGTAAGAGAAGTTGACGCAGAACCACACCAGCCACAGGCAGGCCGTGCGCACGCGGAACTCGGCCGACCACAGCGTGCCGAGTCGCTGCCCCAGCGAGGTCGCCGCGGCGGGAGGAGCCATGGGCCGCCCAGACGCGGCCACGGGCGCGGCACCGCCGGCATGCTCGAAGGAGCGCACGATCGACTCCGCCTGGCTGAAGCGCCCGCGCCGCTCGAGCCAGCGCGCCGATTCGGGCAGGCCCCAGCGCACGACGAGCGCGTACGCCGCGGGGATCGCGCCGAGCGCGAACGCCCAGCGCCACCCGTTCTCCGATGCGGGGATCACGAAGTAGCCGATGAGCGCCGCCAGCGTCCACCCCACGGCCCAGAAGGCTTCGAGGATCACGATCAGGCGCCCCCGCATGCGCGCGGGAGCGAACTCGCTCACGTACGTGCTCGCCACAGGCAGCTCGGCGCCGAGCCCCAGACCCACGAGGAACCGCAGCACGAGGAGTGCGGCGAGGCCGCCGACGAGCGCGCTCGCACCCGTCGCGACCCCGTACACGAGGAGCGTCAGCGCGAACACCTGGCGGCGCCCGAACCGGTCCGCGAGGAGGCCGCCCACGCTCGCACCGATCGCCATGCCCACGAACCCGACGGACGCGATCCAGCTCGCCTCGGTCGGCGTCAGACTCCACTGCGCCGCGAGCGCCGCGATGATGAAGGAGATGAGCCCGACGTCCATCGCGTCCAGCGCCCACCCGATGCCCGATCCGGTGAGCACGCGCAGGTGCTTGCGGGTGAACGGCAGGCGGTCGAGGCGCTCCGAGAGCGTCGACGACGCGTGGGTTGCGGCATCCGTCATAGCGTCATGCTACGGATGCCGGAACCCGGGCGGGGCTCACGACAGCATGTCGCGCACGCGAGGCACGACCTCGGTGCCGAACAGCTCGATCGAGCGCATCATCTTCTCGTGCGACAGCGTGCCCGTCGAGAACTTCATGTCGAAGCGGGAGGCGCCGAGGGTCTGCACCGTGTCGGCGATCTTGCGGGCGACGGTCTCGGGCGAGCCCACGTAGAGCGCGCCTTCGGGTCCGACATCGTGCTGGAAGCGCAGGCGATTGTACGTCGGCCAGCCGCGTTCGCGCCCGATGGAGTTGTTCATCGCCTCGAAGCCCTCATACGCCTCGTCCCACGCCTGCTGATCCGTCTCGGCGACGTGGCCCGGTGAGTGCACACCGACCGGCAGTTGCGGCTGGTCGAAGGTGTCGAGCGACCGGCGGTACAGCTCGGCGAAGGGCGCGAAGCGCCCGGCGGGCCCGCCGATGATCGCGAGCATGAGGCCGTACCCGTAGCGTGCGGCACGCACCGCCGACTCCGGGGTGCCGCCCACGCCGACCCACGCGCGCAGGCCGTTCTCGGTCTTGGGGAACACGTCGGCGGCGTCGAGGGACGCCCGCGGCGTGCCGTCCCAGGTGACGGGCTTCTCCGTCAGCAGGTGTGAGAAGAGGTCGAGCTTCTCGTCGAACAGCGTCTCGTAGTCGCGCAGGTCGTAGCCGAACAGCGGGAAGGACTCGATGAACGACCCCCGGCCGAGGATGACCTCGGCGCGGCCGTTCGAGACCGCGTCCAGGGTCGCGAACCGTTCGAAGACGCGCACCGGGTCATCGCTCGAGAGCACGGTGACGGCGGTGCCGAGGTGGATGCGCTCCGTGCGCGCCGCCGCGGCCGCGAGCACGATCTCGGGACTGGACACGGCGAACTCGCGCCGGTGGTGCTCCCCCACTCCGAAGAACGACAGCCCGACGCGATCGGCCAGCACCGCCTGTTCGACGACATTGCGGATCGTCTGTGCGCCGCTGATCAGCTCGCCGGAGAGGTCGCGGGTCACGTCGCCGAAGGTGTCGAGTCCGAGCTCGATGGTGGCGGGATCGACAGAGGTCATGTGTGCTTCTCCTTCTATGCGCTTGCATGAACCGGCGGAGTGCGCGCGGCATTCCCGAGACGCCCGGACCCCGCGAGCGTAGCGTGGTGGGATGATCCCCTTCGCGGATCGCCGGTCCGCCGGGCGCGAGCTCGCCGCAGAGCTCGAACGATGGCGGGGAACGGATGCCGTGGTCCTCGGCATCCCGAGGGGCGGCGTGGTCGTCGCCGCAGAGGTCGCCGAGGCGCTCGGACTCGACCTCGACGCGGTCGTCGTGCGCAAGCTCGGCGCCGCGGGCCATGAGGAGTACGCCGTGGGCGCGATCGCCGACGGCGTGCGCATCGTCACGCCCGGCGCGATGCGGTGGGCGGGGATGTCGCCGGAAGACCTCGAACGCGTGGAGGCGGCGGAGCGCGACGAACTGGCACGGCGGACGGATGCCTTCGGCTCGGCGTCCGTCGATATCTCGGGGCGGACCGCGATCGTCGTCGACGACGGCGTGGCCACCGGCGCGACCGCGATCGCCGCGTGCCGCGCGCTGCGCGCCCGCGACCCGGAGCGGATCGTGCTGGCCGTCCCGGTCGCCCCGGAGCGGTGGGAGCCGCCGGCGGACGCCGTGGACGGGTTCGTGTGCCCGTACCGCGAAGCAGACTTCTGGGCCGTGGGCGAGTACTACGACGACTTCCGCCAGACGACGGACGCCGAGGTCGTGGCGCTGCTGCGCCACGACCCCGGCGACTGATCAGCGCGAGAGCGCGGACCGCAGGGTGTCGAGTCCGACACCGCCGAGGTCGAGGGCGCGCTTGTGGAACTGCTTGATCGAGAAGGCGTCGCCCTCACGCTCGGCGACCTCGTCGCGCAGCTGCTCCCAGATGCGCTGGCCGACCTTGTACGAGGGCGCCTGGCCCGGCCAGCCGAGGTAGCGGTTGACCTCGAACTTCACGAACTCGTCGGGCATGTTGACGTTGCGCAGCATGAACTCGAGCGCGAAGTCGGCGTCCCACGGGCCCTGGCCGTCGGGACGCGGCTTCTCGAGATGCACGCCGATGTCGAGCACGACGCGGGCGGCGCGCATGCGCTGGCCGTCGAGCATGCCGAGGCGGTCGGCGGGGTCCGAAAGGTAGCCCAGCTGCTCCATGAGGCGCTCCGCGTAGAGCGCCCACCCCTCGGCGTGGCCCGACGTGCCGCCGAGGAGCCGGCGATAGGTGTTGAGCTGCGCGCGGTTGTACACCGCCTGTGCGATCTGGAGGTGATGGCCGGGGACGCCCTCGTGGTAGACCGTGGTGAGCTCGCGCCAGGTGTCGAAGTCCTCGACGCCCTCTGGCACCGACCACCACATGCGGCCGGGACGCGAGAAGTCGTCGGTCGGGCCGGTGTAGTAGATCCCGCCTTCCTTGGTGGGCGCGATCATGCACTCGAGCTTGCGGATCGGCTCGGCGATGTCGAAATGGGTCTTGCCGAGCTCGGCGACGGCGCGGTCGCTGGTCTCCTGCATCCACTTCTGCAGCGCGTCGGTGCCGTAGAGCTTGCGGCTCGTGTCCTGCTCGAGGAGCGCGACGGCCTCCTCGACGGTCGCGCCGGCCTTGATCTCGTTCGCGATCGCCTCCTGCTCGGCGACCATGCGCGCGAGCTCCTCGACGCCCCACTCGTAGGTCTCGTCGAGGTCGATCGTGGCGCCGAGGAAGCGCCGTGAGTGCAGCGCGTACAGCTCGCGGCCCACGGCGTCCTTCTCCGTGGCGGCCGGGGCGAGCTCGTTCGTGAGGAACGCCGCGAGCTCGTCGTACGCCACGCGGGCGGCGTTGGCGTTGTCGGCGAGATCGCGCGCGAGCGAGGCGGGCAGCTGTCCCTCCTCGGGAGCGGCTTCGGCGGCGAAGCTCGCGAAGAAGCCGTTCTCCGCGGTGTAGCGGGCGATCTGCGTCGCCACCTCGGTGACCTGCCGGCGGGCGGGCACCACGCCCTGCGAGATGCCCTCGCGAAGAGTCGCGACGTAGCCGTCCACGGCGCTCGAGACGGCGCCGAGACGCTTCGCGATGACCGACCAGTCGTCGCTGGTCGCGGTGGGCATGAGGTCGAAGGCGGAACGGATGTTCTGCGCGTGCGAGGCGATCACGTTGAGGTCGCGCAGGTGCCACTGGGCATCGTGCAGGTCGAGCTCCAGCTGGAGCTCGCGAGAGAGATCCTCCTTGGTCACGACATCGACGTCGTCGTCGGCGGTCGCGGCATCCAGCGCGGCGAGGGTCTTTCGGCCCTCCTCCACGAGCCTCTCCTGGCCGGCGGGGCTGTAGTCGCCGAACCGGTCGTTGTACTCGGAACGACCGATGTAGGTCGCGAGCGTCGGCTCGAGTTCGGCGAGGGTGTCGACCCACGCATCAGCGATCTTGTCGATCTGCGTGGGCGTGCGGGTTTCGTCTGTCATAGCACCGAGCCTAGGCATGGGACGCGGTGCCGACAAACGAGGATCCCGGTGCCGGGAGGTGCCTCCGCGGGGCTGCGCTCAGTGGCCTGCGACGTCCCAGTCGTCGCCGCGGCCGATCTGCACGTCGAGCGGCACCGACAGCTGCGCGGCATCGCCCATCCGGCTGCGCACGATCTGCTCGGCGGCGTCCCACTCCCCTGGAGCGACCTCGATCACGAGCTCGTCGTGGATCTGCAGCAGCACGCGCGAGCCGAGCTGCTGGGCGGCGAAGTCGTCGTGGATGTGGAAGAGCGCGATCTTCATGATGTCGGCGGCGCTGCCCTGGATCGGGGCGTTGAGCGCCGCGCGCTCGGCGTTCTCTCGCAGCACGCGGTTGGGGCTCGCGAGGTCGGGGAACGGGCGCCGGCGGCCGAAGATCGTCTCGGTGTACCCGTCGATGCGCGCCTGCTCGACCGAGGAGCGCAGGTAATCGCGCACCGCGCCGAAACGGGCGAAGTACTCCATCATGAGCTGCTTCGCCTCGGCCTGCTCGATGCGCAGCTGCTTCGACAGGCCGAAGGCCGAGAGTCCGTACACGAGACCGTACGACATCGCCTTGACCTTGGTGCGCATCGCCGGTGTCACGTCCTCGGGCGCGACGCCGAAGACGCGCGACCCCACGAAGCGGTGCGTGTCTTCTCCGGAGTTGAACGCCTCGATGAGGCCCGGATCCTCTGAGAGGTGCGCCATGATGCGCATCTCGATCTGCGAGTAGTCGGCCGTGAGCAGCGTCTCGTAGCCCTCGCCGACGGTGAACGCCGAACGGATGCGGCGGCTCTCCTCCGTGCGGATCGGGATGTTCTGCAGGTTCGGATCGGTGCTCGACAGGCGGCCGGTCTGGCTGCCCGTCTGCACATAGGTCGTGTGGATGCGGCCGTCGGCTCCGCTCGTGCGGTCGCCGCCGATGGCGCTGTCGAGGGACTCGATGATCTGGCGCAGCTTCGTCGCCTCGCGGTGCTGGAGAAGCAGGTCGAGGAAGGGATGAGGGTTGGTCTCCTGCAGATCGGCGAGGACCGCGGCATCCGTCGAATAGCCGGTCTTGGTCTTGCGGGTCTTCGGCAGCTGCAGCTCTTCGAACAGCACCTCCTGCAGCTGCTTGGGCGAGCCGAGGTTCACCTCGCGGCCGATCGCCGCGTACGCCTCCTGCGCGAGCGCGTCCGCGCGGGTGGCGAGTTCGCCGGAGAACTGCGACAGCGTCGCGTGCGACACGGCGACGCCCGCGAGCTCCATGTCGGCGAGGGTGTGCAGCGTCGGCAGCTCGATGTCGGTGAGGACGGCTGCCACGCTCTCGGGGAGTTCTGCGCGCACCGCGGCTGCCACGCGCACCAGGTACCAGGACAGCTGGCCGGTCGTCGCGCCCTCGGTCTCGGGCACGAGCTGCGACGGGTCGGACTCGGGCAGCTTCTCGTCGAGGTAGCGGTCGACGAGGTCGGCGAGCGTCTTGTCGGGGAAGCTCGGACGCAGCAGCCAGCCGGCGAGGATCACGTCGAACGCGAGCCCGCCGAGGGCGAGCCCCGCACGCCGCAGCGCCTTCACCTGCGGCTTCGCGTCGGCGAAGACCTTGGGGGCATCGGAGGTGAGCCACGGTGCGAGGGCCGCCGCGAGCTCGGGGGTCCATGACGACTCGGCGGCGGCATCCGCCGTCGCGACGCCGATGCGAGCGGGGAGTCCTCCCTCGACCGCGATCGTCACCCCCAGTTCGCCGGTCGCGCTCTCGAGCCACGCGGCGAACTCTGCCGGGGCCGGCTCCTTCGCGACGGGTGCGAGCTCGGCCGCAGCCGACGTGACCGCGGCCATCTGCTGCTCGATGCCCGCCAGCTCGGCCACGCGCGGGATGAGGGTCTTGAACTCGAGACGAGAGAAGATGTCGCGCACCGCCTGCGCGTCCATCGGCTGCACTTCGAGATCCTCCGGGCCGAGCGGCAGTTCGACGTCGGTCAGAAGCCGATTGAGGC
This sequence comes from Microbacterium sp. Soil_C_42, assembly GCF_057656735.1. Lineage (NCBI taxonomy): Bacteria > Bacillati > Actinomycetota > Actinomycetes > Micrococcales > Microbacteriaceae > Microbacterium > Microbacterium sp. Soil_C_42. The sequence continues at coordinate 159,227 of NZ_JBDGJU010000003.1, forward strand.
GGCGGTTGCGACGGACGTCCTCGATGTGCTCGCGCAGGTTGCCGCCCACGACGCCCTTGATCGAGTCGGCGCCCTCGAGCAGCGCGTCGAGCGAGCCGAACTGGGTGAGCCACTTCACGGCGGTCTTCTCGCCGACCTTCGGCACGCCGGGCAGGTTGTCGCTCGTCTCGCCGACGAGTGCCGCGATGTCGGGGTACTGCTCGGGCGGCACGCCGTAGCGCTCGATGACGGCGTCGCGGTCGTAGCGCTTGAGCTGCGAGACGCCCTGCACGTTCGGGTAGAGGAGCGTGACGTCGTCGTTCACGAGCTGGATCGTGTCGCGGTCGCCCGAGCACACGAGGACGTGGAACCCCTGCGACGAGCCCTGCGTCGCGAGGGTCGCGAGGATGTCGTCGGCCTCGATGTCCTCCTGCTGGAGGACGCGGATGCTCATCGCCGCAAGGCAGTCCTGCAGGAGCGGGATCTGCCCCTTGAACTCGGACGGCGTCTCGGAGCGGTTCGCCTTGTACTCGGTGTACTCGCGGGTGCGGAAGGACTGCCGGGAGGTGTCGAAAGCCACTGCCAGGTGGGTCGGCTTCTCCGCCTTGATCAGGTTGATCAGCATCGCGAGGAACCCGTAGATCCCGTTCGTGTGCTGGCCGTCCTTCGTCGAGAAGTTGTCGACCGGGAGGGCGTAGAACGCCCGATAAGCCAGCGAATGGCCGTCGACGACGAGAAGGGTAGGCTTTGCGGAGTCCGTCACCCTGCAAGCCTAGTCAGGGCCGGCGACACCCGATCTCCCGTCCCGCACCCCCCCGAAGGCGACGCATGCCCGAGCACTCCCCCTCCTCCGTCGACGGTCTTGAGTGGGCCGCGAATCGCGGCATGGGCGCGCTCGCCGAGAAGATGGGGATCGTTTTCACCGAGTTCTCCGTGGAGCGTGCGGTGGCCACGATGCCGGTGGAGGGGAACACCCAGCCGGTCGGCCTCCTGCACGGTGGCGCCTACGTGGTGCTGGGTGAATCGCTCGGCTCGATGGCGGCGAACCTGTACGCCGGCCCGGGCAGGCTCGCGGTCGGCGTCGACATCAACGCGACCCACACGCGCTCGGCGACCTCGGGCATCGTGACCGGCGTCTGCACGCCCGTCCATCTCGGTCGCACGCTCGCCGTCCACGAGATCGTCGTCACCGACGAGGCCGGCCGCCGCTGCTCGACCGTGCGCATCACGAACCACATCAAGGAACTGCCGCCCGTCTGAACCCGCACGGGAATGGGAGAAGCGGATGCCTCGTCACGAGGCATCCGCTTCTCTTGAAGTCGTGAGGGTCAGCCCTTCTTGGGCGCCAGCTGCTCGATGATCGCCTTCGCGACGTCCTGCATGGTCAGGCGGCGGTCCATCGACGCCTTCTGGATCCAGCGGAACGCCTCGGGCTCCGAGAGGCCCATCTTCTCGTTGAGAAGGCCCTTCGCGCGGTCGACGAGCTTGCGGGTCTCGAAGCGCTCGACCATGTCGGCGACCTCCGCCTCGAGCGTGATGATCTGCTCGTAGCGGGCCAGCGCGATCTCGATCGCGGGCAGCAGGTCGTTCGGCGTGAACGGCTTGACGACGTAGGCGAGGGCGCCGGCCTCGCTCGCGCGCTCGACGAGCTCCTTCTGGCTGAAGGCGGTCAGCAGCACGACCGGGGCGATGTGGTTCTTGCTGAGCTTCTCAGCCGCCGAGATGCCGTCGAGCTGCGGCATCTTGACGTCCATGATCACAAGGTCGGGACGCAGCTCGGTGGCGAGGGCCACAGCGGTCTCTCCGTCTCCGGCTTCGCCGACGACGTCGAATCCGTTGTCGCGGAGGATCTCGACGATGTCGAGTCGGATGAGCGACTCGTCTTCGGCGACCACGACGCGGCGGGGGGTGGATGCCGTCGATGCGGCGGTCTGCTCCTGCTCAGTCACCATTGAATCCTACGGTATGGTCAATCGCGGACGCGCGCCGCGGCGCGCAGGCCGGTGTGGCGGAATGGCAGACGCGACCGACTCAAACTCGGTTGCCCGCAAGGGCGTGTGGGTTCGACTCCCACCACCGGCACTCCCCTGACATCCACAAGAGCGGATGCCTCGACTCGAGGCATCCGCTCTTCGTCGTTTCACGACCCTCCGAAGATTCTCGGTATTCGGTGTTGCTAAGTACCGGTACCTAGTGTTACCGTCTACCAGTAGTCAACAACACTGAGTAGTCAGAAGGAAAGGAGGTGCGCCATGGGCAAGCAGGAGACCGAGATGCTCAAGGGCACGCTGGAGGGCATCGTGCTCGCGATCCTCTCCGGACGCCCGGCCTACGGATACGAGATCACCTCGTGGCTGCGGGACCAGGGCTTCTCCGACATCGCCGAGGGCACCGTCTACGCCCTCCTGGTCAGGGTCGAGCAGCGCGGCCTCGTCGACGTCGAGAAGGTCCCGTCGGAGAAGGGACCGCCGCGCAAGGTGTACTCCCTCAACGCGCAGGGCCGCGAGCAGCTCGCGGAGTTCTGGAGGACCTGGAGCTTCCTCGCAGAACGCATCGAACAGCTCCACCGCGAAAACGCAGACAGCAACGCCAACCCCCAGGAAGAGGACTGATCATGGCCGCCAAGTGGTACGAAGTCGTCACCGGCTCGCTCGAGCAGAAGAAGCAGTACCGCCAGTACAAGGCGCGCATCGACGCGCTGCCCGAGCCCTACCGCGGCGCCGCCAAGGCGCTGGACCGGTACTTCATGACCGTCGGCGGCATGACCGACGGCGTGACGATGATGCAGATGCTCGGCGACTCCGCCGACCTCTGGGAGCGCGCGGCCGCCGACGGAACGCCCGTCCGCGACATCGTCGGCGAGGACGCCTCGGCGTTCGCCGAGGAGTTCACCGCCGCCTACTCCGGCAAGCAGTGGATCGACAAGGAGCGCGCACGCCTCAACAAGGCGATCGACGACGCAGAAGGAGGAGCCGAGAAATGAGCGTGGACACCGCTATCCGGGTCCAGGGGCTCGAGAAGTCCTACAAGGACCTGAGTGTGCTGAAGGGCGTCGACTTCGACGTGGCGCGGGGCAGCATCTTCGCGCTGCTCGGCTCGAACGGCGCGGGCAAGACCACGGTCGTGCGCATCCTGTCGACGCTGCTCAAGGCCGATGCCGGCACCGCCGCCATCGCGGGCTTCGACGTCGCCGCCCAGGCTCAGAAGGTGCGCGAGACGATCAGCCTCACCGGGCAGTTCGCCGCCGTCGACGAGGTGCTGAGCGGCCGCGAGAACCTCGTGCTCATCGCGCAGCTGCGTCACCTCCCCGACCCCGGTGCGATCGCGGACGGCCTGCTCGACCGCTTCTCGCTGACGGACGCCGGCCCGCGCAAGGTGTCGACGTACTCCGGCGGCATGCGGCGCCGGCTCGACATCGCGATGAGCCTCATCGGAGACCCGCCGGTGATCTTCCTCGACGAGCCCACGACCGGTCTCGACCCCGCGGCGCGCCTCGAGGTCTGGGATGCGGTGCGGGAGCTGGCGCGGGGCGGCACGACCGTGCTGCTGACCACGCAGTACCTCGAAGAGGCCGAGCAGCTCGCGGACCGCATCGCGATCCTTCACAAGGGCCGCATCATCGTCGACGGCACGCTGGCCGAGCTCAAGCAGCTGCTGCCGCCGGCGAAGGTGGAGTACGTCGAGAAGCAGCCGAGCCTGGAAGACATCTTCTTCGCCCTCACCGGCGAAGACGACACCGCATCCGCGAAGGAGGAATCATGACCACGCACGTCATCGGCGACACCGCCGTTCTCACCAGCCGGTCGCTGCGGCACATCCTGCGCAGTCCCGACACGATCATCACCACCGCGGTCACCCCGATCGCGCTCATGCTGCTGTTCGTCTACGTCTTCAGCGGAGCGATCGACACCGGCGGCGCGAAGGGGTCGTACATCGACTACATGCTCCCCGGCATCCTGCTGATCACGATCGCGTCGGGCATCGCCTACACGGCGTACCGGCTGTTCCTGGACATGCAGGGCGGCATCTTCGAGCGGTTCCAGTCGCTGCCGATCGCGCGGTCGGGAGTCCTGTGGGCGCACGTGCTGACGTCGCTCGTCTCGATCCTCGTCTCGCTCGCCCTCGTCATCGGCGTGGCGCTGCTGATGGGGTTCCGCACCGGAGCGAGCTTCGGCGCCTGGATGGGCGTGATCGGCATGCTGGTGCTGTTCACGCTGGCGCTCACGTGGCTCGCGGTGATCCCGGGCCTGACGGCGAAGACCGTGGACGGCGCGAGCGCGTTCTCCTACCCGCTCATCTTCCTGCCGTTCATCAGCTCGGCCTTCGTCCCGACCGAGAGCATGCCGGGCCCGGTGCAGTGGTTCGCCGAGAACCAGCCGGTCACCTCGATCGTCGACTCGATGCGCGCGCTGTTCGCCGGCGAGCCGGTCGGCACCGACATCTGGGTCGCGATGGCCTGGCTGGTCGGCATCCTCGTCGTCGCCTACATCGCGTCGATGGCGATCTACCGCAAGAAGATCAGCTGACGCCGGCAGCACAAAGGGAAGAGCGGATGCCTCGAATCGAGGCATCCGCTCTTCCCTTTGTGACGGCTACGCGCCGAAGTACTGGTTGCCGAGCGCCTTGCTCTTCAGGGCGTCGAACTCGCCCTGTGAGATCGCACCGGCGTCGAGGAGCGCCTTGGCCTGTGCGATGTCCTGCGCGGGGCTCGACGAGGCAGAGGGACGGTAGTCGTCGGACTCGGCCACCACTCCCCCGCGCGCGGACTGTGCACGCGCGGCCATGCCCTTGCCGCGGGCGATGATGTAGATCAGTGCCGTCAGGAACGGCACGAAGACGAGGGCGATGATCCACAGCGCCTTGAGCCAGCCGTTGAGCGCCTCGTCACGGAACAGGTCCGTGATGATCACGATCACCACGTACAGATACGCGATGAAGTAGAAGCTCCACAGCAGGAACCACCAGAAATCACCGAACCACATCGGCGTCACCTCTTTCGAAAAAACCGGACGGCTGCGACCACAGTAGTGGTCGCAGCCGTCCGGATGAGGGACGTGTCAGTCCCGTGTCTTGTAGATCGGCGCCTTGCCGTGCACCGCGTCGCCCACCTTGTGGATGCGGATGTCGTTCGTCGAGCCGATGATTCCGGGAGGGGATCCCGAGATCACGACGACCTTGTCGCCGACCTTCGCGAGGTCGTTCGACAGCAGGTAGTCGTCGACCTGGATGAACATCAGGTCGGTGTGCGCGACGTGCTCGACGAGCGTCGACTGCACCCCCCACGTCAGCGCCATGCGGCGGCGGATCGCCGGCTCGGGTGCGAACCCGATCATGGGGATGCGGGGACGCAGGCGAGACATGCGGCGCGCGGTGTCGCCCGACTCGGTGAAGATGCAGAGGAACTTCGCGTCGACGAACTCGGCGACCTCCATCGCGGCCAGCGTGATCGCGCCGCCCTGCGTACGGGGCTTGGTGGTCAGCGGCTGGATGCGGTCCAGGCCGTGCTCCTCGGTCGAGTCGACGATGCGCGCCATGGTCTCGACGACCACGACCGGGTACTTGCCGACGCTGGTCTCGCCCGAGAGCATGACCGCGTCCGCGCCGTCGAGGACGGCGTTGGCGACGTCGCTCGTCTCGGCGCGGGTGGGCACCGGGTTCTCGATCATCGACTCGAGCATCTGCGTCGCGACGATGACGGGCTTGGCCATGCGGCGGCAGAGCTCGACGGCGCGCTTCTGCACGATCGGCACCGCCTCGAGAGGCAGCTCGACGCCGAGGTCGCCGCGGGCGACCATGATGCCGTCGAACGCGTCGATGATCTCCTCGAGGTTGTCGACGGCCTGCGGCTTCTCGATCTTGGCGATGACGGGCACGTGGCGCCCCTCTTCGGCCATGATCACGTGGACGCGCTGGACGTCCTTCGCATCGCGCACGAACGACAGGGCGATGATGTCCGCCCCGGCGCGCAGACCCCAGCGGAGGTCGGCCTCGTCCTTCTCGGACAGCGCGGGCACGTTGACCGCGACGCCCGGCAGGTTGATGCCCTTGTTGTTCGAGACCGGGCCCGCGACGATCACCTTGGTGGTGACGACGGTGCCGTCGGTCTCGACGACCTCGACGCGGACCTTGCCGTCGTCGATGAGGAGGAAGTCACCCGGCTTGACGTCGTTCGGGAGGCCCTTGAACGTCGTGCCGACGATCTCCTTGGTGCCGAGGATGTCCTCCGTGGTGATCTTGAAGGTGTCGCCGACCGCCAGCTCGTGCGGTCCGTTCTCGAACTTGCCGAGGCGGATCTTCGGACCCTGGAGGTCGACGAGGATCGCGACCGCCCGTCCGGCGTCGTCGGCGGCCTTGCGCACGTTGGCGAAGTTGTTGTCGTGGACCGAGTAGTCCCCGTGGCTCAGATTGAAGCGGGCGACGTCGACGCCGGCATCGATGATCGCGCGGACCATCTCATACGACGACGTGGCGGGCCCCAGGGTGGCGACGATCTTGGCGCGTCTCATCCGTGGTTTTCTCCGGGTGGGTTGAAGGTGGCGAGTGCCTCGGCCAGCCTACGCGGGCTGCAGGCCGATGGCGACATCGGTCGGGCGGACCGGAGCAGGCAGCTCCGTCTCCCCCATGAGGAAGCGGTCGACGCTGGCTGCGGCGGCGCGTCCCTCGGCGATCGCCCACACGATGAGCGACTGGCCGCGGCCGGCGTCGCCGGCCACGAACACGCCCGGGGCGGTCGTCTGGTAGTCGTCCTCGCGGCGGACGTTCCCCCGCTCGGTGAAGCGGGCGCCGAGCTGGTCCTCGAGGAGGGCGCGCTCCGGGCCGGTGAAGCCCATCGCGATCAGCACGAGATCGGCGGGGATCTCGCGCTCGGTGCCGCTCTTGGGCACGCGGCGGCCGTCGACGAACTCGGTCTCGGCGACGCGCAGCGCGCGCACCTCGCCGGCGTCGTTCGCGAGGAACTCGACGGTCGAGGCGAGGAAGGCACGCTCGCCGCCCTCTTCGTGCGCGGACTGCACCTCGAACACGAGGGGGTCCATCGGCCACGGCTGGTGCTCGGGACGCTCGCCCGGGGGGCGGCGGCCGATGGCGAGGTTCGTCACGCTCAGCGCGCCGTGACGGTGCGCCGTGCCGATGCAGTCGGCGCCGGTGTCGCCGCCGCCGATGACGACGACGTGCTTGCCCTCGGCCGTGATCTGGTTGGCGACCGCATCACCTGCGACGGCCTTGTTCGACTCGACGAGGTACTCCATCGCGAAGTGCACGCCGGCCAGGTCGCGTCCGGGGATCGGGAGCTCGCGCGGCACCGTCGCACCGGTGGCGATGACGACCGCGTCGTAACGGGCGCGCAGATCGGCCCAGGTGATGTCCTTGCCGATCTCGACGCCCGCGCGGAAGCGGGTGCCCTCGTCCTGCATCTGGCGAAGACGCGACTCGAGGTGCTTCTTCTCCATCTTGAAGTCGGGGATGCCGTAGCGCAGGAGGCCGCCGATGCGGTCGTCGCGCTCGAACACCGCGACGGTGTGGCCGGCGCGCGTCAGCTGCTGCGCGGCGGCGAGACCGGCAGGACCCGACCCGACGACGGCGACCGTCTTGCCGGTGAGGCGCCCCGGGGGCTCCGGCTCGATCCAGCCGTTCGCGAACGCCTCGTCGGCGATCGAAACCTCGACCTGCTTGATGGTCACCGCCGGCTGGTTGATGCCGAGGACGCAGGAGCTCTCGCAGGGAGCGGGGCACAGCCGCCCGGTGAACTCCGGGAAGTTGTTCGTCGCGTGCAGACGCTCGCTGGCGGCGCGGCCTTCGCCGCGCCACGTCAGATCGTTCCACTCCGGGATGAGGTTGCCGAGCGGGCAGCCCTTGTGGCAGAACGGCACGCCGCAGTCCATGCAGCGTCCGGCCTGCCGGCGCAGCACCGCCGCGTCGCCCGGCTCATAGACCTCTTTCCAGTCCATGATGCGCACCGGCACCGGCCGCCGCGGGGGCAGCTCGCGCTCGGTGACCTTCAGAAAGCCCTTCGGGTCAGCCACCCGTCACCTCCAGGATGCGGTTCCAGACGACGTCGCCGTCGGGGTCGAGCCCCTCGGCCACGGCCTCCTGGCGGGTCTGCAGAACCGCGGCGTAGTCGCGCGGCAGGACCCGGACGAAGTTCGCCAGCTCGGCCTCGAAGTCGTCGAGGAGAGCCTGGGCGAGGGTTGATTCGGTCTCGGCGACGTGCTGCTCGAGCAGGTCGCGGAGGATCTCGGCGTCGCCGGAGCCGAGCTCGCCGAGCTCGAGCTCGCCGGAGGCCAGTGCCTCGCGGTTCACCAGCTTGCGGTCGAGCTTGTACACGTACGCGGTGCCGCCGGACATGCCGGCGCCGAGGTTGCGTCCGGTCGCGCCCAGGATGACCGCGAGACCGCCGGTCATGTACTCGAGCGCGTGGTCGCCCACGCCCTCGACCACCGCGGTGGCGCCCGAGTTGCGGACGAAGAAGCGCTCGCCCACGACGCCGCGCAGGAACATGGTCCCGAGAGTGGCGCCGTAGCCGATCACGTTGCCCGCGATGACGTTCTGCGACGCGTCGAACGTGGCTGCGCGCGGCGGACGGACGACGATCTGCCCTCCCGAGAGCCCCTTGCCGACGTAGTCGTTGGAGTCGCCCTCGAGGCGCAGGGTGATGCCCGCGGGCATGAACGCACCGAACGACTGGCCCGCCGACCCCGTGAGGTTGACGACGATGCTCCCCGAGCGCAGTCCGTTCTCACCGCGTGCCTTGGTGACGTGGTGGCCCAGCAGCGTGCCGACCGCGCGCTCCGTGTTGCGGATCGGCAGATCGATCGTGATCTCGCCGCCGTTCGCGATGACGTCCTGCGCGCGCTCGATGAGGGCGACGTCGAAGTGCTCGTCGATCTCGTGCAGCTGCGCGGTCGTGTTGCGGCGCGGCTCGTCGTCGGCGAAGACCGGGCCGTGGAGCACAGGACCGAGGTCCAGGCCGTTCGCCTTCCAGTGGTTCACCGCACCGTCGATGTCCAGCAGGTCGCTGCGGCCGATCGCCTCGTCGAGCGAGCGCAGGCCGAGGGACGCGAGGTACTCGCGCACCTCTTCGGCGATGAACTCCATGAAGTTCACGACGAACTCCGGCTTGCCGTTGAAGCGCTCGCGCAATGCGGGGTTCTGCGTCGCGACGCCCACGGGGCAGGTGTCCAGGTGGCAGACGCGCATCATGATGCAGCCCGACACGACGAGCGGCGCCGTGGCGAAGCCGAACTCCTCTGCGCCCAGCAGCGCGCCGATGATGACGTCGCGACCGGTCTTGAGCTGGCCGTCGACCTGCACGACCACGCGGTCGCGCATGCCGTTGAGCATGAGCGTCTGCTGCGTCTCCGCGAGGCCGAGCTCCCACGGCGTGCCCGCGTGCTTGAGCGAGTTCAGCGGGCTCGCACCGGTGCCGCCGTCGTGGCCCGACACCAGGATGACGTCGGCCAGCGCCTTGGCGGTGCCGGCCGCGACCGCGCCGATGCCGGACTGGCTCACCAGCTTCACGTGGACCCGCGCGCCGGGGTTGGCGCGCTTGAGGTCGAAGATCAGCTGCTTGAGGTCCTCGATCGAGTAGATGTCGTGGTGCGGCGGCGGCGAGATGAGACCCACGCCGGCGGTCGCGTGGCGCGTCCGCGCGACCCACGGGTACACCTTGGTCGGCGGCAGCTGGCCACCCTCGCCGGGCTTGGCGCCCTGCGCGAGCTTGATCTGGATGTCGTCGGACTCCGTCAGGTAGAGGCTCGTGACGCCGAAGCGGCCCGACGCGACCTGCTTGATGGAGCTGCGACGCTCGGGGTCGAGGAGGCGGTCCACGTCCTCGCCGCCCTCGCCGGTGTTCGACTTGCCGCCGATGCGGTTCATCGCGATCGCGAGCGTCTCGTGGGCTTCGCGCGAGATGGAGCCGTAGCTCATCGCACCCGTCGAGAAGCGCTTGACGATCGACGCCACCGACTCGACCTCGTCGATCGGCACGGGCGTGCGCCCCTCGGTCTTCAGCGCGAACAGGCCGCGCAGCGTCTTCAGCTCGTTCGCCTGGTCGTCGACGAGCTTGGTGTACTCCCGGAAGATGTCGTACCGGCGCGTGCGCGTCGAGTGCTGCAGGCGGAACACCGTGTCGGGGTTGAACAGGTGGGGCGACCCGTCGCGGCGCCACTGGTATTCGCCACCCGTCCAGAGCCGCTCGTGCGCCCGGACCGCAGCATCCTGCGGGTACGCGTACGCGTGCCGGGCGGCGTTCTCGGCGGCGATGACGTCGAGTCCGACGCCGCCGAGCTTGGACTCGGTGCCGGTGAAGTACGTGTCGACGAAGTCCTGCGACAGGCCGACGGCCTCGAACACCTGGGCGCCGGCGTAGGACGACACGGTCGAGATGCCCATCTTCGACATGATCTTGAGCACGCCCTTGCCGAGCGCGTAGATCAGGTTCTTGACGGCCTTCTCGGGCGCGATGCCGGTGATGAATCCGGCGCGCACCAGGTACTCGACGGTCTCCATCGCGAGGTACGGGTTGACGGCGGATGCCCCGTACCCGATGAGGGTCGCGATGTGGTGCACCTCGCGCACGTCGCCCGCCTCGACCACGAGACCGCACTTCATGCGGGTCTGCTTGCGGATGAGGTGGTGGTGCACGGCCGCGAGCATGAGCAGCGACGGGATCGGAGCCAGATCCTTGTTGGAGTCGCGGTCCGACAGCACGATGAACTCGGCGCCGTCCTCGATGGCCTGGTCGACCTCCTGGCACATCTGCTCGAGGCGCTTCTTCATCCCCTTGTGGCCGGCCTCGACGCGGTACAGGCCGCGGATCGTGACCGACGTGCGGCCCGGGAGCGCGGTGTCGATGTGCTGGATCTTGGCGAGCTCGTCGTTGTCGATCACGGGGAAGTCGAGCGTCACGACGCGCGTGTGCTCAGGCCCCCACTCGAGGAGGTTGCGCTCGGGGCCGAGGCCCAGTCCGAGCGACGTGACGACCTCTTCGCGGATGGAGTCCAGCGGCGGGTTGGTGACCTGCGCGAACTGCTGGGTGAAGTAGTCGAACAGCAGGCGAGGGCGCTCGCTCAGCACGGCGACCGGAGTGTCGGAGCCCATGGCACCGAGCGGCTCGGCGCCGTTCTGCCCCATCGGAGTGAGGAGGATCTTGACCTCTTCCTCCGTGTAGCCGAAGGTGCGCTGACGCCGCGTGATCGAGGCGATGGGGTGCACGATGTGCTCACGCTCGGGCAGGTCCGCGAGGCGGACACGGCCGGAGTCGAGCCATTCCTGCCACGGCTCCTGGTCGGCGAGCTGTGCCTTGATCTCGTCGTCCTCGATGATCCGGCGCTGCGCGGTGTCGACGAGGAACATGCGTCCGGGGCGCAGGCGGCCGCGACGCTTGATCCGCTCGGGCTCGAAGTCGAGCACACCGGTCTCGCTGCCGATGACGATGAGGCCGTCGGTCGTCTCGGTCCAGCGGCCCGGGCGCAGGCCGTTGCGGTCGAGCGTGGCCCCGACGAGCGTGCCGTCCGTGAAGATGAGCGCGGCCGGGCCGTCCCACGGCTCCATCTGCATGGAGTGGAACTCGTAGAACGCCCGCAGCTTCGGGTCGATGTCGGCCTGCTTCTCGTAGGCCTCGGGCACCATCATCATGATGGCGTGCGGGAGGCTACGGCCCGTCAGCGTGAGGAGCTCGAGCACCTCGTCGAACGAGGCCGAGTCGCTCGCACCGGTGGTGCAGATGGGCAGCAGCGGCTGGATGTCGCCGAGCAGCTCGGACTCGAGCTGCGACTGACGGGCGCGCATCCAGTTGCGGTTGCCGTTGACGGTGTTGATCTCGCCGTTGTGCGCGAGCATGCGCAGCGGCTGCGCGAGCGGCCACGACGGGAAGGTGTTGGTCGAGTAGCGCGAGTGCACCACCGCGAGCTCGGAGGCGAAGCGCTCGTCCTGCAGGTCGGGATAGAACGGCTCGAGCTGGAGCGTCGTGACCATGCCCTTGTAGCCGAGCGTGCGCGACGACAGCGACACGAAGTACGCGTCGAGCTCGGTGCGCGCCCGGGCCCGGAGGCGGTAGGCGCGGCGGTCGAGCGCGATGCCCGAGAGCGCCGCGGCGTCGCCGGTCGCGGGACGTGAGATGAAGAGCTGCTCGAAGGCCGGGCGCGCCTCGAAGGCGAGCTTGCCCAGGTTCTCGTCGGAGGTCGGGACCTCGCGCCAGCCGAGCACCGTCAGACCCTCGGATGCTGCGATCCGCTCGATCCCGCTCTTCTGGGTGGCGCGCGCCTCGGCGTCGCGCGGCAGGAAGACGAGGCCGGCGGCGTACTCGCCCACCGGCGGCAGGTCGAAGCCGGCCACCGCGCGCAGGAACGCGTCGGGCATCTGCGTCAGGATGCCCGCGCCGTCGCCGGTGCCGGCATCGGAGCCGATGGCGCCTCGGTGCTCGAGGTTGCGCAGGGCGGTCAGCGCCAGATCGATGATGTCGTGGCCTGCCTCACCCCGCAGGGTGGCCACCATCGCCAGGCCGCAGGCGTCCTTCTCGAAGGCCGGGTTGTACATCCCCTGCTTCTGCGGGAACCCGGCACGGCCGGACGCAGCGGGGAAGTTCGCCTCCGCAGAGGCGACGGAACGGGGGCTCGAAGCCATACCTACCGTCCTCACGTTGATAGTCAAGATGGGACGACGTCGGCCCTGGGCGCGCTCTTCGGGGGGAGAGCTGCGTTACTTGGTGGCAGGAGTGCTTGTGGCGCTGACCCCTTCGGCCTCGGACGTCGGGGGTTCGCTGACGTCGACGAAGTCGTCGGTCTCCTGAGATTGTACAGCCTGTCCGGCCTTCCACTCGCGGCCGGACACATAGGGCGACGGCTCCAGGCCGGGGTGGCGGCGCTTCTGGAGGAAGAAGATCACGAGACCGATCACCACGCCGAAGATGGCGGCCCAGACGTTGGTGCGCAGACCGAGGAAGATGTCGCTCGGGTCGATGCGGATCGACTCCCACACGATGCGGCCCGCGCTGTACCAGACGAGGTACAGGCCGAAGAGGCGGCCCCACTGGAGCGTGAAGCGGCGACCCACCCACACGAGGAAGAGCACGCCGAGCGTGTTCCAGATGACCTCGTAGAGGAACGTCGGGTGGTACAGGGTGCCCTCGGGCAGGCCGATCGGCCACGCGGGGTTCGGGTAGTCGATCTCGAGGCCCCAGGGCACGTCGGTCGGAAGGCCGAACAGCTCCTGGTTGAACCAGTTGCCGAAGCGGCCGATCGCCTGTGCGAGGAGCAGTCCGGGAGCGAGTGCGTCGGCGAAGGTCCAGAAGCGGATGCCGGTCCACCGGCAGCCGAGCCACGCACCGACGGCGCCGCCGATGAGCGCGCCGTAGATGGCGATGCCGCCCTCCCAGATGAAGAGGGCCGACCAGGGGTTCGCCCCCTCGCCGAAGTAGAAGTTCCAGTGCGTGAGCACGTGGTAGATGCGCGCCGTGATGATCGCGAGCGGGACGGCGAGCAGGGCGATGTCGATGACGACCCACGGCTCGGCGCCGCGCTTGGTGAGGCGGGCGTTGGTCCACAGCGTCGCGACGATGATGCCCGTGATGATGCACAGCGCGTAGATGTGGATCCGCAGGGGGCCGATGTCGAAGTAGCTGATCGACGGGCTCGGGATGCTGGCGACGACGCTCGCGGCGGCGTTGATCATGGGAGAACCGTGTCCTTGCTGGATCCGTGCTGGGGGTGGCGGCGGTGGACGCCGACCTCAGAAGTCTAGTTCGCGCCGCGGGCGGTGCCTGCGGCGAGGCTCTGCGCGGTCTCGGCGAGCCCCTCGAGGCCGCCATCGCGCAGCGCGCGCACGAGCGCCGTGCCGACGATCGCGCCGTCGGCGTACTCGAGCACGCCGGTGACCTGCTCGGCGTTCGAGATGCCGATGCCGACGCACGCGTGCTCGACCCCGTGCTCGCGCAGGCGGGCGACGAGGGTGCGGGCCGCAGCATCCAACTGCGCGCGCTCCCCCGTGATGCCCATGGTCGAGACGGTGTAGACGAAGCCGGTGGAGTTCTGTGCGATGAGCTCGAGGCGCTCGTCCGTCGACGTCGGCGCGGCGAGGAACACCCGGTCGAGGCCGGTGCGCTCACTGGCGGCGATCCATTCGGGCGCCGCCTCCGGCGTGATGTCGGGCGTGATGAGACCTGCGCCCCCGGCGGCGAGCAGGTCATCGGCGTAGCGGTCGACGCCGTACTGCAGCACCGGGTTCCAGTACGTCATGACGAGCACGGGCACGTCGACGCGGCGCGTGATCTCGCGCACCGCCGTGAACGTGTCGCGCAGGCGGAACCCGCCGGCGAGGGCTGCCTGTGTCGCCTCCTGGATGACCGTGCCGTCCATCACCGGGTCGGAGTACGGCGGGCCGAGCTCGAGGATGTCGGCGCCGTTCTCGGCCAGCGCGACCGCCGCGTCGATGCTCGTCTGGAGGTCGGGGAAGCCGAGCGGCAGGTAGCCGACGAACGCGCCGCGTCCCTCGGCACGGGCGGCGTCGATCGCAGCGGCGACGCGCGAGGTCACAGCTTCTCCCCCTCGCCGTGTGCGGCGTCGTCGTGCGGTGCGGAGGCGGCAGCCGCGGCATCCGCGCCGTCGTCGTACAGCTGGAAGTACCGTGCCGCGGTGTCCATGTCTTTGTCGCCGCGGCCCGAGAGGCACACCGCGAGGATCGCGTCGGGGCCGAGCTCGCGGCCGATGCGCAGCGCCCCGGCGAGGGCGTGGGCCGACTCGATGGCGGGGATGATGCCCTCCGTCTCGGAGAGCAGACGCAGCGCCTGCATGGCCTCGTCGTCGGTCGCGGGGATGTACTCGGCGCGGCCGATCGAGGCGAGCCAGGCGTGCTCCGGGCCGACGCCCGGGTAGTCGAGACCCGCCGAGATCGAGTGTGACTCGATCGTCTGGCCGTCCTCATCCTGCAGCACGAAGGTCTTCGCGCCGTGGAGCACACCGGGGTGGCCGCGCTCGATCGACGCGGCATGCCGCGGCGTGTCGACGCCGTCGCCGGCGGCCTCGACGCCGTAGAGCTTGACGCCCTCGTCGTCGAGGAACGCGTCGAACATGCCGATGGCGTTCGAGCCGCCGCCGACGCACGCGAGGACCGCGTCGGGCAGCCGCCCCGCCTGTTCGAGGAGCTGCGCGCGCGCCTCCTCCGAGATGACCTTCTGGAAGTCGCGGACCATCGCGGGGAACGGGTGGGGCCCGGCGGCCGTGCCGAAGATGTAGTTGGTCGTCTCGACGCTCGCGACCCAGTCGCGGTAGGCGTCGTTGATCGCGTCCTTGAGGGTGCGCGAGCCGGTCTTGACGGGGATCACCTCGGCGCCGAGCAGGCGCATGCGGGCGACGTTGAGCGCCTGGCGCTCCGTGTCGACCTCGCCCATGTAGATCGTGCACTCGAAGCCGAAGAGCGCTGCGGCCGTCGCGGTCGCGACGCCGTGCTGGCCCGCGCCCGTCTCGGCGATGACGCGCGTCTTGCCGAGGCGCTGGGTGAGCAGCGCCTGGCCGAGCACGTTGTTGATCTTGTGCGAGCCGGTGTGGTTGAGGTCCTCGCGCTTGAGGAAGACGCGGGCGCCGCCGGCGTGCGCGGCGAACCGGGCGACCTCCGTGATCGGCGACGGGCGACCGGCGTACGAGTGCAGCAGCCGCACGAACTCGGCCTGGAAGGCCGGGTCGGCCTTCGCCGCCTCGTACTCGGCCGTCAGCTCGTCGATCGCGGCGATGAGGGATTCGGGCATGTACCGCCCGCCGAACTCGCCGAACAGGGGTCCGGGCGCCTCACGAAGACTCATGCGCCTGCCTCCAGGAATGCGCGCAGGGTGGATACGGGATCATTCGTGACCAGCGCCTCGCCCACGAGCACCACGTCTGCGCCGTCGCGGCGGTAGTGGGCGACGTCGTCGGGCGTCAGCACGGCCGACTCGGCGATCTTGATCGCCCCCTCCGGGATGCGCTCGGCGAGGCGGCCGAAGAGGTCGCGGTCGAGCTGGAAGGTCGACAGGTCGCGCGCGTTGACGCCGATGAGCTCCGCCCCGAGGTCCACGGCACGGTCGACCTCGTCGGCCGAGTGCGTCTCGACGAGCGCCGTCATGCCCAGTTCACGCGTGAATGCGTACAGACGCGCGAGCACGTCCTGGTCGAGCGCGGCGACGATGAGCAGGACCAGGTCGGCGCCGGACGCGCGGGCCTCCAGCACCTGGTACTCGGTCGCGATGAAGTCCTTGCGCAGCACCGGCAGCGCGACCGCGGCCTTCACGGCCTCGAGGTCGGCGAGGCTGCCCTTGAACCTGCGGCCCTCGGTGAGGACGGAGATCGCCGACGCGCCGCCCTCTTCGTAGCGACGGGCCTGGAGCGCGGGGTCGGGAATGGCGGCGAGGTCGCCGCGCGAGGGGCTCGCACGCTTGACCTCCGCGATGATCTTGACGCGGTCGGACGGGGCGAGCGCGGCGAGGACGTCGAGAGCGGGACGCCGCGCGAGGGCTGCGGACTCGACCTCTGCCAGGGGACGCTGCGAGGCGCGTGCCTCCGCGTCCTCCACCGCGCCGGCCGTGAGGTCGGCGAGCATGCTCAGTGCTCTTTCGCCGCGACCTTGGAGCCGCCCACGCCGTAGCCGGCGCGCTTCATGATCCAGCCCACGAGCAGTCCGATGACCAGGAGGCCGGCCGACGCCCAGACGAAGATCGGCATGTCGAGGAAGAAGAAGAAGGTGCCGATCGAGACCGCGATGAGCATGATCACGACGGCCGTCCAGGCTGCGGGCGAGTGTCCGTGGCCGGGGTCGCCGATGTTGTTGCTCATGGGTGTCTCCTCGTGAAACCTGGGCGGGATGCCGCCAGTCTAGCGGTCAGGCGGTCGGATCCTCGCCACGCGACAGGTCGTCCCAGTCGTCGATGGCGCGCGATCCGGCAGCGTCGTGGGGGCGCGGGCCGTCGCCGGCGCGCGCGGGAGAACCGGTCGCCGGGGCGGCCTTCGCGGGCTCGTCCGTGCGGTAGCGGCGACCGGTGCGCGACCAGGAGTGCGCGGTCGCGACCACGAACACGCCGGCCGCGATCAGCACCACCCAGACGACCAGCGTCACCGCCGGCCACGCGGTCGCGTCTATGGACGCGACGAGCTTCGCGACGGAGGTCTCCCCCGCGATGCCGGTGGATTCGGTGACGACGGAGGCGACGGCGGAGACCGGGTGCTCGAGCACGACGCGGGCGGTCAGCCACGCGAGGACGGCGCCGATGAAGAACGCCAGTGCGCCGAAGACGTAGCGCAGCATCAGCCCGACGATCGACAGCGCGGCCCCCAGGGCCAGCACCGCGAGGCTGAGCGGCGCGAGCACCGGCACGGCGGAGGCGCCGGGCACCTCCAACGTGTGGTGGGCGGCGTCCTGGAGCTCGACCGTCAGCCATGTCTGCGTCGACGAGATCACGCCCAGCGCCCCGCACAGCACCGTGAGGACGACCGAGAGGAGTCGCGCCCTGCGGATCACGCGTCCGGCTCCGGGCCGCGCACGGCGCCGAGGTCGCGGCCGTCGAAGCACGTGCGGGTGCCGGTGTGGCACGCCGCGCCGACCTGCTCGACTTCGACGAGGATCGTGTCGCCGTCGCAGTCGAGGCTCGCTCCGCGGACCAGCTGGATGTGGCCGGATGTGTCGCCCTTGCGCCAGTACTCCTGCCGGGAGCGCGACCAGAAGGTGACGCGGCCCTCGGTGAGCGTGCGACGCAGGGCCTCGGCATCCATCCATCCGAGCATGAGCACCTCGCGCGTGTCCCACTGCTGGATCACTGCGGCGACCAGGCCGTCGGCGGTGAATCTCACGCGCGAGATGCGCTCGTCGAGCGTCTCGGTCATGCGGTCACCTCGCGGACGGCGATCCCCTCGGCGCGCATGGCGGCCTTCACGTCGCCGACGGTGAGCTGGCCGGAATGGAAGACGGATGCGGCGAGCACGGCGTCCGCGCCGGCCTCGATGGCGGGGCCGAAGTCCTCGGCGCGGCCGGCGCCGCCGGACGCGATGACGGGCACGCTCGCCACCTCGCGCATCAGGGAGACGAGCTCGAGATCGAAGCCCTGCTTGGTGCCGTCGGCGTCGATCGAGTTCACGAGGAGCTCCCCCGCACCGCGTTCGATCGCCTCGCGCGCCCACTCGAGCGCGTCCAGGGTCGTCTCGGTGCGGCCGCCGTGGGTGGTGACGACGAAGCCGGAGTCGGTGGCGGGCGACCGCTTCACGTCCAATGACAGCACGAGCACCTGAGCGCCGAACCGGTCGGCGATCTCGTCCAGGAGCGGCGGGCGGGCGATCGCCGCGGAGTTGACGCCGATCTTGTCGGCGCCGACCGACAGCAGCCGGGCGACGTCGTCGGCCGAGCGCACTCCCCCGCCGACGGTGAGCGGGATGAAGACCTCTTCGGCGGTGCGCCGGACGACGTCGTAGGTCGTCGAGCGCTCGTCGACCGTCGCGGTGACGTCGAGGAAGGTGATCTCGTCGGCGCCCTGGCGGAAGTACTCCCGTGCGAGCTCGACCGGGTCTCCCATGTCGCGCAGGTTCTGGAAGTTCACACCCTTGACGACGCGCCCTGCGGCGACGTCGAGGCACGGGATGACGCGGCAGACCAGGCTCATCAGAGTCTCGCGTTGTGGATCGCGGTGACGAGGATCGCGCGGGCGCCGATCGCGTACAGCGCGTCCATCACGTTGTTGACCCCCTTGCGTGGTGCCATCACCCGAACCGCCACCCATGCGGGATCGCGCAGCGGCGAGATCGTGGGCGATTCGATGCCCGGGGCGATCGCGACGGCCTGGTCGACCAGGTCGGCGGGGAGGTCGTAGTCCACGAGCACGTACTGGCGCGCCACGAGAACTCCGCGCAGTCGACGCAGCAGCGTGTCGGTGCCGGGGACGTCCGAGGGACCGGCGATCAGCACCGCCTCGGAGCGCAGGATGGGCGGGCCGAACACCTCGAGGCCGGCCTGACGCAGCGTCGTGCCGGTCTCGACCACATCGGCGACCGCGTCGGCGACACCGAGGCGCACCGCGGATTCCACGGCGCCGTCCAGAGGCACCAGATCCACCGCGATCCCGCGCTCGTCGAGGAAGGCGTCGACGAGCCCCGGATAAGATGTCGCGACGCGCTTGCCCTCGAGGTGCTCCACCTCGGTCAGCGTCCCGGTCGGGGCGGCGAAGCGGAAGGTCGATCCTGCGAAGCCCAGGGCCTCGATCTCGCGGGCGCCGGGCATGCGGGCGTCCAGCAGCAGATCGCGCCCCGTGATCCCGACGTCGAGGGCGCCGGATCCGACGTAGGTCGCGATGTCCTTGGGGCGCAGGTAGAAGAACTCGACCTCGTTCTGAGGGTCGATGATGTGCAGGTCCTTGCTGTCGCGACGGCCGGTGTATCCGGCCTCGCTCAGCATCTCGGCAGCGGTCTCGGCGAGCGAGCCCTTGTTCGGCACGGCGATTCGCAGCATGGCAGCGGGACTTTCGGGTTCGAGGACGGGTGGGGACGCGCGCTCAGAGATGTCGGTAGACGTCTTCGAGGCTCAGCCCCTTCGCGAGCATCAGCACCTGCAGGTGGTACAGGAGCTGCGAGATCTCCTCGGCTGCGGCATCCGTCGATTCGTACTCGGCCGCCATCCAGACCTCGGCCGCCTCCTCCACGATCTTCTTGCCGATCGCGTGGACGCCCGCGTCCAGCTGTGCGACGGTTCCCGATCCCTCGGGGCGCTCAGCCGCTTTCGCGGCGAGCTCGGCGTACAGCGTGTCGAACGTCTTCACCATGCCAGGGTATCGAACCGAGCGGATGCCTCGGCGCCGCGTGACACGACGCTCAGTGGATGTGGTGCTGGGCGGCGGACGCGCGAAGGCCCGCGATGGCGTTCGACGGGTCGCCCGCGCCGAACACGGCGGAGCCCGCGACGAACGTGTCGGCGCCCGCCTCGGCGGCCTGCGCGATCGTCGACTCGCCGATGCCGCCGTCGACCTGGAGCCACACCGACGATCCGCGCCGGCGGGCTTCATCGGCCAGGCGACGCAGCTTCGGCATGGTCTCGGGCATGAACGACTGGCCGCCGAAGCCGGGTTCGACCGTCATCACGAGGATCTGGTCGAAGTCGTCGAGGAGGTCGAACAGGCTCTCCACGGGGGTCGCCGGCTTGACCGCGACCCCGGCGCGTGCGCCGATGTCGCGCAGCCGCCGGGCGAGCGCGACCGGCTCGGTCGCCGCCTCGAGGTGGAACGTGACGGATGCCGCACCGAGCTCGGCGTACCCGGGTGCCCAGCGGTCGGGGTCGGAGATCATGAGGTGCACGTCGAGGGGCACGGGGCTCGTCGCCTGGATGCGCTCGACCATCTGCGGGCCGAACGTCAGATTGGGCACGAAGTGGTTGTCCATGACGTCGACGTGGACGAAGTCCGCCGTCGCGATCCGCGCGAGCTCGGCCTGCATGTTCACGAAGTCGGCGGCCAGGATGCTGGGATTGATGCGGATGCCGCTCTGGCGGGCGGTGTCGTCGATCGGTGGCACGCGTCCATTATGGTCGAGCCGTGGATCCGATCACGGCGCTGCTGCACGACGTCCTCGAAGACGTCCGACCCCATGACCGCGGCGCCCCCGCGGGCTACATCCCCGAGCTCGCCGCCGCCGATCCCGATCGGCTCGCGCTCGCGGTCGTCGGCCCGCGCGGACGCGTCCGCGCCGTCGGCGACGTCACGCACGAGTTCACGATCCAGTCGATCTCGAAGCCGTTCGTGCTCGCGCTCGCCCTCGCCGATCGCGGGCGGGACGCCGTGCTGCGCAAGGTCGGCGTCGAGCCGAGCGGCGAGCCGTTCAACGCGATCAGCCTCGAGCCCGGCACCGGGCGACCGGCGAATCCCATGGTCAACGCCGGGGCGATCGCGACGTCCGCTCTCATCCCCGGCGACGGCGTCGACGACCGGATGACCCGCATCGTCGAGGGACTCTCCGCTTTCGCGGGGCGCTCGCTGTGGGTCGACGAGCAGGTCTACGCCTCGGAGTCGGCGACCGGCGACCGCAACCGCGCGCTGGCGCATCTGCTGCGCTCGCACGGGATCATCGAGGGCTCGGTCGAGATCGCCGTCGAGACCTACTTCCGGCAGTGCTCGCTGCTCGTCACGGTGCGTGACCTCGCCGTGATGTCGGCGACCCTCGCGTTCGGTGGCCTCAACCCCGTCACCGGCGAGCGGGTCGTCTCCGAGGCCGTGGCCCGCGACGTGCTGTCGATCATGGCGAGCTGCGGCATGTACGACTACTCCGGCGAGTGGCTGCTGCGCGTCGGCCTGCCGGCGAAGAGCGGTGTGAGCGGCGGACTGCTCGCCGTCGCCCCGTCGCAGTTCGGCGTGGCGGCGTTCAGCCCCCGGCTGGACGAGCACGGCAACTCGGTGCGCGCCATCGCGCTCCTCGAGACGCTCGGCGAGCGGTTCGGCATGCACCTGCTCGAGCCGCACGAGAGCGTCGCCGTGCCCGCGTTCACGGTCGAGGACACCGACCAGGGACGGGTGCTGAGGCTCGCCGGCGAGCTCGGCCTCGCCGGCACCGAGCGGGTCGTCGCGGTGCTCCGCGAGATCGCCGAAGCGCTCCCCGAGGGCGCCGAGGTGATCGTCGACGCCCGCGACCTCGCCCGTGCCCACAGTGCTGCGCTGGTCGCGCTGCGGGTCGAGTTCGAGCAGATGCCCCACGGCATCCGTCTGCGGGAATGACGTCGCGAGCCGGAGCGGGATGCTGCGGCTCAGACCCTCCGCAGCAGTGAGATCGACATCGCGTCGGTGTTGTGACGGTGCGGCCACAGCTGTGCGCGCCCGCTGCCGTCGGCTTGCGGCGGCAGGCCCGGGTCGGCGTCGGACAAGGACGTGATCACGTCGCGCGCGGAGATCTCCTCGAGCGCGGCGCCCCACTCCCGGCGGATGTCGGCGACGACGCCCGACGTCTCGGCGAGGTGCGGCGAGCACGTCACGTAGGCGACGACGCCGCCGGGCTTGAGCGCACCGACCGCGGCGCTGAGCAGCTCCCGCTGCAGCTCGGTCAGCGCCGGGACGTCGCTCGGCGCCTTGCGCCAGCGCGCCTCGGGACGACGGCGCAGTGCGCCCAGCCCGGTGCACGGCGCGTCGACGAGGATGCGGTCGTACGTGTCGGGCGCGTCCGCCGCGCGGGTGCGGCCGTCCTCTTCCGACACGGGCACCTCGACCGGGACGCCCGCAAGAGCCTGCCGGACGAGCCCGGCGCGCGCCGGTGAGATCTCGTTGGCCTCGAGTGTGGCGCCGCCGACGCGGGCCTCGGCGGCGAGCACGGCGGTCTTGCCACCGGGACCCGCGCACAGATCGAGCCAGCGCTCCCCCTCCGTGATCGGCAGGGCGCGCGTGAGCGCCAATGCGGCGAGCTGTGAGCCCTCGTCCTGCACACGGATGCGCCCGCGCGAGGTGCGCACGAGCGGGTCGGGGTCGCCGCCGCCCAGGCGGAACCCGATCGGCGAGAACGGCGTGCGCCGGGCGTCGTCGGGCACACCCGCGAGATCGGGCAGCGCCGCCATCGTGACGCGCGGCGACGCGTTGTCGGCGGTGAGCAGCGCCTCGAGCTCTTCGGCGCGGCCCTCCGCGGCCAGCGCGCGCCGGAAGGCGCGCACCACCCACACCGGGTGCGAGAACAGCAGGCCGAGCTGCTCGTCGTCGGACCGCGCGCTCGCGGCGACATGCGTCATCCAGTCGCCCGGCGTGTCGCGCGACACCCGGCGCAGCACGGCGTTCACGAACCCGGCGGCACCGCGGCCGCCCGCACCCCGGGCGAGCTCCACGGATTCGTTCACCGCGGCGTGGGAGGCCACTCGGGTCGACAGGAGCTGGTGCACGCCGAGACGCAGCGCGTCGAGCACGGCCGGGTCGACATCGGAGACCGGGCGATCGGCGGCGATCGCGATCACCGCGTCGTAGGTGCCCTGGCGCCGGAGCGTGCCATAGGTGAGCTCGGTCGCGAGGGCGGCGTCGGCCGTCGACAGGCCCGCGCGCGAGATCGCGGTCGGCAGCAGCAGGTTGGCGTACGCGTCGGATTCGTGGACGGCTCGCAGCGTCTCGTAGGCGACGCGGCGCGCCGCGACCGTGCGGCTCACGATCCCGCCACCGGCGTCGCGTCGCGCAGCCCGCGCCACCAGTCGGCGGCGCGCATCGCGCCTTTGCCGGCGGGCTGCACCGTCTCGAGCGCGATCGGCGCGGATGCCGTCCCGGCGATCACCTGCTTGCCGTGCAGAGCGAGAGCGCCCGGTGCGAGCGACGGCGCATCGCCGGGAGCAGGCGCGACCGCGAGCACTTTGAACCGCGCGCCGTCGATCGTGGTGTGCGCACCGGGCTCGGGCGTCACCCCGCGGATGCGGCCGAGCACCGCGCTCGCGGGCTCGTTCCAGCGGATGCGGCCGTCGTCGTCGCCGAGCTTCGACGCGTACGTGGTGTCGCCTTCCTGCGGGCGGGCGACGGCGGCGCCGGCGGCGATCGCGTCGACCACGTCGGAGAGCAGTCCGGCACCGTCGTCGGCCAGCGAGGCGAGGAGGTCGCCGGCGGTCGCGTCCGGCGGCACGTCGACCGCGAGCTCGCCGAACACGTCTCCGGCGTCGAGCTCGGGCACCAGCTGGAACACGCTGGCCCCCGTGCGCGCGTCACCGGCGATGAGCGCGTGCTGCACCGGCGCGGCGCCGCGCCAGCGCGGCAGCAGCGAGAAGTGCAGGTTGATCCAGCCGTGCACCGGGGTCGACAGCAGCGGCTCCCGCACGAGCCCGCCGTAGGCCACGATCACGCCGAGGTCGGGTTCGAGCGCCGCGATCTCGGCCGTGACGGCCGCATCGAGCCGGTCGGCGCGGACCACGGGCAGCCCGAGCTCCTCGGCCGCCGCGGCGACGGGTGACGGCGTCAGCACTCGCTTGCGCCCGAGCGGGGCGTCCTGGCGGGTGATGACGGCGGCGATGTCGTGACCGGATGCCGCGAGCCGGCGCAGCGATGGCACAGCCGGCGCCGGTGTGCCGGCGAAGACGAGACGCATGACGTTCCTGGGAGTCGAGGGTCAGAGATCGAGATCGGGTACGTCGACCCGAACCTTCAGTGTATGGGCGGCTCCGGGCGCGCGACCCTTCGCGGGACGGCGCCCCTTCATCGCGTGGCTGACCACGGACGCGCGCAGGCTCTCGGTCACCCGCGCCCCGAGGCCGTAGTCGAACCGCACGAGAGCACGAACCGAGTCCTCGTGCGCGATCGGACCGAGCACGGCCTCTGCGTCGAGCTCGGGGACCGCGGTGCGCAACGCCGCGAGGGCGGTGTCCACCGCGCGACGCGGGCCGTCCACGGAGGCCACCCGCACGGTCGGCGGCATGCGCAGCGGGGCGCGGTCGGCGAGCTCGGAGCGGGCGTACGCGGCCTGCGTCCAGGTGGCGAGCGCGCGAGCGACCTCGCCGCCCACGCCGACGAGATGGACCGGAGCACCGGGGGCGGCCAGGGCCGCCGCGTTCGACCACCACCGCAGGCACGACTCGCCGATGCGCAGGTCGTCGGCCATCAGCATCCGATCCCCGTCGAGCAGGATCACGGCACGGTACCCGCCGGCCGCGAGCGGCTCGGCGCCGCGGGTCGCCACCACGAGGGCGGGACGGGTGTCGACCTCGGCCACCGGGTGGTCGCCGTCGGCGAGGATCACGCGCGTGCCGGGAAAGGCGCGGCCGAGCTCGTCGGCGGTGCGCTCGCTGCCGGACGAGGCCATGCGCAGCAGCGTCGACCGGCACTCGGGGCAGGCCCACGCGTGGGCGGCGCGTCCGCACCACGTGCATGTCGGGACGGCGCCCTGCCGCGCCGCGTGCAGCGGACCGCCGCAGTGCGCGCAGCGCGCAGGATGGCGGCATTTCGCGCACACGAGAACGGGTGCGTAGCCCGGACGCGCCACCTGGACGAGCACGGGTCCGTCGGTGAGCGCTGCGCGCGCGGCCGCGAACGCCGACGACGGCACGCGCGCCGCGCGAGACTCCCCCTCGCGGTTCGCGCTCAGCACGACGCGAGGGCTCGCTCGCCGTGCCGCCGGGAGGTCGCGCACCCAGCCGACGGCGACCAGACGCTCGACGTCGGTGGTGCGGGTGTGCCCCGCGAAGACGAGCGCTCCGCCGTGCAGCTCCTGACGCAGCAGCGCCGCGTCGCGGGCGTGGACACCGGGGCTCAGCGGCTCCCCCAGCAGGGGATCCCCATCGTCCCAGAGCGCGACCAGCCCGAGCTCCGACACCGGCGCGTACACGGTGGAGCGGTTGCCGATCACGACGCACGGCGCGTCGGCGAGGGTCCGCAGGAACGCGGCGTACCGGGTGGGGCCGCTCTGCTTCGCATCGTCGCGGACCAGGGCGTCGGCGGGGATGCGGGCCGCGAGCGCGGCTTCGAGCTGGGCCCGGTCACGATGATCCGGCACGGCGATGACCGCGCTGCGCCCGGCGGCGAGGGTGTGCGTCGCCGCCGCGGCGAGGAGGATCGCCCAGGACCCGACGACCGTGCCGTCGTCGAGCGTCGACGGCATCGGCGGCGCATCGACCGCCAGGCGCTCGTCGCGGTCGAGCGCCTCGGCGAGTCCCGGGTACGCGTCGAGCACGCCGTCGGCCCACCCGCGATCCGCGTCGTCGACCACCGGTCGCGGCGGCGGGTCTGCCGCCAGCCACGCCTTCTCGGCGCGCACCATGCGCTTGGGGATCGCGAGGCGGAGGATGTCGCCGGCCGACCCTGCCGCCCGGTCCGCGGCGCGCCGGGCGAGCGCATAGAGCGCCGGCGTCAGCACCGGCACCGGCGACACGACGGCCTCGAGCTGCGAGAGCGGGCGGTCCGAGGCATCCGGCTCCCCCACCTGGACGAGGAGCGCGTCGACCACTCGCCCTGCGCTGCGCAGGGGCACGCGCACGCGGACGCCCGGCACGGCGTCGGGGACGAGCTCGGCGGGGATCTCGTAGTCGAAGAGGCGGTCGAGCTGCGGCAGCGGCGAGTCGATCAGCACGCGCGCGACGCGCCGCGGGCGCTGCTCGCCGGGGCCGGGCGCGTCGTCGTCCACCGCGGTCACGCGGCGGGTGTCAGAGCCCCGCGGCGGCGCGCAGCGCGTCCGCGCGGTCGGTGCGCTCCCACGTGAAGTCGGGCAGCTCGCGGCCGAAGTGGCCGTACGCCGCGGTCTGCGCGTAGATCGGCCGGAGCAGGTCGAGCTGGTCGATGATCGCCTTGGGGCGCAGGTCGAAGACCTCGAGGATGGCGTTCGTGATGACGTCGTCCGCGACGCGGCCGGTGCCGAACGTCTCGACGTAGAGCCCGACGGGCTTCGCCTTGCCGATGGCGTAGGCGACCTGCACCTCGAGGCGGTCCGCGAGTCCGGCGGCGACGGCGTTCTTCGCGACCCACCGCATCGCATACGCGGCCGAGCGGTCGACCTTCGACGGGTCCTTGCCGCTGAACGCGCCGCCGCCGTGGCGGGACGCGCCGCCGTACGTGTCGATGATGATCTTGCGGCCGGTGAGGCCGGCGTCGCCCTTGGGGCCGCCGATGACGAAGGGCCCCGCCGGGTTGATGTAGTACTTCACGTCGGGCAGCTCGAGTCCCGTCGCCTCGAGCACCGGGTCGATGACCTCGGCGCGGACGGCGGCGCGCAGCGCCTTCTGAGAGATATCGGGGTGGTGCTGCGTCGACAGCACCACTGACTCGACCGTCTTCGGCGTGTGGCCGTCGTAGCCGAGCGTCACCTGCGTCTTGCCGTCGGGGCGCAGGAACGGCAGTTCGCCCGACCGGCGCACCTCGGCGAGCCGCTCGGCCATGCGGTGCGCCGTCCATGCGGCCATCGGCATGAGCTGCGGCGTCTCGGTGGTGGCGTAGCCGAACATGATGCCCTGGTCGCCCGCTCCCTGCAGGTCGTGCGGGTCTTCCGAGCCGTCCTCCCGGCGCTCGAACGCCTTGTCGACGCCGGCGGCGATGTCGGAGGACTGCGCCCCGATCGAGACGCTCACGCCGCACGAGTCGCCGTCGAAGCCGGTGTCGCTCGAGGTGTAGCCGATGCGGTTGACGACGCCGCGCACGATGGCCGGGATCTCGACGTACGCGGAGGTCGACACCTCACCGGCGACATGGACGAGCCCGGTGGTGACGAGGGTCTCGACGGCGACGCGCCCGTTCGGGTCGGCGTCCAGGATCGCGTCGAGGATCGAGTCCGAGATCTGGTCGCAGATCTTGTCGGGGTGGCCCTCGGTGACGGATTCGGACGTGAACAGGCGCAGGTCGGTCATCGGTACTCCAGTTGTCGTGGCTCCGGTCATCGTGGCGTCCGGTCGTCGAGGGGGCGGACACCAGTATGCCCCCGACGACGGACAGGGCCGTCGTCGGGGGCATCGAGGATGTGACGGATTACTCCGCGCGGCGCAGGCGCAGCTTGTCCTCGTGGATCTCGTGCATCGCGATGGTGAGCGGCTTGTCCTCGACGGTCGAGTCGACGAGCGGGCCCACGTTGTCGAACAGGTTGCCCTCGTGGAGGTCGGAGTAGTAGTCGTTGATCTGGCGCGCGCGCTTGGACGCGAAGATCACGAGCTGGTACTTCGAGTCGACCTTCTCGAGCAGGCTGTCGATGGGGGGCTCGATGATGCCCTGGTTCGTTCCGGCCATGGCGAAACCTCCTGGATCGGATGAAAGGAATGGGAGTCGATGGAGCCTCGGGGTGCCGAGGCATCCCCCCAGTCTACGTGACGGGATGCTCTCAGCGCGCGAGGCGTGCGACCTGGTCGGCCGCGTGGGCGACGTCGTCGTTCACGACCCGGTAGTCGAACTCGCCCTGCGAGGCCAGTTCGGTCTTCGCGGTGCGCAGGCGCCGGGCGCGTTCCGCGGCATCCTCGGTGCCGCGGCCGACGAGGCGCTGCACGAGCTCGTCCCAGCTCGGCGGCAGCAGGAAGACGAGCGTGGCCGAAGGATCGGCCTCGCGCACCTGACGGGCCCCCTGCAGGTCGATCTCGAGGAGCACGGTGCGCCCCTCGGCGAGGGCCTTCTCGATGGGGCCTCGCGGCGTGCCGTAGCGGTAGGCGTTGTGCACCGTCGCGTGCTCGAGCAGCTCGCCGTCCGCGATCATGCGGTCGAACTCCGCGTCATCGACGAAGAAGTAGTGCTCACCGTCGACCTCGCCGGGGCGGGGCGCGCGCGTCGTCGCCGACACCGACAGCAGGATCTCGGGGTGGTGCTGCTTGATGTGGGCGGCCACGGTGCCCTTGCCCACCGCGGTGGGACCGGCGAGGACGACCAGGCGGCTGCGGCCGGCACGGGGTTCGGACTCGGGCCACCGGCTGTCGAGGAACTGGCGCAGGTCCTCGCGCTGGCGCGAGCCGAGGCCGCCCAGACGCTTGACCGGTGAGATCTCGAGGTCCTGGAGGATGCGGTCGCGCTTGCCCTCGCCGATCGCCGGGATCGCGGTCAGGAACTCGGGCACGCGCATCGCGCCCGCGGGCGAGGTGGGCTCGGCGAGGGCGCGCCGCAGGAGCTCCTGCGGCGTGATCACGCGCATCGCGACGTCCTTCTTGAGGGCGGCGCGCTCGCGGCGCGCGGCGACGGCGCGCCTCGAGGCGGCGACACGGTCGACCTCGGGGGGCCTCCCCTGCGCGCCAGGGACGTGGGGCGGGGCTTCATCAGGGGTTTCCTGAAAAAGGGTGCGCGAATCGGACATATCAATCACCACGGTAGAGAAGGGCGCGCTCGGATATGCGCGCGGCGAGCCGGTCGGGTCCGGCAGCCAGGATGCTGCGGCTCTCAGACGCTACCACCGCTTCCTGCAGGACGCCGAAGCGCTCACCGAGATGACGTGGTTCCGCGCCCTGGTGACCGAAGCCCGGGCCGAGGATCGGCGCAGCCGGCGCGAAGGGCCGGAGGCCGGCATCCGTCCAGTCGACGGTGCCGCCGATGACGAATCCGAGGCTCCCCCACTCGCCGTCGGGCGTCGTACGGCCATTGCGCTCGGAGACCTCGCGGACGATCCCGGCCGAGACCGTGTCGCCGTCCGCGTGGCGTGCGCGCTGCAGCCCGAGCGCCTCCGGGTTGCTGGTCGCGGCCAGGACGAACACGCCCTTGCCGTGGCGCAGGGCGAGGTCGAAGGTGCCGTCCAGCGCACCCACGCCGAGGTACGGGCTCACGGTGAGCGCATCGGCCTCGAGCGGTGAGCCGGGCGTGAGCCAGGCCTGCGCGTACGCGTCCATGGTGGTTCCGATGTCGCCGCGCTTGGCGTCCGCGATCACGAGGAGTCCGGCGTCGCGCGCCGCCGCGAGCACGTCCTCCAGCGCGGCGAAGCCCGCCGAGCCGTGCACCTCGAAGAACGAGACCTGCGGCTTGACGACGGCGACCCGGCCTGCGGCGGCCTCGACCACGCGCAGGCCGAACTCGCGCACACCGGCGGCGGAGGCATCCATTCCCCACTCCGCGAGGAGGTGGGCATGCGGATCGATGCCGACGCACAGCTGGCCGTGCCTCGCCATCCCCGCGCGGATGCGCTCGCCGAATGAGGTCATGCGCCCGCCCGATCGGCCGCGTACTCCTGCAGGCTCTTGACCTTGAAGCCCTCGCGCAGCACCGGCAGGGCGCTGACGGCGGCGCCGAGCACGGCCATCGTGGTGAACAGCGCCTTGTCGCCCGCGACGGCGGCCGCGCGGATCTCGTAGCCGTCGGCGCGGGTGGCACCGCCGGACGGGGTGTTCACGACGATGTCGATCTCGCCCGCGTTGATCAGGTCGACGATGTTGGTCTCGCCCGAGTCCTGCGTCTCGGAGTACTTGCCCACCACGCGCACGTCGATGCCGTTGCGCGAGAGGATCTCGGCCGTGCCCTCGGTCGCGACGAGATCGAAGCCGAGCTCCTGCAGGCGGTGGGCGGGGAGGATGACGGCGCGCTTGTCGGCGTCGGCGACCGAGATGAACACGGTGCCCGACTGCGGCATGCCGCCGTACGCGGCCTCCTGCGACTTCGCGAACGCGGTCGGGAAGTCGCGGTCGATGCCCATGACCTCACCCGTCGAGCGCATCTCGGGGCCGAGCACCGAGTCGACGGTCTGGCCGTCGCGCGTGCGGAACCGCTTGAACGGCAGCACCGCCTCCTTGACGGCGACGGGGGCGTCCAGCGGCACGCGCGAGCCGTCCTGCTCGGGCAGCAGCCCCTCCGCCTTCAGCTCGGCGATGGTGGCACCGGCCATGATGCGCGACGCCGCCTTCGCGAGCGGGATGCCGAGGGCCTTGGAGACGAACGGCACGGTGCGGCTCGCGCGGGGGTTGGCCTCGATCACGTAGAGCACGCCGGCCGAGATCGCGAACTGCACGTTCAGGAGCCCGCGCACGCCCACGCCCTCGGCGATGGCGCGCGTCGCCTCGCGGACGCGGTCGATCTCGGTGCGACCGAGGCTCACGGGGGGCAGCGTGCACGACGAGTCGCCGGAGTGGATGCCGGCCTCCTCGAGGTGCTCCATGACGCCGCCGATGTACAGTTCTTCGCCGTCGTACAGCGCGTCCACGTCGAGCTCGATCGCGTCGTCGAGGAAGCGGTCCACCAGCAGCGGCAGCCCGGGGCCGATGATCGCCTCGCCGGCGACGCGGACGAAGTAGTCGCGCAGCGCCTCGGTCGAGTACACGATCTCCATGCCGCGGCCGCCCAGCACGAAGCTCGGGCGCACCAGGACGGGGTAGCCGATCTCCTCGGCCACCGCGACGGCGCCGTCGACGTCGATCGCGGTGCCGTTGCGCGGTGCGACGAGCCCGGCGTCGTCGAGCAGGCGCGAGAAGAGCTCGCGCTCCTCGGCCAGGTCGATCGCGGCGGGCTTGGTGCCGAGGATCGTGTAGCCGGCCTCCTCGATGCCCTTCGCGAGCCCGAGCGGGGTCTGGCCGCCGAGCTGGCAGATGACGCCCAGGATCTTCCCCGACTGCGCCTCGGCGTGCAGCACCTCGAGGACGTCCTCGAGGGTCAGGGGCTCGAAGTACAGGCGGTCGGACGTGTCGTAGTCGGTCGACACCGTCTCGGGATTGCAGTTGACCATGACCGTCTCGTAGCCCGCGTCCGACAGCGCGAACGACGCGTGCACGCAGGAGTAGTCGAACTCGACGCCCTGGCCGATGCGGTTCGGGC
The DNA here is from genome assembly GCF_057656735.1 of Microbacterium sp. Soil_C_42. NCBI lineage: Bacteria > Bacillati > Actinomycetota > Actinomycetes > Micrococcales > Microbacteriaceae > Microbacterium > Microbacterium sp. Soil_C_42. The sequence goes on from NZ_JBDGJU010000003.1 coordinate 190,320, forward strand.
CCGAGCCGATGATGACGACCTTCGTGCGTTCGGACGGCGTGACCTCGGTCTCGAAGTCGTAGCTCGAGTAGTGGTACGGCGTCAGCGCCGGGAACTCCCCCGCGCACGTGTCGACGGTCTTGTAGACGGGACGGATGCCCAGACCGTGACGGATGCCGCGCACCTGGGTCTCGCTGTCGCCGCGGAGCTCTGCGATCTGGGCGTCGCTGAAGCCGTGCTCCTTCGCGATGCGGAGGGTGGCGGCATCCAGCTCTCCCGCCTGGGCGACGAACTCGGCGACCTCGTTGATGAGGACGATCTGGTCGAGGAACCACGGGTCGATCTTGGTGGCCTCGAAGGCCTGCTCCACCGTGGCGCCCTTGCGGAGCGCCTGCTGCAGGACGACGATGCGGCCGTCGGTCGGGGTCTTCGCGATCTCGAGGAGCTCGTCCACCGACCGAGGCTCGTCGCCCCAGTGGAAGCTCGAGCCGCGCTTCTCGAGCGAGCGCAGCGCCTTCTGCAGCGCGGTCGCGTAGTTGCGGCCGATCGCCATCGCCTCGCCGACCGACTTCATGGTGGTGGTGAGGGTCGTGTCGGCGGCAGGGAACTTCTCGAAGTTGAAGCGCGGCACCTTGACGACGATGTAGTCGAGCGTGGGCTCGAAGCTCGCCGGCGTCACCTTGGTGATGTCATTGGGGATCTCGTCGAGGCGGTAGCCGATGGCCAGCTTCGCGGCGATCTTCGCGATCGGGAAGCCGGTGGCCTTCGACGCCAGCGCCGACGAGCGCGACACGCGCGGGTTCATCTCGATCACGATGATGCGGCCCGTCTTCGGGTCGACCGCGAACTGGATGTTGCAGCCGCCGGTGTCGACGCCGACCGCGCGGATGATGTCGATGCCGATGTCGCGCAGCTTCTGGTACTCGCGGTCGGTGAGCGTGAGCGCCGGGGCGACGGTGATCGAGTCGCCGGTGTGGACGCCCACCGGGTCGACGTTCTCGATCGAGCAGACGACGACCGTGTTGTCGGCGGTGTCGCGCATGAGCTCGAGCTCGTACTCCTTCCACCCGAGGATCGACTCCTCGAGCAGCACCTCGTTGGTCGGCGAGTCGTGCAGGCCGGCGCCGCCGATGCGGCGCAGGTCCTCCTCGTCGTACGCGAAGCCCGAGCCGAGGCCGCCCATCGTGAAGGACGGGCGCACGACGAGCGGGTAGCCGAGCTTCTCGGCGCCGGCGAGCAGCTCGTCCATCGTGTGGCAGATCACCGAGTCTGCGACGTCGGCGCCGGCGTCGAGCACCAGCTGCTTGAAGATCTGGCGGTCCTCGCCCTTGTTGATCGCCTCGAAGTCGGCCCCGATGAGCTCGACGTCGTACTTCTCGAGGATGCCGTGCTTGTGCAGGTCGATCGCGGCGTTGAGCGCCGTCTGACCGCCGAGCGTCGGCAGGATCGCGTCGGGCTTCTCCTTCGCGATGATCGTCTCGATCACACGCCAGTTGATCGGCTCGATGTAGGTCGCGTCGGCGAAGTCCGGATCGGTCATGATCGTCGCCGGGTTGGAGTTCACGAGGATGACGCGGACGCCCTCGTCACGGAGCACGCGGCAGGCCTGCGTGCCGGAGTAGTCGAACTCGCACGCCTGACCGATGACGATCGGGCCGGAGCCGATGACGAGGACGGAGTTGATGTCGTCGCGCTTGGGCATTACTTCGCGGCCTTCTTCTCGAGGTTCGCGACAACCAGGTCGCGGAAGCGGTCGAACAGGTAGTTGGCGTCGTGGGGTCCTGCGGCGGCCTCGGGGTGGTACTGCACCGAGAACGCCGGGATGTCGAGAGCGCGCAGCCCCTCGACCACCTGGTCGTTGAGGCCGACGTGGCTGACCTCGACCTTGCCGTAGCCGTTCGGGCTGTCGAACGAGCCCTCGACGGGCGCGTCGACGGCGAAGCCGTGGTTGTGCGCGGTGATCTCGACGCGGCCGGTGGCCTTGTCGAGGACGGGCTGGTTGATGCCGCGGTGGCCGAACGGGAGCTTGTACGTGCCCAGGCCCAGCGCGCGGCCGAGCAGCTGGTTGCCGAAGCAGATGCCGAAGAAGGGCAGGCCGTCGTCGAGCACGCCGCGCAGCAGGTCGACATGGTCGCCCGATGCGGCAGGGTCGCCGGGGCCGTTGGAGTAGAACACCGCGACCGGGTCGATCGCGCGGATGCCGTCGATCGTGACGTCCTGCGGGAGCACGTGCACCTCGAAGCCGCGGGCGGCGAGGTTGTCGACCGTCGCCTGCTTCACGCCCAGGTCGAGCACGGCGAGGTTGCCGATGCGCTCGCCCTGCGCCGGCGTGATCTCGGCCGCGGCCACCGAGACCTGCGCCGAGAGGTTCTGGCCGGCCATCTCGGGGGCCTCGCGCACCAGCCGCAGCTGCTCATCCGGGTCGATCGCCGCGGCCTCGCCGGAGAAGATCGCGCCGCGCATGCTGCCGGCCGAGCGGATGTGACGCGTGATCGCACGCGTGTCGATGCCGCTGATGCCGATCACGCCGTCGTTCACGAGGGCGTCGTCGAGCGACTCGTCGGCACGCCAGTTCGACACCACGCGGGAAGGGTCGCGGACGATGTAGCCCGACACCCAGATGCGCCGCGACTCGGGGTCCTCGTCGTTCATGCCGGTGTTGCCGATGTGGGGTGCGGTCTGGAGCACGATCTGGCCCGCGTACGAGGGGTCGGTGAGGGTCTCCTGGTAGCCCGTCATGCCGGTGGCGAAGACCACTTCGCCGATGGTCGTGCCGAGGGCGCCGTAGGCGCGTCCGACGTGGCGGGTCCCGTCCTCGAGCACGAGGACGGCCGGATCGGTCTGGAACAGAGAGGTCATGCGTCGGTTCCCGTCTGGGTCGGGGGAAGGATGCCGGCCACCGCGTCAGCGAGGGCGCGGGCCGAGGCATCCTGGGGTCGGAGATAGGAGTCGACGACGGTCCCGTCGTCGAGGCGCCACGCGAGACGCACGAGGCCGTCGGGCTCGACCACGCGGTCGATCGCGACTGTCGCCTGCGCGACGTCTTCGATGCGTTCGGCCGCCAGGAACACGCGGGGCTTGCCGGTGAGATCGAGCGCGACGCCGGCATCGGTGACCGTCACGTCGGAGCGCGAGCGGAAGGCGAGGCCGCCGATGGCGAGACGCTCGAGCGGCTCGCCGTGACGCGTCGTCGCGACGTAGAGCGTCGGGAACGCCGAGAGCGTCGCGGCCCCCGCCGGGATCTCGCCGACGGGCGCGACCAGCGCGGCGTCGCGCCGCGTTCGTCGCCACCAGGCCCACACCAGCACGCCGAGCAGCGCGATGGTGACTGCGACCATGACGCCGAGCGCGGCCTCGCGGGTCATGCGCGCACTCCCGGCGTGTCGAGGAGGGCGCCGTCGGCGACCGTGACCGTGCCCTGGTGCAGGGTCCAGCGGACGTCGCCCGGGAGCTCGCGGCCGAGGTACGGCGAGTTCATGCTGCGGCCGCGCAGGTCGTCGGTCGTGAAGGTGCGGCGCGGCGACGGGTCGTAGAACGCCAGGGACGCCGGCTGTCCCTCCGTGAGCGGGGTGCCGTGGCCGGTGAGCCGGCCGATGCGGGCGGGCTCGCGCGACATGACGCGTGCGACATCGCCCCACGTGATGAGGCCCGTGTCGACCATCGACTGCTGCACGACGCGCAGCGCGCTCTCGAGGCCGACCATGCCGTTCGCGGCCGCCTGCCACTCGCATGCCTTGGCTTCGGCGGGGTGCGGCGCGTGGTCGGTCGCCACGATGTCGATCGTGCCGTCGGCGAGGCCCTCGCGCACCGCGAGCACGTCCTCCTCGCGGCGCAGCGGCGGGTTGACCTTGAAGCGGGCGTCGTAGTCGCGCACGAGCTCGTCGGTGAGGAGCAGGTGGTGGGGGGTGACCTCCGCCGTGACGTTCACGCCGCGGCGCTTGGCCCAGCGGATGATCTCGACCGACCCGGCGGTCGAGAGGTGGCACACGTGCAGGCGCGAGCCGACGTGCTCGGCCAGGAGCACGTCGCGCGCGATGATCGACTCCTCCGCGACCGCCGGCCAGCCCGCGAGGCCGAGCTCGGCCGACACGGCGCCCTCGTTCATCTGCGCGCCCTCGGTGAGGCGGGGGTCCTGGGCGTGCTGAGCGATGACGCCGTCGAACGCCTTCACGTACTCCAGCGCTCGCCGCATGATCAGCGGGTCCCACACGCAGAAGCCGTCGTCGCTGAAGACGCGGACCCGCGCGCGCGAGGCGGCCATGGCGCCGAGCTCCGCGAGCCGCTCGCCCTTCTGGCCCACGGTGACTGCGCCGATCGGCTGCACCGTCACGAACCCGGCGGCCTCGCCCAGCGCGAGCTCCTGCTCGACGACGCCTGCCGTGTCGGCGACCGGGGAGGTGTTCGGCATCGCGAACACGGCGGTGTACCCGCCGGCCGCGGCGGCGCGGGAGCCGGTGAGGATCGTCTCGGATGCCTCGTACCCGGGCTCGCGCAGATGAGTGTGGAGATCGACCAGACCGGGCAGCAGCACCAGGCCGTCGACGTCGATCTCGGTGGCGCCGGCGCGGCTGATGGCGCCGCCGATAGCGGCGATGACGCCGTCCTCGACGAGGACGTCGGCGGCGGTCGATCCTTCGACCAGCGCCCCGCGGAAGAGAAGGGTCTCGCTCATCGGGTGTTCTCCTTCTCTGTGCCGTCCGCGGCGGGGCCATCCGCGGTGGACGTGGTCTCGGCCGGGGTGCGCTCCGCGCCCGCCAGCAGCAGGTACAGCGCGGCCATGCGCACCGAGACGCCGTTGGCGACCTGCTCGAGCACGGTCGAGCGCGGCGAGTCAGCGGCTTCTGCGGAGATCTCCAGGCCCCGGTTCATGGGTCCGGGGTGCATGACAATGCTATCCGCTCCCAGTGCCTGAAGTCGGCGTGCGTCCAGGCCCCAGCGGCGCGAATACTCCCGTTCAGTGGGGAAATACGCCGCATTCATGCGTTCCAGCTGGATGCGCAGCATCATGAGCGCGTCGGGGCCGGCGGCGATCGCCTCGTCGAGGTCGTACCGCACCTCGACCGGCCAGCCCGACATGTCCTGGGGCACGAGCGTGGGCGGCGACACCAGGGTGACGCTGGCGCCGAGCGTGTTCAGCAGCCACACGTTCGAACGCGCGACACGCGAGTGCAGCACGTCGCCGACGATCGTCACCTTGACCCCTGCGAGGTCCCGCCCGCGGCTGTCGTCGCGGAAACGGCGCTTGCGGATGGTGAACGCATCGAGCAGGGCCTGCGTCGGGTGCTCGTGGGTCCCGTCGCCGGCGTTGACGACGCCCGCACTGATCCAGCCGCTGGTGGCGAGGGTGCGCGGCGCACCGGACGCGCCGTGGCGGATGACGACGGCGTCGGCGCCCATCGCCTGCAGCGTCTGCGCGGTGTCCTGGAGGGACTCGCCCTTCGAGACGCTCGAGCCCTTCGCGGAGAAGTTGATGACGTCGGCCGACAGGCGCTTTGCGGCCGCCTCGAACGAGATGCGCGTGCGCGTGGAGTCCTCGAAGAACAGATTGACGACGGTCTTGCCGCGCAGCGTCGGCAGCTTCTTGACCTCGCGCTGCTGCGTGTCGGCCATGTCCTCCGCGACGTCGAGGATGCGCAGCGCGTCCTCGCGGGAGAGGGTCTGGGTGTCGAGCAGGTGCCTCATGACTCGATCGTCACCTCCTCGACGCCGTCGGTCTCGGCGAGACGCACGTTCACGCGCTCGTCGCGCGAGCTCGGCAGGTTCTTGCCGACGAAGTCCGGCCGGATGGGCAGTTCGCGGTGGCCGCGGTCGACCAGCGTCGCCAGTCGCACGGCGGCGGGGCGGCCGATGTCCTGCAGGGCGTCGAGGGCGGCACGGATGCTGCGACCCGAGAAGAGCACGTCGTCCACGAGGACGACGACCTTGCCGTCGATCCCGCCGGCAGGGATCTGCGTCGGCTGTGGGGCGCGGGTCGGGTTGCGGTGCAGGTCGTCGCGATACATCGTGACGTCGAGCGATCCGATCGGGATGGGGACGCCGCCGAACTCGGCGACGAGCGCGCCGACGCGGTGGGCGAGGGTGACGCCGCGAGTGGGGATGCCGAGGAGGACCAGTCCTTCGGGGCCCTTGTTGGACTCGAGGATCTCGTGGGAGATCCGAGTCAGGGCCCGGGCGATGTCGGCCTCGTGCAGCACGGTGCGCGTGCTCATCCGCCGCTCCCTTCTCCGCCTCACGGGACGGTGTTAAAGGTTGCTGTGATCGCCGACCAGTCTACGACACGGCGAAGGCCGGACCCGAATCGGGTCCGGCCTTCGCCGAGTCGTGCGCGGCGGGTCAGCGGCGCGCGGGTCCGCGCAGCACGCGGGAGGCCACGACGAGCGCTGCCGCGATCAGCACCACGTTCTTGAAGATGTACTGGCCCGTGAGCGTCGGGCCGACCGGGCCGAAGACCTCTGCGGGCAGCAGCACGATCGGCGACAGGATGCCCACGAAGGCGAGCGCGAGGACGACGAGGCCCACGCGGGCGAAGGCGCCGCCGGCGATGAGGAGCGCACCCGCGGCGACCTCGATGACCGCCGTGGCGACGAGCGCGGCCTGCCCGTTCACCAGGCCGAACGTGAGCTTCTCCCACGTGCGGCTGACGAGGGCCTCGACCGGGCTCACGCCGGGGAAGAGCTTGAGCGCACCGAAGACGAGGAAGACGGCGCCGAGGGCGAGGCGCAGTGCCGGGATGCTCCAGCGCTGCAGCGAGGCCTTGACGGCGGCCTCGGCGCGGGCCTCCCACGCCAGGACGGCGCTGAGCGGGTTCGGGCGAGCGGTGGACGCGGGGACGACGCCGCCGGCGCCGTGGATGGGAACGGTGGTCATGGCGTGATTCCTTCGGGTTCTGATCGCCCGCGATCGCGGGCACGGTGATCAGGACCCTCCGGAGACACGGGGTGATACGAACCGGCGCAGATCAGCGCCCACTCCACACAAGACGCGATGGGAGAACGCCGACCCGTTGTGGAGGATCTACAACAAGCCGGCGTTCCGGGTTCGTCAGGCCGCGGGGGTCGTCGCCGCGCGGTACAGGTCGTCCTCGACCTGGGACGCCCGGATCGGGTGCCCCTGGCTCGTCAGGCACTTCCCGCTCGCGAGGTCCCACTTCCAGTCGTGCAGCGAGCACGTGAGCACGCCGTCCTCGATCTTCCCGGTCTTGGTGAGATCGGCGCGCAGGTGCGGACAGCGGCGCTGCACGATCCAGTCGCCGAGCTGGGCGTCCTCGGTCTGGTCGGTCTGCTCGGCGTACCAGTTCTCGACGTACTCGATGCGGTCCCGCGAGAGGCACTTGAGGAAGGTGGTGAGGAACTCGTTGAACTTGCCGCTGCGGCCGACGGCGAACTGCATCGACAGGAAGATCGAGTTGGACCAGTCGATCTCGTGGTCGGCGATGTTGGTGGAGACCAGATCTGCGGGGATCGTGTACCAGTAGATGCACTCGTCGCCGTCGGCGTACTCGCGCACCTTGGCCTTCGGGAAGTCCACGACCATGTCGAGCTCGCCGATGCGGAAGCGCACCACACCGCCCACGCCGTTGCGGATCGTGCGGGCGCGGCGCAGCAGCGGCTCCCACCACTCCTTGATCGCGGCGAGCATCTCATCGGGCGCGAGCACGGCCGCGCGCGAGGCCTCCTCGGCGCGGATCTCATCCTGGCGCGAGTCGCGCTGCTCGGCCAGGTACGCCCACTTGTCGTCGAAGATGCGGTCGATCTCGGCCTGCGTGTAGAGCGTCTGGGTGACCGAGATCTCGCCGCCGTTCAGCTCCACGACCGTGCCGGGGACGAACTCGTAGCCCTTCTGCTCGGGACGCAGCTGCGCCATGTGCGCGAGGAACTGGCGCTGGTCGGTGAAGATCGAGTCGTTGTCGATGCCGTAGCCGTTGTACCTGAAGAGCTCCTCGCGCAGGAACATCGGCGGCCCCGCCATCGGGAAGACGTGCTCGGCGTCGACCTTCTCGATGTAATACATCGCGCGCTTGTTCTGCGCGTCGCGCTTCAGCTTCGCGAAATTCTGCTTGGCGTCCTGGGGCAGGTCGTAGACCATCGGCCACCAGATCGCACCCGACACCTGCGTGAAGTACGCCTCGGGCTTGGAGAACGACATCAGCTTCTCGAGGTCGAGCGGGTGCGAGTCGTTCTGGTTCAGGATGCTGGCGGTGCCGTCGTCCACCGACAGCGACGAATCGCCGATCGGGCCGTCGCTCGGTGCCCGCAGCGGCGTGACCATGACCTTGAGGTCGCCGAACTCCAGCGGCACGCCGGCCTGCGTGTAGACGATGTTGTCGTAGCCGAGACGGCGCAGATCCTGCTCGAGGTCGTCCGTCGGGTAGTCCGGCAGCAGCACTTTGATGGTCTTCGGCACATGCCTCTGCATGAGCGCCGGGTCGAAGTGGTCGCGGTGGCGGTGGGAGATGTAGAGGAAGTCGGCCTTGCCGTAGGTCGACCAGTCGAGCGCCCGGTTGTCGGGGAACGGGAACCACGACCCGAAGAAGGTCGGCCCGATCACCGGGTCGCAGAGGATGCTTCCTCCCGCCGTCTCGATGAACATTCCGGCGTGGCCGAGGCCCGTGATGCGCATGGGGTTGCCCTCCTGTCGAACCAGACGAGTCTAGGTGAGGCTCGCAGCGAGCACCGGACCGACCGCCGTGCAAAACCGGATCCGGCGCGGGGCGATGCCGGATCAGTCGTCGAAGAGCCCGCGGATGTCGTCGGCGCTGAGCGCCTGCCCGAACAGCGCGTCGTCGTCCATCACCGACCGGAACAGCCGCGCCTTGCGCTGCTGCAGCGCCATGACCTTCTCCTCGATCGTGCCGTTCGCGATGAGCCGGTACACCATCACGCTGCGGTGCTGGCCGATGCGGTGCGCGCGGCCTGTGGCCTGCGCCTCGGCGGCGGGGTTCCACCACGGGTCGAGCAGGAACACGTAGTCCGCCTCGGTCAGCGTGAGACCGAACCCTCCGGCCTTGAGGCTGATGAGGAACACCGGCGCCTCTCCCCCGCGGAACGCGGCGACGGCGGCGTCGCGGTCGCGCGTCGATCCGTCGAGGTACGCGTACGGGATGCCGCGTGCCTCGAGTTCCTTGGCGACCAGGCCCAGAAACGACGTGAACTGGCTGAAGACGAGGGCGCGGTGCCCCTCGGCCAGTGCCTCGTCGAGCTGTTCGAAGAGCGCGGCGAGCTTGCTCGGGGCGATGCTCGCGTGCGCCGGGTCGACGAGCTCGGGTGCCAGGCTCAGCATGCGCAGGAGCGTCAGGGAGCGGAAGACGATGAACCGGTTGCGGTCGAGGTCGTCGAGGAGTCCGAGCACCTTCTGGCGTTCGCGCTGCAGCACGGTGTCGTACAGGGCGCGGTGTGCGGCGCCCAGCTCGATGCGCACCTCCTGCTCCTGCTTGACGGGGAGGTCGGCGGCGACGAGCTCCTTCGTGCGCCGCAGCACGAGCGGACGGATGCGGCGCCGCAGTCGCGCGAGGCGACCGGCGCGGTACTCGCCCCCCTCCTGGTTCTCGGGGACCTTGCCCTTCTCGATCGGCCCCACGTACTCCTCGCGGAACCTCCGGCTCGAGGCGAACAGGCCCGGCGCCGTGAGCGAGAGCAGCGCCCACAGCTCGGTGAGGCTGTTCTCGAGCGGCGTGCCGGTCACGGCGAAGACGACGTCCGCGGACAGATCCCGCGCGGCGCGATACGCCTTGGTCTGGCTGTTCTTCACGAACTGCGCCTCGTCGAGGATGAGGCCCGCCCACGGCACCGCGGCGAACTCGCGCTCGTCGAGCCGGAGCAGGGTGTACGACGTGACGACGATGTCGGCGGAGGCCGCGGCATCCGTCACCGTCGTTCCGCGCTTCGCGCGCGTCGCGTCGATGACGGCGACCCGCAGATCGGGCGTGAAGCGGGCAGCCTCGCTGCGCCAGGTCGAGAGCACCGACGTCGGCGCCACGACGAGGAACGGCCGCCTTTCGCCGGACTCACGGGCACGGGCGATGAGGGCGAGCAGCTGAAGCGTCTTGCCGAGTCCCATGTCGTCCGCGAGGATGCCGCCGAGCCGATGCTCCCAGAGGAAGGCGAGCCAGTCGTACCCCACCCGCTGGTAGGGGCGCAGCTCGGCGTGGAGCGCCGACGGCAGAGGCGCGACGGGCACACCGTCTGCGTCGCGCAGCGCCTCCACGGTCGCGCGCCAGGAGACCGCAGGCTGGGCCTCGTCGGCGAGATCTTCGAAGTCGGCCCACAGCGCCGTCTGGTACCGGCTGATGCGGGGTCCGCTCTCCCACTCCTCGAGCTCTCCGGCTTCGTCGATGAGGTCGCGCAGGCGCTGCAGCGACGGGTGCGACAGGGAGAAGTACGCACCGTCGCTCAGCAGGATCTTCTTGCGCCCCCGTGACAGCGCGGTGAACAGCGTGCCGAACGGGATGCGTCGGCCGTCGATCGTCACCATGACCCCCAGGTCGAACCAATCGGGATCGTTCGTCTCGACCGTCGTGACGTCGATGCGCGGGTCGCCGGCGAGCTCCCGGTACTGCGGCCGCTTCCCCGAGATCTCGACGGTGACGTCGGTGTCGGCTTCCAGCAGCGGCAACAGGCGCGACGCGAACTCCGCCGCGTCGAGGCCCGTCAGCGTGTCGGCGGAGGCGAAGGCGACGGGCGCGTGATCTTCCCACAGCGACTCGACGCGGTCGCGGATCGCCGTCTCGGCCGCGGGGTCACGATCCGCTCCGGTCGAGTCGAGTCCGAGCAGGTCGTCGTCGCCGTACCGCCACGAGAGCGTGTAGACGAGCCGGTGGTTCGGCTCGAAATGCACATGGGCGACGAGCCGCGGCCGCGGTGGCGGGGCGACGTCGAGGCCGGGCGCCTCGATCTCGACCCGGCGCGCGATCCGCGGCAGATGGTCGCGGACGAACTCCTCGGCCTCCGGCCCCGGCACGACGACGGCTTCACGCGCCGTGAGGAGCGCGCCAACCGGGTCCGGCAGTTGCACAGCGGCCAGGACGAGGGCGATGCGCTCGCGCTCGACGGAGAACCGGTACACGCCTGTGCGGCCGACCGGGCGCAGGGCGGCGGCATCCGCGCGCTCGCCGTCGATCGTGACCACGGGCGCGATCTCGAGCCCACGGCCGGTGCGGTGCGCCTGCACGGTCACCGACGCCGACGTCGCGAGGGCGACCGCCGCGGTGCGCTTGGTGGCGACGAGCGGGACGCCGCGATCCGCCGCCGCCGACAGATGCGGCCAGAGCAGGCTCGACTCGATGTCGTCGAGGGTCAGCCACTCCGAGACGTCGGAGAAGGCGCCGAACGAGCGCACGTCGCGGCCGATGCTGTGCAGCTCCGCGAACCAGCGCGCCTGCGCGGGGTCGTAGGCGGTGGTCGGCCGGCGCAGCGCGTCCCACGAGACGCCGCCCTTGATCCACGTGTCGGAGCGGGCCGAGCGCTCGAGCGGGCGCAGGCCGACGAGCACGTCCGCCCCGTGCTGGTGGAGGCTGCGCGGTGTCGCGGACTCGACGCGCGCCGGCGCCCAGGTCGACGCGCCGCGCCGGATGCGCTGGCGGAGTTCGACGCCGAGGGCGAGCGCGGTGCGGGCCCGCTCCGCCGGAGCGGCAGGGAGGAGCACGTCGCGCCAGGACGAGCCGCGGTCGGGTGCGGGCGTGGCGGACGCGAGCCGGTTGCTCGCGAGAAGGGTCGCGACCGTGTGCTTGCAGTCGAACTGCACCGGGCATGTGCAGGACGTCGCCGCGATGGGGTGATCGACGCGCTGCGGGTCGAGCCGCACACGGCAGCGGTACGTCCGGCCGCCGCTGCCGGCCACCACCGCCTCGATGACCGACGTGAGCGGGTCCCACTCGAGGCGCTCGACGGCGCCGTCGGCGAAGTAGCCGACGCCGCGCTCGTACGTGCCGCTGTCGACGAACCGGCGGATGTGCCCGGGGTCGACGAACGGAGGGGGTCCGACAGACGGCGGGGTCACGGCATCCATCCTGCCCGCTCCCGCCGACACCCGGACGGGCGCCTGCTCGTCGTCAGCTCGCGCGCGCGATGCGGGCGAGGACGCCGTGCACGAAGGGGCCCGACTCGTCGGACGAGAACTCCTTCACCAGCTCGACCGCCTCGTCGATCGCGACCGCGGTGGGCACCTCGTCGTTGTAGAGGATCTCCCACGCGCCGATGCGCAGCACGGCACGGTCCACCGCGGGCATGCGGGCGAGCGTCCAGTCCTTCGCGAACGTCGTGATCTGCTCGTCGATGGCGTCCTGGTTGTCGATCACGCCGTCGACGATCTCGCGCGCGTACAGCCACGAGGCCTGACGTGCGGGCTCGTTCGCCGCGCGCTGGGCTTCGGCGGCGAGGACGGTCGCCGGCGCGTCGCCGCGGACGTCGGCCTGGAACAGGATGTCGAGCGCGCGCTTGCGCGCCTTCGTACGGGCACTCATCAGTCAGCGACCGCCGACGTCAGTTGACGCGGCCGAGGTAGTCGCCGGTGCGCGTGTCGACCTTGACCTTGGTGCCGGTCTCGACGAACAGCGGGACCTGGATCTCGTAGCCGGTCTCGACGGTGGCGGCCTTGGTGCCGGCCGACGAGCGATCGCCCTGCAGACCCGGCTCGGTGTAGGTGATCTCGAGCACGACGGATGCCGGCAGCTCGACGTACAGCGGGTTGCCGTTGTTGAGAGCGATCTGCACCTGCTGGTTCTCGAGCAGGAAGTGGGCGGCGTCGCCGACCGTCGTCGCGCCGACGTTGATCTGGTCGTAGTCCTCGACGTCCATGAACACGAAGTTGTCGCCGTCGTTGTAGAGGTAGGTGAAGTCGCGGCGGTCGACGTTCTCGATGTCGATCTTCGCGCCCGCGTTGTAGGTGCGGTCGACGACCTTGCCCGAGACGACGTTCTTGAGCTTCGTGCGGACGAAGGCGCCGCCCTTGCCCGGCTTGACGTGCTGGAACTCGATGACGTTCCAGAGCTGTCCGTCGATCGACAGGACGACGCCGTTCTTGATGTCTGCGGTGGAAGCCATGAGGGTACGAATCCGTTTCGTTGAAGTGCGTGGAGGCGACCGCTGCCCCGTGAACGAGATCAGGGGTCGGAAATGCCGACGTTCGATTCTACGGGATGCCTGGTCCCCGGCCGATTCGTCAGCCCTCGGCCTGCCCGGTGAGGATGTCGATGAGGCGGGCGACCGCCGTCGCGTAGCCGGGCACGCCCTCTCCGATCACGTGGACCACGGCGACGTCGGCGACGTACGAGTGGTGGCGGAACTCCTCGCGCGCCCTCACATCCGAGATGTGCACCTCGGCCACCGGCAGGGCGACGCCCGAGAGGGCATCGCGCAGCACGACGGAGGTGTGGGTCAGACCGCCGGGGTTGATGACGATGCCGGCGCAGTCCTGTCGCGCGTCGTGGATCGCGTCGAGGAGAACCCCCTCGTGGTTGCTCTGGACGGCCCGCACCTCGAAGCCGCGCCGGGCGGCAGCATCCGTCGTCACGCGCACGACGTCCGCCAGTGTCTCGGTGCCGTAGATCCCGGGCTCCCTGGTGCCCAGGAGGTTCAGATTGGGGCCGTTGACGAGCAGGAGGCGACGAGGGGCGGTCATGCTCGCACGATATCAGCGCGCGCGGCGCCGGCTCTCTGGGCGGAGAGCCGGACGGGCGCGTTGCCGGCGCCGTACCCGTCGTAGCGGCCGCGGCGCTCGACGAACTCGCAGAACAGGTCGCCGACCGTGGCGGTGTAGAAGTGCAGGTACTCGCCCTGTGCGTCGCGGTCGAAGACGAGGTCGAGCTCGCGCAGCGTCGCGAGGAACCCCTCGTCGAGGTCGAATCGTGCCGCGAGATCCTCGTAGTAGTTGCGCGGGATCGGCAGCGGGTGCAGGCCCCTCGCCTTGGCGGCGCGCGCGAGCGCCACGATGTCGTCGCACGCGAAGGCGACGTGCTGCGGCATGGCGGCCGGTCGCCCCGACAGGATCGGCGGCGACACGTTGAGCGGGATGCGGATGGAGCCGTCCGGGGACTGGATGACGCGGCTCTGCACGAGGCCCTGAGGGCTCGCCACCTCCGTCGAGCTCGCCGTCGGAAGCTCGAGCACCGAGGAGAAGAACAGGATCGCCTCATCGACGACCTGCCAGGGCTGGCCGAGGCTCACGTGATCGACGGCGGTGATGGGGCTGTCGCGCAGGGGCGCGCCGTGCTCGAACTCGGCGGCCCACGTCGGTTCGACCTCCGTGCCGCGCGACGACCAGAAGATCTCGGTGCCGTCCGGCGCCGTGCCGCCGTCGAGCAGCTGCTCCCCCGCGTAGGTGCGTCGGTAGGCGAGCGGCGTGCCCAGCTCTGCGGCCCGCGCGGTCAGCGCGACGGCGTCGGGGACGTCGAACCCGACCGCCGCGATGTGCGGGTCGAGGTCGCGGGCGTGCTGCTCGTTGAGCACGACGCGCGCGTCGCCGGCCGTCCACAGCGTGACGGGCTTCGTGCGGTGCTTGCCGCGCGGCGTGAACCCGACGGTCTCCAGGAGCGCCTCGATGCTCGAGGTGTCCTCGGCCTTGATCTCGACGAAATCGAATCCCACGGGCGTGCCGCCGTCGGCGAGCGTCTCGAAGTCTGCGGGCGCGGCGCTTCCGAGCTCCCGTGCGACGGCGTCTTCGAGCCAGCGCAGGGACCGCCGCGCGTGGACGGCGGTGCCTGTCACGTCGACCTGCCGGAAGGTGTCGTTGAAGACCTCGAGCGACACCGGGCCGTCGTAGCCGGCGCGCAGGACGTGGGTGAGGAAGCGCGTCAGATCGAAGCTCCCCTCGCCGGGGAAGAGGCGATGGTGCCGGCTCCATGAGAGGACGTCCATCGAGAGCGCGGGCGCATCGGCGAGCTGAAGGAAGAAGATGCGGTCGCCCGGGATCTGTTCGATCGCCACCGGGTCGTGGCCGCGGGAGAGGATGTGGAAGGAGTCGAGGCACACGCCGACGGCCGGGTGGTCCGCCAGCTGTACGATCCGCCACGCACGTCGGTAGTCGTCGATGTACCTGCCCCACGCCAGCGCCTCGAAGGCGATCCGGACGCCGTGCTCCTGGGCGAGATCACCGAGCCGGCGAAGCTGGGACGCCGACACCGCGTCGTCGTCGACCGTCGCGGTCGCCACGTTGCTGCAGCAGAGCACGACCTCGATCCCCATCCGCCGCATGAGGGAGAACTTCGCCTTCGCGCGCCGCAGCACATCCTGGAACGCCGGTTCGTCGACGCCCTCGACGTCGCGCATCGGCTGATACAGGTCGAGCGTCAGCCCGAGGCGCTCCGCGAGAGCACGCACCTCCTCCGGGCTCTCCGGCGCCGACACGAGGTCGGGCTCGAAGATCTCGACGCCGTCGAAGCCCGCTGCGGCGGCAGCGTGCAGCTTTTCGACGAGCGTCCCGCTCATGCACACCGTCGCGATGGAGGTCCTCATGGCGTCACAATGTACCAGTTGGTACATTGTGACGCACCCCCTCCCTCGCGAGCGCCGCGTGCGCCGCCCACTATCCTGGCGATCGTGCCCCCCGTTACACGCGATGCCGAGAGGACGCGAGCCGAGCTCCTCGCGGTCGCGACGGAGGTGTTCGCCGAGGAGGGGTACTCCGGAGCCCGCGTAGACGACATCGCCGAGCGCACGCGCACGACGAAGCGGATGATCTACTACTACTTCGGCGGCAAGGAGCAGCTCTACCTGGCGGTGCTCGAGAAGGCCTATCAGGGCATTCGGGAGGCCGAGCAGGCGATCGATGTGGACCACACGGATCCCGTCGCGGCGATCCGCCGGCTCGCTGAGCTCACCTTCGACCACCACGTGACGCACGACGCGTTCATCCGGCTCGTGGCCATCGAGAACATCCATCGCGGCGAGTTCATCCGGCGGATCGACTCGCTCCGCACGCTCGCCCAGCCCGCGAAGACCCTTCTCGACGAGATCCTCGAACTCGGCCGCGCGGCAGGTGTCTTCCGCGACGATGTCGACGCGATCGACGTCCACCTCGTCATCAGCGCGTACTGCGTGTTCCAGATCGCCAACCAGTACACGTTCGGCTACCTCTTCGACGTGTCGTTCACCGATCCCGAACGCCGCAGTCACCTGCGATCCCTCATCGGCGACGTCGTCGTCGGCTGGCTCACGAACACCGCGCGGTAACCGGCGCACCCGCCGTCGCCTGCTCGATCCCGGGACGCGGTCGCTCTTGACATCGGCGTTCTCTCGTGGTTTTCTCTGAACGTACCAGTTAGTACATAGCCGTACCGGTCGGACGAAGGAGTGCCATGAGCCAGACACCGCCGTACCTCGTCGGGCTCGTCGGAACGGGCGTGACCCCTTCCCTGACGCCCGCTATGCACATGGCCGAAGCCCGTGCGCTCGGCCTCGACTACGTGTACCGGACGATCGACCTGACGACTCTCGGCCTTGCGCCCGACCAGTTGCCGGACATCCTCGCGTGGGCGCGTCGCCTCGGGTTCGACGCCCTCAATGTGACCCACCCGTGCAAGCGTCTTGTGCTCGAGTACCTCGACCGCGTCGACCCGCTCGCCCAGGCGCTCGGGTCGGTCAACACCGTGCTCTTCACCGACGAAGGGCTCGTCGGTCACAACACCGACACCACCGGATTCGAGACGGCGTTCCGCACGGGCCTTCCGCGCGCGTCGGTCGATGACGTGACGCTGCTGGGGGCGGGCGGTGCCGGCTCCGCCGTCGCAGACGCCCTTCTCCGCGTCGGGACCCGCCGGCTGACGGTCGTCGACATCGACGCCGAACGGGCGGAGGAGCTGGCCGGCGACCTGACGCGTCGTCATGCGGTCGAGGTGGGCCACGCCACGACGGACGCGCTCCCGAACCTCCTCGCGTCGGCCTCGGGGCTGGTGCACTGCACGCCGACCGGCATGAAGGAGCACCCCGGAACGCCGTTCTCCCCCGATCTGCTGCGGCCCGGGCTGTGGGTAGCCGACATCGTCTACCGGCCCCTCGACACCGCGCTCCTGCGCGCTGCCCGCGACGCCGGCTGCGCCACGCTCGACGGCGGAAGCATGGCGGTCCACCAGGCCGTCGACGCCTTCCGACTCATCACGGGCCACCAGCCCGACCCCGCCCGCATGATCCGCCACTTCCACGACCTCGTTGCTCCGCACCCCGTGCCGGCGTGACACTCACATAGAGAAGGACGACCGATGACCACCACCGCAACGACGCGGAAGACCCCCGTGAAGGCGGCTGTCGCCAGCTTCATGGGCAGCGCCGTGGAGTACTACGACTTCTTCCTGTTCGGCTCCGCCGCAGCGCTCATCTTCCCCACCGTCTTCTTCCCGTCCGACAATCAGGCCGCCCTCGTCATGTCGTTCGCGACGTTCGGCTTCGCCTACATCGCGCGGCCCGTCGGCGCCGTCATCCTCGGCCACTTCGGTGACCGCATCGGTCGGCAGAAGGTCCTCATGTTCACCCTGCTGCTGATGGGGATCTCGACCTTCACGATCGGCTGCCTTCCGGGCTACGAGCAGATCGGCTGGGCCGCCCCGGCGCTGCTGGTGCTGTGCCGGCTCATGCAGGGCCTCTCGGCCGCCGGCGAGCAGGCGGGTGCGTCGTCGCTCACGCTGGAGCACGCGCCCGACGACCGCCGGTCCTTCTTCACGTCATGGACCCTCACGGGAACCCAGGGCGGCCAGATCCTCGCCGCACTGATCTTCATCCCGGTCGTCGCGCTCCCTGACGAGATCAAGTACACGTGGGGCTGGCGCGTGCCGTTCTGGCTGAGTGCGGTCGTGGTGCTGGTGGCCTTCTTCATCCGGCGGACGCTGCACGAGACGCCCGAGTTCGAGCAGGCGAAGGCGGAGGGCAGGATCGCACGGATGCCGCTCATCCCGCTTCTGCGCGACCACTGGCGCGACGTGCTCCGTGTCATCTGCTGCGCGTTCATCGCCGCCGTCTCGACGGTGTTCGGCAACCTCGCCATCGCGTACGGCGTGGAGGTCGGACTCAACGCCGCCATCACGCTCTGGCTCGTCGTCGTCGCGAACCTCGTCGCGATCGGCACGCAGCCCCTGTTCGCCGCTCTGGCCGACCGCATCGGCCGCAAGCCGGTCTTCATCTACGGCGCGCTCTCGTCAGCGGTGTTCATGCCCTTCTACATGCTGTCGATGGGGGCGGGGAACGAGTTCGTCACGTTCCTGCTCGCAGTGCTCACCTTCTCGTTCGGGTATGCCGCCGCGAACGCCGTGTGGCCGTCGTTCTACGGCGAGATGTTCAGCACGCGCGTGCGGTTCTCGGGCATGGCGATCGGCACGCAGCTCGGATTCCTCATGGCGGGCTTCGCCCCGTCCATCGTCACGGCGCTGGGCGGCGTGCAGGAGGGCGGCTGGGTCGTGATCAGCGTCTTCACCGCGGTGATCTCGCTCATCGCGACCGTCAGCGCCCTCACGGCACGCGAGTCGAAGGGCATCCCCACGGCCGAGCTCGGTCTGCGCTCCGAGAAGCACGAGGCGCTCGTGCCGACTCACTGAGCACCGCGGCTGTCACAGGCCCCGTCCCGCTGAGCGGGGCGGGGCCTTCGCGGTCACGGCAGCGGGCGGGCCATCACGATCTCGGGACCGATGACGCTGGTGAACGTCTCGCCCGTGGGCACGAAACCCGCTCGGCGATACGCCCCCTGGGCACGGGGGTTGTCCCGGTGCACGTCGAGGCTGAGCCGGGTCAGCCCGAGCGACGTCACCCAGTCCGCGGCGGCGGCCAGCAGGAGGTCGATCGCTCCCGTGCCGCGATGAGCCGGGTTGACGTAGACCCCGACGACATCCGCCCGACGGTCGTCGACGAAGCGGCCCAGGTGATCGGTCTGCCCGGTCGCGCGGATGAGCACGGAGAGGCTGCCCACCCACACGTCGTCCACCACCGCCACGAACTGCGCGGCCGTCTCGCTCCCGGCGGCCAGCTCGGCGCGCTCGCGCCAGAACTGCTCCGTGCGGGCCGCGACCTGTGCCGGCGTCTCAAGGAACGCGATGTTCGCGTCGGGATCGCCCGTGGACTCGAGCCGCAGCTCGCGCACCGCCTGCCACTCATCGGGACGGACGCGGCGCACGGCTACACTGCTCACCCCGCGACCTCCTGGTACGCGGCGAAGAGCAGCGACTCGTCCGGCGCCTGCAGCACGGTGGGCTTGGCGATGTCGTCGAGCACGATGAATCGCAGCATTGCGCCGCGGCTCTTCTTGTCGCGCTGCATGGTCGACAGCAGCTGCGGCCACGCGCCGGCGCGGTAGCTCGTCGGCAGGCCGAGGGACTCGAGGATGTCGCGGTGGCGTTGGGCGGCGGCATCCGGAAGCCGGCCCGCGAGGCGCGACAGCTCGGCGGCGAAGACCATGCCCACGGAGATCGCGGCGCCGTGGCGCCAGCGGTAGCGCTCGGCGTGCTCGATCGCGTGGCCCAGGGTGTGGCCGTAGTTGAGGATCTCGCGCAGGCCCGCCTCGCGGAGGTCCTCCCCCACGACGCGCGCCTTCATCTCGATGGCGAGCTCGATGGTGCGACGGAACGCGGCGCTCTGCGGGTCGACCGCGTTCTCGGGGTCGGCCTCGATCAGCTCGAGGATCTCGGGGGCCCAGATGAAGCCGGCCTTGACGACCTCGGCGTAGCCGGCGACGCGCTCGTTGCGCGACAGGCCGTCGAGCAGGTCGAGGTCGCAGATCACGGTGCGCGGCGTCCAGAACGCGCCCACGAGGTTCTTGCCCTCGGCGGTGTTGACTCCGGTCTTGCCGCCGACGGCGGCGTCGACCATGCCCAGCACGGTGGTCGGCACCTGCACGACCTCGACGCCCCGCAGCCACGTCGCGGCCACGAATCCGGCGAGGTCGGTCACCGCTCCCCCGCCGAACCCGACGACGGCGTCGGTGCGGGTGAAGTCCGCCTTGCCCATGACCTGCCAGCAGAAAGCGGCCACTTCGATGCGCTTTCCCGCTTCGGCGTCGGGGATCTCGGCGAGAAGCACCTCGCGATCGGCCATGAGCTGGGCGCGCAGGCGCTCCGCCTCGGCGGCGAGGGTCGGCGGGTGGATCACGAGCACCTTGCGCGCGGCGGGCGGCAGCGCCTCGCCCACGGACGACAGGATGCCGTGTCCCACGGTGATGTCGTAGCTCGCGTCTCCGCTCACGGTGATGGTCGTGGCATCCGTCACTTCGGGTCCTCCTGGTCGTTCCCGCCACGCAGCCACGCGATCAGGGCGTCGACGACGTCCTGCAGCGGACCGGTGGAGGTGTCGAAGGTGATGTCGGCGAGTTCCTCGTAGACGGGCCGGCGCTCTTCGAAGATCGCGGTCCAGCGCTCGATCGCATCGTCGCCGCCCTGCAGCAGCGGCCGGTTCGAGTCGCGGACACGGCCCGCGACGACGCGCGGGGAGACGGTGAGCAGCACGACGCGATGCCCGGCGAGGTCGGCCCGCGTCTCGGGGTTCAGCACGGCGCCGCCGCCCAGCGAGACCACCCCGCCGCTCGCGAGTCCTTCGACCACGGCGGCGCGCTCGGCGGCGCGGAACTGCGCCTCACCGCGCTCCACGAACAGCTTGTCGATCGGTCCGTGGTCGCGGACGACCGCGGCGTCGGTGTCGAAGAACGGAAGGCTCAGCGCGCGCGCCACCTTCTTGCCGATGCTCGTCTTGCCGGCCCCCATGGGACCGATGAGCACGACGGCGTCAGCGGGCGTTGTCATGGTCGGCGAGGCCGGCGTCGCTGGCCGCCGCACTGCGCAGCGCGTCGGGGATCGCCGCGAGGTAGCCCTCGATGTTGCGGCGCGTCTCGGCGACGCTGTCGCCCCCGAACTTCTCGAGCACGACGTCGGCCAGCACGACCGCGACCATCGCCTCCGCGACGACGCCCGCTGCGGGCACGGCGCACACGTCAGAGCGCTGGTGGTGGGCCGATGCGGCG
The DNA here is from genome assembly GCF_057656735.1 of Microbacterium sp. Soil_C_42. Classification (NCBI taxonomy): domain Bacteria; kingdom Bacillati; phylum Actinomycetota; class Actinomycetes; order Micrococcales; family Microbacteriaceae; genus Microbacterium; species Microbacterium sp. Soil_C_42. The sequence continues at coordinate 211,221 of NZ_JBDGJU010000003.1, forward strand.
TCGCCGGTGGCGACGTCGACCGTGCGCAGCGCCTTCGGCACCGTGGCGATCGGCTTCATGCCGGCGCGCACGCGCAACACCGTGCCGGTCGACATGCCGCCCTCGGTGCCGCCTGCCTTGTCGCTCGAGCGCGTGATGCCGTCGTCGGCGACGAACAGCTCGTCGTGCGCGGCGGAGCCGCGGCGGCGCGTGGTCTCGAAGCCGTCGCCGACCTCGACGCCCTTGATGGCCTGGATGCTCATGAGCGCCTGCGCGAGCTTCGCGTCGAGGCGGCGGTCCCAGTGCACGTGCGAGCCGAGCCCCGGGGGCAGCCCGTAGGCGAGCACCTCGACGATGCCGCCCAGCGTGTCGCCGTCCTTTCGGGCGTCGTCGACCTCGGCGACCATGGCCGCGCTCGTGGCGGCGTCGAAGCAGCGCAGCGGGTCGGCGTCGAGCGCGTCGACGTCATCGGGAGTCGGCAGCGCCGAGCCCTCGGGGACCTGCACCGGCCCGATCGAGAGGGTGTGGCTGACGAGACGGATGCCGAGCTCGGCCAGGAACGCTCGTGCGAGTGCGCCGAGGGCGACCCGTGCGGCGGTCTCGCGGGCACTCGCGCGCTCGAGGATCGGGCGAGCCTCGTCGAAGCCGTACTTCTGCATGCCGACGAGGTCGGCGTGGCCCGGGCGGGGGCGCGTGAGCGCGGCGCCGCGTCCGCGGGACTTCTCCGTGAGGTCCGCGGGCTCGGCGCTCATGACCTCGACCCATTTCGGCCACTCGGTGTTGCCGATGCGCAGCGCGATGGGGCTGCCCAGGGTCGTGCCGTGCACGACGCCGGACGAGATCGTGAGCTCGTCCTCCTCGAACTTCATCCGCGAACCGCGGCCATAGCCGAGCTTGCGGCGCGCGAGATCCGCCTGGATCGCGGCGCGGGAGATGGGGACGCCCGCAGGCAGGCCCTCCATGACGGCGACGAGTTCGGGGCCGTGCGATTCGCCGGCCGTGAGCACGCGGAGCATTGGTCCAGTCTCCCACGCCCCGGGGGGCCGTTACGCCGCGGCGGGCTCCCCGAGCGCCTGGCGCATCGCCTCCAGCGCCTCCGCCTCGCGATCGAGGGGCGTGTCGGAGGCGCCGTGCCGGAAGATCCGGATCTGCAGCAGGGCCTGGTGCAGCAGCATCCCGAGTCCCGATCGGGCGGTGCCGCCCGTGCGCTCCCACGCGGCCGACAGCGCCGTCGGCCAGTGCCCGTACACGACGTCGAGCAGGTGGCCGCCGGAGCGGGCGAGGGCGTCGGCTGCGGCATCCGGAACCGGTGCGTCGCCCGGCAGGGTCGCGATCGTGAGCGGCACGTCGGCACGAACGGATGCGGCGAACGGCGTGGGCGTCACGGCGATGCCGATGCGGCGGCCGAGGTCGGCGAGCGGCGCGACGGCCTCGGGGCGGCGGGCGACCACGTCGACCTCGCGCGCGCCGAGCTCGGACACGGCGACGAGCGCCGAGGTCGCGGTGGCGCCGGCGCCGACGATGCGCGCCCGCGGCACCGTCACGATGCCGTCGTCGGCGAGGGCGCGGACGATGCCGCCCACGTCGGTGTTGAAACCGCGCGCGCCGTCGGTGTCGAGCAGCAGCGTATTGACCGCGCCGGTCAGTTCGGCGCGGCGGTCGAGCACCGCCGCGGCCGCGAACGCGACGCCCTTGAGCGGCATCGTGAGCGACAGGCCCCGCCAGGCGTCGTCGAGCCCGGCGAGCTCGCCGGCGAAGGACCCCTCGTCCACCTGACGGCGTCCGTAGGTCCAGCCGAGCCCGAGAACGTCGTACGCCGCGGCGTGCAGCTGCGGCGAGCGGCTGTGCGCGATCGGGTCGCCCCAGACCTCCAGGCGCGACGCGTGGGGGTTCAGCACCCCTGGTCCGGGTTGTCGCGGCACCACTGCTGCCACTGCTCGACGTACTTCAGATGCTCGCTGTAGGTCGCGCTGAACTGCGTCTCGCCGGTGAGGAGGTTCACCGTCACGAAGTAGAGCCAGGGGCCGTCCGCCGGATGCATCGCCGCGTCGATCGCCACGTCTCCCGGGTTGGCGATCGGGCCGACGGGCAGTCCCGTGTTGACGTAGGTGTTCCACGGGTTGGGATCGTTGAGGGCCTCCTCGGACGAACTGACCGTGCCGTCGTGCATCTCGCCGTAGCCGTACTGCGCCGTGGAGTCCATCTGGAGCTTGCCGAATGTCTCCTGGTTGTTCGCGTCCAGCCGGTTGAGGATGACGCGCGCCACCTTCTGCATGTCGGCACCCGAGCTGGCCTCACGCTGAACGACTGAGGCGGTCGTGAGGATCTCCTGGCGCCGCTCGGCCGGCACGCCGGCGGCGTCGAGCGACTGGATGGTGCGGTCGACGAGCGTCTGGATGGCCGACTGCGCGGTGACCGTCGGGTCGAAGGTGTAGGTCGCCGGGAAGAGCCAGCCTTCGAGCGGCTGTCCGCCTGCCGCGACGACGTCCGGGTCTGCGGGCACGCCGTACGCGGACGAGTCGGCGGCCGCCGCGGTGAGCTCTTCGAGCGGGATGCCGGTCCCCTCCGAGATCCGTGCGAGGGTCTGCTCGACGGTGTAGCCCTCGGGGATCTGTGCGGTGAACTCCTGCTTGTTGGCGGAATCCATGAGAGCGGCGAGGGCTGCTTCGCTCGTCATCTGCTTCTGGAGCTTGTAGACCCCCGGCTGAAAGGTGGGGTTCTGCCCGCTCGTGATGAGGAAGTCGTAGAACGCGTCGGGCGTCTTCGTCACCCCTGCGTCGTACAGCGACTGCGAGATGGGCGAGCCGGTGTCGCCCTCGGCGATCGTGACGAACGTCTCGCCGTTCGCCAGCCCCGCTTCGTAGTCCTTGGGCTCTTCCCAGCCCATCACCTCGCGGATCTTGTCTTCGTAGGTGTTCCAGACGTACAGGCCGCCGGCGGCGATGCCGCCGAGGATCAGCAGCACGACGCCGAGCGCGATCCAGCCGCCGATGCGCCGGCGCTTCTTGTTCGGCGGCGGCGGGGCGTGCCCGATCTCGCTCGTGGACGCCGACCCGCTGAAGAGGTCCTCGAGCGAACCGGTGGAGGGCACGGGCTCGTCGGCCGATTCCCGCGCGGGCCCTGCGGATGCAGCTGCCGCCATCGAGGGCGCGGGAGCGGCTGCCGGCGCGGCCCCTCCGCGGCTGTACGGCATCGCCGGGCTGACGCCCGCCGATGCGAAGATCCACGGGTCGTCTTCGACGTGGGCCTCGACGTCGATCGGCTCGGTGGTCGGGCGCGGGGTGCGCAGCGGCACCGGCTGGAAGCCGCTGCCCTGCGCCGGCTGGGCGGACGGGGCCGGCTGGGCGGACGGGGCCCCCGCGGCAGAGGCCGCGGCGGGAGCGGCCTCGACGACG
>NZ_JBDGJU010000004.1:0-185944 GCF_057656735.1 Microbacterium sp. Soil_C_42
GACGCGCTGCGCGTGGGCGAGGGCAGCGGTCCGATCGACCACTTCCACGAACTGCGGGGCGCGGGCAGGCCCACGCGGCCGGAGGCTCCGACCGGCGCGCGAGCGGCGCGCGGACAGGCCGTGGGGACCGCGACCGTCCCCTCGTGGTCGGCACGCGTGTGGGAGGCCGCAGCACCAGAGCGCGCGGAGGTCGACGACCTCGCGTTCGTCCGCGGTCTCGGCGACGGCACCCTGCCGCGCGAGACGTTCCTGCGGTATCTCGCGCAGGACGCGCTCTACCTCGGCGAGTACTCCCGCGTGCTGGCGAAGGCGAGCGCGCTCGCGCCGACCCCGGAGGAGCAGGCGTTCTGGGCGCGTGCGGCGGAGTCCTCCATCGTCGAGGAGCGCCGGCTGCACGAGTCCCACCTCGGCGCGACCGTCGCGGCCCCGGCGTCGCAGACCCTCGCGTACACGAACCACCTCCACGCGTCAGCCCGCTCGTACGCCGAGCTGGTCGCGGCGCTCCTGCCCTGCTTCTGGCTGTACACCGATCTCGGCATCCGTCTCGCCACCCGGCGACACGACGAGCACCCGTACGACGACTGGCTCGCGATGTACGGCGACCCCGCCTTCACCGCGGCGACGGCGCGGGCGACCGAGATCGCCGATGCGGCGGCGCTCGAGGCCGGCCCGATCGAACGGGCGCGCATGGACGCGGCTTTCGCGCGCTCCATGAAGCACGAGCGGGAGTTCTTCGCCCGGGCGTGAGGTCAGCAGGGCGCCGAGGGTGTCGTCGAGGTCCGGAGGAGGACTAGGCGTCGGCGCCGTGCTCGACGTCGGCGGCGCCGACGATGATCGGGATCGTCGAGGTCACGGTGGGCACCGACGCGGACAGCAGCGAACCGTCCTCGCGGCGCGCGTCGCCGAGCTCGCGCAGCGACGGACGCCCCGCGATCACCGGGCCCTGCCCGTCGAGCGGTGCCACCACCTCTTCGCCAGCGCCGACCACGTAGCCCACGCCTCGCACGCTGAAGCCGACGGGGTCGCCCTCCGTGGCGCGCACACGCAGCTCCTCACGGGTGACCGTGACGACCAGCCGCGTGCCGTGCCAGTGCAGGACGAATTCGAGCGACGGCCACGACGCGGGAAGCCGCGGATTGAACGACAGCTCGCCGAAGTGGTCGCGCATGCCGCCGAATCCTGCGACGAGTGCGGTCCACACGCCACCGGCCGAGGCCACGTGCACGCCGTCCGCGGCGTTGTGGTGCAGGTCGCCGAGGTCGACGAAGATCGACTGCCGGAAGTACTCGAGCGCGAGGTCCTGGTAGCCGACCTCCGCGGCGAGGATCGCCTGCACGACCGCCGACAGCGTCGAGTCACCGGTGGTCAGCGGGTCGTAGTACTCGAAGTCGGCGAGCTTGTCCTCGTCGGAGAAGTGGTTGCCCTGCAGGAACAGCGCGAGCACGACGTCGGCCTGCTTGAGCACCTGGTAGCGGTAGATCACCAGCGGGTGGAAGTGCAGCAGCAGGGGACGCTTGTCGGGCGGGGTGTTCTCGAGGTCCCAGATCTCGCGCTCGAGGAACACATGATCCTGCGGATGGATGCCGAGGCTCGGACTGAACGGGATGTGCATGGCTTCGGCAGCCCGCTCCCACGCCTCGGGCTCGCCGGGCTCGAGGGCGAGGCGGTCGACCATCTGGCGGTAGACCTCGCCGTCGGCCTCTGCCATCTCGCGGATGGTGCGGGCGGCGAAGCGGAGGTTGAACCGCGCCATGACGTTCGTGAAGAGGTTGTCGTTGACGACGGTGGTGTACTCGTCGGGCCCGGTGACGCCGTGGATGTGGAACGTGTCGCCCTCGCCGTCGACCCCGCCGTCGTTCGAACGCCAGAAGCCGAGGGTCGCCCACAGCCGCGCCGTCTCGACGGCGATGTCGACGCCCTCGCGGAAGAGGAAGTCGTTGTCGCCGGTCGCCCGCACGTACTTCGCGAGCGCGAAGCTGACATCGGCGTTGATGTGGTACTGCGCGGTGCCGGCGGCGTAGTAGGCGGAGGCCTCCTCACCGTTGATCGTGCGCCACGGGAACAGCGCGCCCGCCTCGTTGAGCTGGAACGCGCGCTTACGCGCGGCGGGCAGCATCAGGTACCGCATGCGCAGGGCGTTGCGCGCCCACAGCGGCGTCGTGTACGCGAGGAACGGGAGCACGTAGATCTCGGTGTCCCAGAAGTAGTGACCGGAGTACCCCGAGCCCGTCATGCCCTTCGCGGGCACACCCTGGCCATCGGCCCGCGCCGACGCCTGGGCGAGCTGGAACAGGCACCAGCGGGTGGCCTGCTGCAGGTCGTCGTGGCCGCCGATGCGCACGTCCGAGCGCTCCCAGAACGCGTCGAGCCACGAGCGCTGCTGCGCCCGGATCGCGTCGACGCTCTCTCCGAGTGCCCGATCGAGGGTGCGACGGCAGCGGTCGACGAGCTCCCGCGCGGGCACGCCGCGCGAGGTGTGGTAGCTCACGAGCTTCGTCACGCGGATCGGCACGCCGGCCTTCGCATTCACCCGGAACACGTTCTTCGCGATGTCGGTCTCGATGAGCGTGCGCGAGGTGTATTCGTTCGCCGTCTCGACGAGATGGTCGGCGACGACGGCGATGGTCATGCCCGAGTCGGTGGCGCGGTACGACAGCGCCGAGCGCTGCTTGTCCTGCCAGTACTCCTGCGGCTGCAGCACACGCTCGTGCAGCTTCTCGGTCTTGCGCGGGTCGAACCCGGCCTTGCGAGGCGCCAGCGGGGTGCCGCCGTAGACGTCCTCGCCGTCCTGCCGGTTGAGCATCTGGCAGCTCACCGTGACCGGCGCGTCCGCGTTCAGCACCGTGACGTCCACCGTCATGAGGGCGAGGTGCTTCTCCTCGAACGACACCAGGCGCTCGTAGTCGATCCGCACCTCCTTGCCGGACGGCGTCACCCACAGGATGTGGCGGCGCTGCACGCCGTCGCGCATGTCGAGGGTCCGCTCGTACTCGCGCACGTCGGCGACGTCGAGCGACAGCGGCTCGTCGTCGACGTAGACGCGCATGACCTTCGCGTCCGGGGCGTTGATGATCGTCTGGCCGACCTCGGCGAAGCCGTAGGCCTGCTCGGCATGGCGGATCGGGAACGTCTCGTGGAACCCGTTGATGAACGTGCCGTGCTCCTGCGCGTGACGCCCCTCGGGCTGGTTGCCGCGCAGGCCCAGGTATCCGTTGCCCACCGCGAACAGCGTCTCGGTGACGCCGGCGGCGTCCAGGTCGAACGATGTCTCGACGAGGCGCCAGGGGTCGACGGGGAACCGATCGCGATCGATCATCGTGCGAACTCCTCCAGATCCTTCACCACGACATGTGCGCCCGCTTCCACGAGGTCCTCCTCGCCGGCTCCGCGGTCGACGCCCACCACAAGTCCGAAGCCGCCGGCGGCAGCGGAGCGCACGCCGCTGATGGCGTCTTCGACCGCGGCGCTGCGCGCGGGCTCGACCTCCAGCATCCGTGCCGCTTCGACGAAGACGTCCGGTGCGGGCTTGGAGGCGAGGTGGTCGCGTTCGGCGATGACGCCGTCCATCACGACGGTGAAGCGATCACGGATGCCGGCTGCCGCCAGCACCTCCTCCGCGTTCTTGGAGCTCGAAACCACCGCGACGGGCGTGCCCGCTTGCGCGAGCACGTCGAGGAGGCGCATCGACCCCGGGTACGGGGCGATCCCCTCGGCGCGGAGGATGCGCTCGAAGACGGCGTTCTTGCGGTTGCCGATGCCGCACACGGTGTCGGCGGTCACCGGGTCGGACGGGTGACCCCACGGCACCTCGACGTCGCGGGAGCGCAGCAGGCTCGCGACGCCGTCGTAGCGCTTCTTGCCGTCGAGGTGGTCGAAGTAGTCGCGCTCGGTGTACGGCGGGGTGATGTCCCACGCCGCGAAGAGCTCCTCGAACATGGTCTGCCACGCGTGCATGTGCACTTCGGCCGTGGGCGTGAGGACGCCGTCCAGATCGAACAGCACGGCGTCGTAAGCGGTCAGATCGGGCAGGGCGTCGTCAGCCACAGAACCTCCGAGAGCGGGTGCGGGTGCGTCGGCACTGCATCGCGCCGTCCAGCAAGCGTAATGCGGGCGGGTGCCGGGTCGCATCCCGTGACGGATAACAAGGAGGGCGGGTTTCGATACGGCTCGTTCCTCGCCTACTCAACCTTGCCCCGAGCCGCATCAACGCTCGCTGGCGCTCGCATTGCTCCGGCTCGCGGCAACACTCAGGGTCTGGCGCGCGATCTCGAGCTCCTCGTCCGTCGGGACGACGAGGACGGTCACGGCCGAGGCATCCGTCGAGATGATGCGGATGCCGCGCTCACGGCTCTCGTTGCGCTCGGGATCGATCTGGACGCCCGCGAAACCGAGTGTCTCGAGGGCCCCGGCGCGCACGTGCGGGGCGTTCTCGCCCACGCCAGCGGTGAACGAGATGACGTCGGCGCCGCCGAGCTGCGCGAGGTAGGCGCCGGCGTAGGCGCGCAGCCTGTGCACGTAGACCTCGAACGCCAGGATCGCGCGCTCCTCCCCGCGTTCGACGGCCGCGCGGATGTCACGCAGGTCGTTGGAGCCCGCGAGCCCGAGCAGACCGCTGCGTCTGTTGAGCAGCTCGTCGAGGTCGTCGACCGTCATGCCCGCGCGCCGTTCGAGCTGGAACAGCACGGCCGGGTCGATGTCGCCCGAGCGCGTGCCCATGACGAGACCCTCGAGCGGGGTGAACCCCATCGAGGTGTCCACCGAGCGGCCGCCGTCGATCGCGGTGACCGACGCGCCGTTGCCGAGGTGGAACACGATCTGCGTGAGCTCGGCGAGCGGGCGCCCGAGGAACGCCGCCGCTGCTTCGCTGACGAACTTGTGCGACGTGCCGTGGAATCCGTAGCGGCGGATGCGATGGGATGCCGCGACCTCGGCGTCGATCGCGTAGGTGTAGGCCGCGGGCGCCAGGGTCTGGTGGAAGGCGGTGTCGAAGACGGCCACGTGCGGCACGTCGGGGAAGGCCGCGCGGGCGGCGACGATTCCGGCGAGGTTCGCGGGATTGTGCAGAGGCGCGAGCACCGACAGTTCGTCGATGTTGATCTCCACCAGCGGCGTGATCAGCGTCGGCTCGAAGAAGCGCGCGCCGCCGTGCACGACGCGGTGGCCCACGGCCACGGGCGGCGTCTCGGCGAGCGAGGGGCCGTCCGACGCGAAAGCCTCGAGCATCACGCCGAAGCCGGCGGTGTGGTCCGGGATCGGAAGCTCACGCGTGCGGGTCGCGTCGAGGAAGGCCGGCGAGGGGCCGTCCGTCGGCGTGGCGTACACGGTGTGACGCGCGACGCCCATCGGGTCGCCGATGCGCTCGACGAGGCCGGACGCGAGGGTGCGCTCGGTGTCCATGTCGAGGAGCTGGTACTTGAACGACGACGAGCCGCTGTTGATGACGAGCACCGGGGTCATCGCGTCACTCCCCCTGCGCCTGGATCGCGGTGATCGCGATCGTGTTGACGATGTCGTCGACCAGCGCACCGCGCGACAGGTCGTTGATCGGCTTGTTGAGGCCCTGCAGCACCGGCCCGATCGCGACGGCCCCGGCCGAGCGCTGCACCGCCTTGTACGTGTTGTTGCCGGTGTTGAGGTCGGGGAAGACGAACACCGTCGCGCGTCCCGCGACCGCCGAGCCCGGCATCTTCGCCGCCGCCACCGCGGCATCGGCCGCCGCGTCGTACTGGATCGGCCCTTCCACGAGAAGCTCCGGGGCTCGCGAGCGGACGAGGGCCGTGGCATCCCTCACCTTCTCGACATCGGCACCCGATCCGGACTCCCCCGTCGAGTACGAGAGCATCGCCACGCGCGGGTCGATCCCGAACTGGGAGGCGGTCGCCGCCGACGAGATGGCGATGTCGGCGAGCTGCTCGCTCGTCGGGTCGGGGATGACGGCGCAGTCGCCGTAGACCAGCACGCGGTCGGCCAGCGCCATGAGGAAGACGCTCGACACGACGGAGACGCCCGGCTTGGTCTTGATGATCTCGAACGCGGGGCGGATCGTGTGCGCCGTCGTATGCGCGGCGCCCGACACCATGCCGTCGGCGAGCCCGAGGTGCACCATCATCGTGCCGAAGTACGAGACATCCGTGACCGTGTCGGCCGCCTGCCCCACGGTGACGCCCTTGTGCGCGCGCAGACGCGCGTACTCCTCGGCGAACTTGTGCACGTGGACGGCATCCAGGGGCGAGAGCACCTCCGCACCCTGGATGTCGATGCCCAGCTCGATTGCGCGGGCGCGCACCTCGAACGGCTCGCCCAGGATCACGAGGTCCGCGATGCCGCGCTTGAGCACCGTCGCCGCGGCCCGCAGCACGCGGTCGTCGTCACCCTCGGGGAGCACGATGCGCTTGCGCTGGGCGCGCGCCCGCTCGATGAGCTGGAACTCGAACATGAGGGGCGTGACGACGGTGGCGCGCGCCAGGCCGAAGGCGACGAGGAGCTCGTCGGTGTCGACGCTCTGCTCGAAGAGGGCGAGCGCCGTGTCGTACCGGCGCTGCGAGTCGGCGGCGAGGCGGCCCCGGGTTCCCATGATGCGCACGGCGGTCTCGTAGGTGCCGAGCTCGGTCGTGATGATCGGCACGCTCGAGCCGAGGCCGTCGATCAGGCGCGTGACGGGCTCGGGAAGCTCGAAGCCGCCGTTGAGGACGATGCCGGAGATCGAGGGGAAGGTGCCCGACGCGTTCGCGAGCAGCGTCGCCAGCAGCACCTCGGAGCGGTCCGCGGGGATGATGACGACGGCGCCCTCGAGCAGGCGTGGCAGCACGTTCACCATCGACATGCCCGCGACCACCACCGCGAGCGCCTCGCGCGTGAGGCGGCCGGCATCGCCGGCGAGCATCTCTCCGTCGACCGAACGCATGATGCCGCGGATCGACGGCGCCACGAGGAACCGGTCCTCCGGGATCGCCCAGACCGGCACGGGCGCTGCGGGCCCGTCGCCGTGATGCGTGTGGATCGAGCGGCGGATGGCGTCGAGGGTCTCGTCGGCGCGCTCCGCGTCGGCGCGGTTCGCCACGACCGCGAACAGCTTCGCGCGGCCGTGGGCGAGCTCTGCGAGTGCGAGGTCGGCGATCTGCCCCATCTCGGCAGGCGTGCGCGCGAGCGACGAGCCGAGCTGCTCGGGCTGCGTCTGGTTCTGCGCCGAGCGGCCGCCGAGCACCAGCAGCACCGGAGCGCCGAGGTTCGCCGCGATGCGGGCGTTGTAGGCGAGTTCGGCGGGGCTCCCCACATCCGTGTAGTCGCTGCCGACGATGACGACCGCGTCGCACTGGGCCTCGACGGCCTTGTAGCGCTCGACGATCGTCACGAGCGCAGCATCCGGATCCTGCCGCACGTCGTCGTAGGTGACGCCGATGCAGTCGTCGTAGGGAAGATCGACGCCGTCGTGATCGAGCAGCATCTCGAGCACGTAGTCGCGCTCGACGGTCGACCTGGCGATGGCCCGGAACACTCCCACCCGCGGCGTCGCGTGGCTCAGCGCATCGAGCACGCCGAGCGCGACCGTTGACTTCCCCGAATGACCCTCTGCCGACGTGATGTAGATGCTCTGCGCCACGCGACCAGCCTATGGGCGGGACGGATGCCGCGGCCACGCGTGCCACCGGATCGAAAGCAGCACGACCACCGGGGCCACGTCCGTGGCCACCCGCGGATAGCCTCGACGGCATGCACGAACCTCGTCCCGGAATCGACGTGCCCGATCACCGCGGCCGGACCGGCCTCGATCTCACCGGACGGGAACTGGACCGCAACCCCGACGTGCGGGTGACCGACGTCGAGGTGCTCGCATCGGCATGGCACGTGCTGCGGCGCACCACGCTGGAGTACCGCGGGCCGTCCGGCAGCTGGGAGACCCAGCAGCGCGAGACGTACGACCGCGGCAACGGCGCGACGGTGCTGCTCTACGACGCGGCGCGGCGCACGGTGCTGCTCACGCGCCAGTTCCGCTACCCGGTGTACGTCAACGACCACCCCGACGGGATGCTGATCGAGACCGCCGCGGGACTGCTCGACCAGGACGACCCCTCGACGGCGATCCGGCGGGAGGCCGTGGAGGAGACCGGCGTCGACATCGGCGAGCTCGAGCACGTGTGGGACGTCTACATGAGTCCCGGATCGGTCACCGAGCGGCTGCACTTCTTCGCGGCGCCCTACGACGGCACGGCCGGAGTCGGCGAGCGCGGCGGCCTGGAGGAGGAGGGCGAGCACATCGAGCTGCTCGACCTCGGCATCGAGGAGGCGCTCGCGATGATCCGCGACGGGCGGATCCAGGATGCGAAGACCATCATGCTGCTGCAGTGGTCGGTGCTGGAGGGCCCCTTCGCCCGGAAAGATTAAGACTCTCCGCGAACCCGGCAGAGCCTGGTTACCCTTGCTACGTTTCCGTCCTGGGGGAGTTGGCCTGGATGCCGCCTCGCGGAGAGCTGGGTCAAGTCTAACCCGTCCGACGGGCGCGGGCGGACCGCTCGCCCCGCACGTGGGGTCGTCCAGGGTTCTCCGCGCGATCGATACCGATCCGATAACGGCGCGATTAGGATCGGTCCCATGGGCGAGGGAGCCCGCACCCCACCCGCGACCCGCTCGTTCGAGGGCGGAACAGGAGCCGGCGATGGTCGATACCGCGATGACGGATGCTGCATCGAAAGGCTCGGGTGCGCTCGGGGCCACGAGCGCCGAGGGTTTCGCCCGCATCACAGATGCGATCCTGGACGCGGTCGGCAGCGTCATCGACGGCAAGCCGGACGCGGTGCGCAGCGCCCTGGTGTGCTTCCTCGCGGAAGGGCACCTCCTCATCGAGGACGTTCCCGGTGTCGGAAAGACCATGCTCGCACGGGCACTGGCGACGGCCGTCGACGCCACGGTCCGCCGCATCCAGTTCACGCCCGACCTGCTTCCCGGCGATGTGACCGGTGTGAGCGTCTTCAACCCGGTCGACCGCGAATTCGAGTTCAAGCCGGGCGCGATCTTCGCGAACATCGTCATCGCCGACGAGATCAACCGCTCCTCCCCGAAGACGCAGTCGGCCCTGCTCGAGGCGATGGAGGAGCGCCAGGTCACCGTCGACGGGCGCACGCACTTCGTGCCCGAGCCCTTCCTCGTCGTCGCGACGCAGAACCCGCTCGAGATGGAAGGCACCTACGCCCTCCCCGAGGCGCAGCGCGACCGGTTCATGATGCGCATCTCGATGGGCTACCCCGATGCGCGTTCGGAGGCCCTCATGCTTCGCCAGCGCGACACCGTGAACCCGCTCGACCAGCTCGCGCCGGTCGTCTCGGCCGACGAGGTCGGCGGGCTCGTCGCGTGGGCGCGGGCGGTGCACGTCGCGCCCGCCATCGAGGACTACGCCGTGGCTCTCGCACAGGCGACCCGCACGCACAGCGATCTGCGCCTGGGCGCCAGCCCCCGCGCGACGCTCCAGCTGGTGCGCGCGGCCAAGGTGTGGGCCGCGCTCGACGGTCGTGCCTTCGTCATCCCCGACGACATCACGGCGCTCCTCGCCCCGGTGTTCGCGCACCGCCTCATCCCGACCCGCGCCGCTGGCGGCGCCCGGGGGTCGAGCGCCGCAGATGCGATCGCGACGATCCTCGAGCGCATCGCCGCGAGCGTGCGGGTGCCGATCGCCGCACGTCAGTGACACAGCGATGAGAAGCGTGTGGCCACTGACCGTCCGGGGCACCGGAGCGCTGGTCCTCGCGATCGCGTGCTTCATCGTGGCGAACGAGGCGAGCATCGTCGAGCTGATGTACTTCGGCATCCTGCTGCTCGCGGTCGTCGTCGCGAGCATCGCCTCGCTGTACGTCGGGCGCCGCTCCGATGCGGTCACCCGGGCACTCGCCCCGGACGTCGTCGCGGTCGGAGGCGACGCGCGCGTGTCGGTGCGCGTCGAGGTGCGCACGGCCCTGCCCACGGCGCCCGGAACCTGGCGCGACGCCCTGCCCAAGGGGCTGCGCGGCAAGGCGGAGGGCGCCTTTCCCGCACTCGGCTCGGGGCTGCGCGGCGGTGAGCGCGGCGGTGCCCGCAGCATCGACCTGGTGTACATCGTCACCGGCGCGCGGCGCGGCGTCCACTCGCTCGGACCGCTCACGGTGCGATCGTCGGACCCGTTCGGGCTCGCACGACGCACGGTCGTGTTCAGCCAGCGCACGCCGGTCACGGTGGCGCCGGCGATCGTCGAGCTGCCGCCGCTCGTGGACTTCGCCGGCGCCACCGGCGGGATGCTGCACACGACGACCGACCAGCTCGGCCAGGGCGCCGACAACCTCGTCGCGCGACCCTACGCCCCGGGCGACTCGATGCGGCGCATCCACTGGCGGGCGACCGCGCACCGCGATGCGCTCATGGTGCGCCAGGAGGAGCAGGAGTCCACACCCGAGGCCACTGTCGTGATCGACCGCGCCGCGCTGCGCTGGTCTCCCGAGGCCCTTCGGGCTCCCGGCGCCGACCCCGGCTTCGAAGCCGGCATCTCGGCGTGCGTCTCCGCGGTCGCGCGCCTGGTGCACGACGGCTATGCCGTCGAGGTCCTCGACACGGAGGGAACGGTGCTCGCCGACCGGATCGACGGCGGCGACATGACCGAGGTCGATGCGATGCTCGTCCACTTCGCCACGATCACCGCCCATCGCGACGACGCCCTCCCGCGCCTGTCGCGGCTGTTCGCGGGGGCGTCGACGGGTCCCATCGTGCTCATCGTGGGACGGCTCGACCCGGCCGATGCAGTGGCCATCGGGCCGGTCTCGCACCACAGCACGCTCCCCCTGCTGCTGTCCGCGTCGCCGATCGGCGACGCGCTCGACATCGCCGCGGATCACGGCTGGCACGTGGCGGCGATCGGTCCCGACCGCGACCTGGGTCCCGCGTGGGCGAACGCGATCGGACGGGGGGTGCACCATGCCTTCGGCTGAGACGGGTCGCCCGGTACGCTCGCGCGGTGGGGAACGACTGCTGACGTTCGCGATCCTCGCGGCGCTGCTCGCGGCGCTGCTGCCGGTGGTCCGCGTCATCGAGCCCGGGTGGTGGCTCGTCGCGGCGCTCGCACTGTCGGCCATGGTGCTCGCGGCCGGATACACCGCCCGTCTCTACCGCCTTCCCGCGGTCGCGGTGACCCTGATCGAGGTCGCGGTGTGGGTCGTGTTCATGACCCTGGTCTTCGTGCGCGGCACCGCCCTGCTGTGGGTGATCCCGACGCTCGACACCTTCCGCGCCGTCCCGCTGCTGGTGCGGGCCGCGATGGAGGAGATCACCATCGGCGCGGCTCCGCTCGAGCCGACGCTGTCGCTGGCGTTCGTGGTGGTGGGGTCGATGGGGCTCCTCACGATCATCGTCGACCACGTCGTGGTGACCGCACGGATGCCGCTGCTGGCGTCCGTCGGCATCGTCGCAGTGTCGCTCATCCCGGCGATCGCCGCGCCGAGCGAGGTCGACGTCATCGGGTTCGTGTTCCTGGCGGTCGCGATCCTGTTCCTCCTGCGCTCGGAGACGCGCTCCAGGGAGAAGCCGGCCGAGCGCGAGGCGGAGCGCACCGCCGGCGTCCCCGCGACGGCACTCGGCATCGGCGCGATCGCGATCGTCGTGGCCGTCGTGGCGACCCCGGTGCTTCCACAGCCCGGCGCGAGGGCGGGATCGGGTCTCGGCCCCGGTCCCGGGATCGACGCGACACTGCAGCTCGGCGACGACCTGCGCCGTCCCCAGGAGGTGGAGGTCCTCCGGGTTCGCACGAACGCCCCGTCCGTGCCCTATCTGCGTGCGACGACTCTTTCTCGATTCGACGGCGGGCTGTGGGAGCCCGATCGCTCGCAGACCGTGTCGCTTCAGAGCGAGCGCGCGTTCGGCGTCGTGGACTCCGGCGACGACATCCGCATCGGCGAGTACACGGCGAAGATCGACATCGTGAACCTCGACTCCCCCTGGGCGCCGGTGCCCTATCCCGCCGTGGGCATCAGCGGTCTCGGCGGCGGCATGTGGGGCGCGGTGCCCTACAACCACACGGTGGCCACGACCGCCGGCTCGACGCAGGGCCAGTCGTACGAGGTGGCGTATGACGTGCCCCGGCCGTCCCTGGAGCAGGTGCGCGCCGCGGTGTCGGTGGGCGCGCAGGTGCGCGACGAGACGACGCAGCTGCCCGACGACATCCCGCCGATCATCGGCGAACTGGCGGTGCAGATGACTGCCGATGCCACCACCGACTACGACCGACTGACAGCGCTGCAGCGATGGTTCCGCGGCACCGACTTCCGCTACTCGCTCGAGTCACCCGTCGAGGACGGGTTCGACGGCAGCGGCGCAGAGGCGGTGGCGCGGTTCCTGGAGGTCGGCGAGGGCTACTGCATCCACTTCGCATCCGCGTTCGCGCTCATGGCACGCACGCTCAACATGCCGTCGCGCATCGTGGTCGGCTACCTGCCGGGCACTCCGACCACGGACAGCATCGACGATCAGCCGGTCTTCTCGGTGTCGAGCTCGCAGCTTCACGCCTGGCCCGAGGTGTACTTCGAGGGCATCGGCTGGATCCCGTTCGAGCCCACCTCCGGACTCGGGGTACCCACGACCTTCTCGTCGGAGCTCACGATTCCTGGCCAGACCGCCGGCCCCGATGCCACGATTCCTGAGGCGAACCCGACTCCCACAGCGCGGGGCGACCAGGCGCAGATCGACCTCGAGGAGCAGCGGCAGAACGCGTCGGGCGGCACGTCGCAGGACGCCCTCGACCCGCTGCCGATCCTCGGCGTGGTTGCCGCCATGATCGTGCTCCTCGCGCTCCCCTTCCTCATCCGGGAGCTGCGTCGCCGTCAGCAGGATGCCGCCGCCCGGGGCGGTGACGCGGCGGCGGCGTGGCAGTCGGTCCAGGAGGCGGCGATCGACGTCGGCATCCCCGTACCCGCCAGTGAGACGCCGCGCGCGTTCGCCGGCAGGCTCGTCGCCGAGCACGGGGTCGCCGCATCCGAGATGAACACGGTCCTGCTCGCGATCGAGCGCGCCAGCTACTCGCGCGCCGGCACGCGCTCGTACTGGATGGGTGACGCGGCGGCCGATGCCGCAGCATCCGTCCGTACATCCCTGCTCGCATCCGCGCCGCCTTCGCGCCGCATTCTCGCGCTGTTGGCGCCGCGTTCGCTCGTCGTCAGACCCGGCAGCGTCTACGCCGGGACGGCCCCGGTTCGGGCACGGTAGCGGAGCAGGGTAGGATGGTCGGCGGCCCTCCGGGGCCTCCTGGAGGATTCGCCTAGTGGCCTATGGCGCACGCTTGGAAAGCGTGTTGGGTGCAAGCCCTCGGGGGTTCGAATCCCCCATCCTCCGCCACTGTGATCCCAGTGTTTTCAAGGGATCGCGACCCGTTCGGAATCTCGTGGCACAGTCGTCGTGCACATTCGGCCGCCGAGAGGCCCGGAATTGCGCGGGTCTCGACCACCCTGATGCACAGGTCCTTCCGCGCGCAGGCAACGAAACGGGCCCACGCCCGCTCAGGACGCGCGTACGTCTTGACGCTCGAGTCGTCGTTCCAGGAGGAGCGGAGCGGAGCAGAACCCCGCCTTCGCATACAGTTGCGCCGCAGCTTCGTTCGCACTCACGGTGACCCTGAGAATGCCGCGTTCGTCTGCCGTCTCGAGCAGAGAATCGACAAGTGCCCGCCCCACGCCGTGCTGTCGAAACTCCGGCAGAACGAAGACGCTCTGAATATCGCCTGTCGAGCGGTTGCGATCCTCGAAGTCGGGCACCCGGTCGAAGATCACAAGCCATGCCATGCCGACCAGTCCGCCATCTTGCTCCGCCACCCGAGCGATCAGCGCGTCTCCTTCAGCTGTCATCCACGAAGCGATGTCGTTCGAGAACGAACGCATCTCCTCGGCCCCAGGACGGTCCGGGCACCCCGCCCACGCAACCTTGAGCGCGGCGAGAGCTGCTGCGTCTTCCGTCGTCGCGTTCCGTACCACCGCACCTGTCACGAGACGAGCATCGCCAAGGCTCCGCACGCTCGCAACCCGGTCGCTCAGCGCGCGTCGCCGCAGAGGCCCGGGATCACGCGACGGGCGAACAGATCAGCGGTACAGACCTGACCTCCTCCCCGGGTGGCTTCCCTTCGAGGTCCTGCCTGGCGCCGCAGGTCACCGCGGCGGTGGGTGCGACTGCGGAACTCTCCGAGCCCGCTCCGCTGCAGAGAGCGCACACCAGCGTCTACTGCACTCTGAGCTCCACCCCCTGGCCCACCTCGACGACGACTCCGACGAACGACGGGATCACCGTGGCGAGCGAATCACGCAACTCGTCGACGGGCGGCGTCCGTCCGTCATCGGTGGTCGCCTCCACGGTCGCCGTCGCCCCGGTCCATTCGATGCCGTGGACCCGGGCGCCGTCTTCCTCAGCGAGCCAGCCAGCGGCGGCATCCTGGATCGTCACCGACCACCGCGCCAGCGCAACCGAGATGATCGAGTTCACGACCAGAGGGATCGTGATCAGGACGGTCAGTGCGGTGACGATCAGGTAGGCGCGGCGGCGGTTCGCCACCGGAGACGACCCCGGATCGCGCGCGTAGCCCGAGAGGGTGAACACGATGCTGCCTGCGATGATCAACGCGACGACGTTGGAGAGGAACAGCCACAACGCTCCGAGCGCGTCATCCCAGAGCCCCTGCCCCGCGCATACCCCGACCACGCCCAGAGGCGGCACGAGCGAGATGGCGATCGCCACACCCGGCAGAATGGCGCTGAGATCCCTGCGACACATCGCGAATCCGCCGGCGAAGCCGGTTGCCAGCGCCGCGACGAGATCCATGAAGCTGGGCGACGTGCGGCCAACGACCTGTGAGTTGGTCTCCAGGCTCTGGGGTGTGGAGACGAAGACCGAGAAGCACAGCCCGAGAACAATCACAATCGCGAGCCCGAGCAGAACCCACAGGATCGAGCGCACCACGAGACTCAGATGACCGGTGACGATGCCGAGTCCGATCGCGAGGATCGGGGTGCCGAGCGGAGCGATGATCATGGCCCCGATCACGGTCGCCGTGGAGTCTGTCAGCACGCCGCCGATCGCGATGATTCCGGCGAGCGTGAGCATGATCAGAAAGCCGCTGCGCTTGCCTGCCTTGTCACCTGCCCCGAGGTCGAGAGCCTCCGTCACCTCCGCAGCGGTCTGCCTCTGCGTGGGAGGGATGAGCACCTTGAGCATCTCCGAAGGGGTGACCACTCGCTCATCATCGCGCATACGGTCGTCGGCGGATCGACGCTCGCCGACGATGTGATGGACGATCTCCGCGGTCTCCTCCTGAAACGAAACCGCCCGCGCCAGTCCGGGCGGACTTCGGGACCGCTGATCAGCGGTGCGTGGCGGCTATCGGCCGGGTCCCGGCACCCGCTACGCAGGCCGACGGTGACGGCTTGGGGGGAATTCGACCGTTCGCGCGCTCAGCACCTGGGCCGCCCGGAAGTGAAGCCCGCGCTGACCTCTCAGGGTTCTCAGATGTCGCTGCTGACGGGGTGTTCCGGCTGCGCCGACCGCTCAGGGAACAGGTCGTCGATCAGCGCCTCGATGCGTCCGCGAATCTCGTCGCGAATCGGTCGCACCGCCTCGATCCCCTGCCCGGCGGGGTCGTCGAGCTCCCAGTCCTCATAGCGCTTGCCGGGGAAGATCGGACACGCGTCGCCGCAGCCCATCGTGATGACGACGTCCGACTCCTTGACGGCATCGACTGTCAGCACCTTCGGCGTGTGACCCGCGATGTCGATGCCTTCCTCTGCCATCGCCGCCACTGCCACCGGATTGATGACGTCTTTGGGCGCGGACCCCGCGGAGAGCACCTCGACATCGTCGCCCGCGAGCGCACGGAGGTACCCGGCGGCCATCTGCGAACGGCCGGCATTGTGCACGCAGACGAACAGAACGGTGGGCTTGTCACTCATAGCGGGCTCGCTTTCTCTCTCTTCCGGACAAGCATAGACGGCGGTCTATCTATCTTCGAGCCGCGGTCGGCCGATCACGTCATCCATCCTCGGACGGAGTCCACCGTGGTGCTGCGCCGCTCGATGAGGAGCGTGTCGCGCCAGGCGCCCGCGTGCGGGCCGACCCCCGACCGGGCGATGCGCTCCCGCCGGCCCACCACACGGAATCCCGCAGCCTCATGGAGCCGGAGGCTCGCGGCGTTCTCAGGGAAGATGCTCGACTGGATCGTCCAGATTCCCGCATCCTCGGCAGCGGCGACGAACACATCGAGCAAGCGGCGGCCGATGCCTTGGCCCCGCGCGTCTCGGCTGATGTAGACGGAGTGTTCGACGACACCGCGATAGGCGGGGCGTGAGGACACGGGCGAGGCGGCGATCCAGCCGACGAGCGCGCCGCTCTCGTCGGCGGCAACGAAACGCATCTCCGGCAGCTTGCCGGCGTCGAACGTCTGCCAGGTCGGGGTGGCGACCTCGAAGGTCGCCTCCCCGTCCTCGATCCCTTGTGCGTAGATCTCCTCGACCGCAGGCCAATCGGCCGCCGTCATCTCTCGCAGCTCCGTCATCAGCAGCATCCACCGCCGTTGCCGGCATCCGTCGAGCAGACACCCGTCGCGGGAAGCGCGAGTGCGACGTTCGACGCGGACGCGACATCTCCAGCGAGCCACGCCGTCACCGAGCGCACCTGCTCGTAGCCGGTGGCGAGAAGGAACGTCGGCGCGCGCCCGTAGGACTTCATCCCCACGATGAAGAATCCCTGCTCCGGGTGCGTCAGCTCGCGGAAGCCGTGCGGCTCGACGGTGCCGCACGAGTGGACGTTCGGGTCGATCAGCGGCGCGAGGCGCTTGGGGGCTTCGACGATCTCGTCGAGCTCGAGGCGGATCTCGCGGAGGATGTCGAGGTTCGGCCGGAAGCCGGTGGCATTCACGACGATCTCGGCCTCATGGGTCACGACCTCCCCGCCGCGATGTCCCACCAGTTCGACGGCATCGCCCGTACGGCGGGCGCGGATGATCTCGAAGCTGTCGACGAGGGTGATCTCGCCGCGTTCGACGGCCCGGTCGACGCGGCTCCCGAGGTTCGTACGACCGATCAGCTCATCGTCGGGCGAGGACGAGACCCGCACAGCCTTGGTGTTGCGGATCAGCCAGGTGACCGTGGTGCCGGCCTCCTCGCGGGCGAGCTGCACGAGGGCGAGCAGCGTATTGGCCGCAGAGTGACCGGCGCCGACGACCGTCACGCTCCGGCCCGCGAACTCGGCACGATCTCGGCCGAGCACATCGGGAAGCGCGGGAGTGACGCGGTCAGCGATGTCGGCCATCCCCAGCAGCTCGAGCCCACCGGAGGACAGCGAGTTCGGAGACAGGTAGGTGCCCGACGCGTCGATCACGGCGCGTGCGGCGACGTCGTCGACCTCGCCGTCCGCAGTTCGGATCCGCAGCGCGAACGGCGTCATGGCGCGGCGCGCCGTGCGGGTGCGGTCCATGCCCTCGCGCGTCACGCCGATCACCTCGACACCGAGGCGGATGCGCGGGGCGATCTCCTCGAGAGCGGCAAGCGGCGCCACGTACTTCTCGACGAGTTCCGTCCCCGACGGCGCCCGCTCGGGGTCGGGCATCTCCCACCCTCCCTCCACCAGGAGTCGGCGCGACGCCGGATCCACGAGGTGCTTCCACGGGGAGAACAGACGGGTGTGACCCCACGAGCGCACACTGGCGGCGACCTCGCCGCCCGCCTCGAAGACCACGAAATCGATGCCGCGTTCGACGAGGTGCGCGGCGGCGGCGAGCCCGATCGGCCCCGCACCGATGATCGCGACGGGCAGAGTCGACAGCGGGCCCGAGTCGACGACTCGGGGGCTCAGGTCGAGCAGGGTCACAAGGTCCTCCCACGGATATTGATGAACTTCGATACCCAGATTCTGGCCCCATCTATCGACACCTGTCAATATCGACTAACCTCGATGCATGACCACGATGCTCGACGTGACGGATGTCACGGCCGGCGTGTGCTGCACACCCCTCGTTCGCGAGCCGCTGACGGCCGAAGAGGCGGAGCAGCTCGCCCTCACGATGAAGGCGCTCGCCGACCCGACCCGGCTGCGACTGCTGTCCATCGTCGCTGCGTCGGAGGACTCCGAAGCCTGCGTCTGCGACCTGATCGAGCCGGTCGGACTCAGTCAGCCCACGGTGTCCCACCACTTGAAGATTCTCACCGCCGCGGGATTCCTCTCCCGCAGCAAGCGCGGCACCTGGGCCTACTTCACGCTCGTGCCCGGTGCGCTGGACCGCGTGTCGCAGCTCCTCGTCGCCTCGTGACGTACGCCGCACGCGCCGGCGCCGGCGAGTTCCTCGGCAGCGCAGGACTCGCCACTGTCGTGATCGGGTCCGGCATCGCCGCCCAGCGCCTCTCCCCCGGTGATGTCGGACTGCAGCTGTTCGAGAACGCCTTCGCCACCGCGCTCGGTCTCGCCGTACTGATCCTCGTCTTCGCGACGGTCTCGGGATCTCATTTCAACCCCGTCGTCACCCTCGTCGACATCACTCTGCACCGCCGGACCTGGTCGACCGCGGCGGTGTACCTGCCCGTCCAGGTGCTCGGGTGCATCGCGGGCGCCGCGCTCGCCAATCTGATGTTCGGCGCTCCGGCGATCTCATGGAGCACCACCGACCGGTACACCTGGCCACTGCTGCTCTCCGAGGTCGTCGCGACCGCCGGGCTCATCCTCCTGATCTTCGCCCTCGTGCGGACCGGCCGCTCGCATCTTGCCGCGCCCGCCGTCGGCGCGTACATCGGTGCGGCCTACTTCTTCACCTCGTCGACGAGCTTCGCCAATCCCGCGATCACCATCGGCCGCATGTTCAGCGACACGTTCGCCGGAATCGCGCCGGCGTCAGTGCTGCCGTTCATCGCGGCCCAGCTGATCGGCGCCGCGCTGGGATATGCAGCGGTCCGATTGCTGTTCCCGGAAGTGGCACCCGAGCACACGGTCGCTCGGCGCTGACGGAGACTCCGAACGGCAGGCGCACGGCCACACTGACCGTTGCTCACGCCGCGCCCCTCCGGGGTCCCACGACGGACACGCCGGCCTCGAGCGGTCTTTGAGGCACGCGACCGGCTCATTCGTGCTCCGGAAGCAGCGGCGTCGACCAGCCAGAGTCGCGGCCGAGCTGAGCGGCCCGCGAGACGGATGCCGCACCGAAGCGATCGCGCACCGCGTCGAGCACCGTGTCGAGGCGCACGCCGTCGTCCCAATCGATCGGAAGCTCCGGCGGGACACTGTCGCGTCGGCCGAGCTGCGACAACGAGACGCCGATGAGGGTGATGCCGCGCTCTGCGATCTCCGGTTGCGCGGCGCCGAGCAGTCCGTGCGCGACGGCGAGGATCAGGGCGGTGCGGTCGGTCGGTGAGCGGAACGAGCGGGACCGGGTGGCCTTCGCATAGTCGCCGTAACGGAGCCGCAGCACGACGGTGCGGCAGACGCGGTCGCCGTCGCGCAGGCGACGGGTGAGGCGATCGACGATCTGCGTGAGAACAGCCTCCAGCTCTTCGGGCGTCCGGGGACGGGTGCCGAGGGCGCGCTGCGAACCGATGGAGCCGCGGCGACGCGTGGTGTCGACCGGACGCGGATCCCGCAGCCTAGCGAGTGCGTGCAGGTGCGCGCCGGCCGCCTTCCCCAGCAGCCTCTCGGCGGTCGCCGCCTCGAGCTCCGCAAGCTGACCGACGGTATGGATGCCGAGCCCGTGCAGCTTCCCCGCGGTCACGGCGCCCACACCCCACAGCCGTTCCACCGGGAGCGGGAGCAAGAACTCCCGCTCCTTGTCGGGCTCGACCACCAGCAGCCCGTCGGGCTTGCTGACGGCGCTGGCGACCTTGGCGAGGAATTTGGTTCGGGCGATCCCGACGGAGATGGGCAACCCCACCTCCGCACGAACCCGCTCCCGAAGGCGCACGGCGACCTGCTCGGGGGTTCCGGCGATACGCCGGAGCCCTCCGACCTCGAGGAACGCCTCGTCGATGGAGAGCCCCTCGACGAGGGGCGTCGTATCCCGGAAGATCGCGAAGACAGCCCTACTGGCCGCCGAGTACGCCTCCATCCGCGGGGGCACGACCACCGCCTCCGGGCAGAGGTCACGCGCCTGTCGACCGCCCATCGCCGTTCGCACCCCGCGAGCCTTCGCCTCGTAGCTGGCCGCCACCACGACACCGCCGCCGACGATGACGGGCCGGCCACGCAGCGCGGGGGCATCGCGCTGCTCGACCGAGGCGTAGAAGGCGTCCAGATCCGCGTGCAGCACCGTCGCCTCGCCTCGCATACTGCCCCCTGCATCGAACATTTGTTCTGATCATGGTGGCACCGACCGACGACATCCCTCCAGACTCCGCGCGCGCAGCTCGGGGCCACTACGCCTCTTACGCCGGATGCGCCAGGGGGTCCCCGATCTCCCGAGCACTTCCTAGCGTGGAAACCGGAGCGACCACCCCGGTCGACTTCCGAATCCATCCCTCGCATGAAGACAAGGAGCACTCATGTCCTCGAGTTGGGAAGCCTGGGACTACCGCCAGTCGGTCGATCGCGGGGCCGGTTCCCGCGACCTGGTGGGCTACCACGTGCACGCCACGGATGGCGACATCGGAAAGATCGACGAGGCGAGCAATGATGCCGGCGCCAGCCGGCTCGTCGTGGACACCGGACCGTGGATCTTCGGCCGGAAGGTGATCCTTCCGGCGGGGACGGTCGAGCGTGTCGACGACGAAGACGAGAAGGTCTACGTCGACCTGACGAAGGACCAGATCAAGAACTCTCCGGAGTGGGATCAGTCCAAGGCCGAGCCGGATGACGGCTACCGTGGCCAGCTCGACACCTACTACGGCGACTTCTATCGCTGATCGGAGGGCCGCCATCCTCCCGCAATGACGGAACGGGGTGCAGCCTTACGGCTCCACCCCGTTCCTCGGCCTCAGCTCACCCCTGCTTCGGCACCCGGTTCTCCGCGCTGACCATCCATGCGTACTGCTCGAGCTTCTCGATGATCTGATGGAGCAGATCGGCGCTGGTGGGATCCTCCTCGTCGACCGCGTCGTGCACGTCCCGGCAGGTGGCGACCGTGTTCTCGAGTCGTTCGGTGATGAGGTCGATCACGTCGGCGGTGGCGATCTCGCCCTGCGGGAACTCGGGGAGGCTGGTGGTTTCGGCGACGGTGTCGCTGCGCCCGTCGGGAAGGGCGTGGAGCGCCCGCATCCGCTCGGCGACGGCATCGCTGAATTCGCGAGCCGACTCGATGATCTCGTCCAGCTGCCGGTGCGTGTCGCGGAAGTTCTGGCCCACGACGTTCCAGTGGGCCTGCTTGCCCTGAGAGGCCAGCTCGATGAGGTCGACGAGCACCTTCTGGAGGTTGTCACTCAGCGTCGCGGAGGCGGTGAACCCGCTCTCAGCGTTCTGTTCCTTGGTGAGCTGGGCGCCGCGGGCGGCGCGCCGCTTGTTCCGAGTCGCGGAGGCGGTGGAGTTCTTCGTCGTTGTTGCCATGACGCCGACCGTACGGACGGACGCCGACGCACGCGCAGGGATTGTGCCCGATCGTCGGTCGTGCTAGTCGCTCACCGACCCGCCGCAGAGATCCGCGACGACGCACGGTTGGACGCTGCGGAGGTGACGCCGTCGCCGATCGGCCGCGGTGCACCGGCCTGAGCCTGGCGGAACATCTCGGTCCAGCGGACCCCATCCCAGTAGCGCTCGCTCCCGCGCACGGGGGTGGGGTACCACCCGGCCTTCGTCGCGCCGGGCGCCGAGTCGCACATGGGATTCCTTTCGTCGTACGAGGGCCGGGCCGACCCGCCCCTGGACGTCGGGCGTCCAGGGGCGAGCCGCCGCAGTGCTGTGGGACGGGTTCCCCCGCGTAACGAGTACGCCCCCACCCCGCACCGGGTAGAAGACGCCGGGTAGCGCCGCCGGCTCGCCAGCCCCACACACCGGCAAGGATCGAGGCCTTCGGGTCGGCCTCGACGCCGCGCACGCTCCGTCTTCTATGGAGACTCTATAGGTGCCCTATGTGTGGTGTATAGGAGTCCCAAGGTGACTCTCAGCGTGTTCCCTGGGCGTGCTAAGGTGCCCATATGGCGCGCCCTTACGGAGACCCCGTCGAGATCATCACCGCTCCCGTTCCCGCGCAGTCGCCGTTCATCCCGACCGACGCCAAGATCGTGGTCGGCGCCGTGGCCCCCGCATCCCCGGATCCGATCCCGATCGTGCTGCTGCCGGGCTTCGAATACCGGATGCACGAATGGCGCCACCCCGAGACGCACGAGATCCACTGGCGACTCGAGCGCCGTCGGGCGTCGCGGGTGTCCGACGACCAGTAGGTCGACGCCCAGCGAGCGCGGATTCTCGCCGTGACGGCAACGGTGAGAGAGTCGGAGCATGACGAACAAGGACCGGACCGCCACGACCTATCAGCGCAATGCCTTCGCGCCCGCCCTGATCGCGGCGATCGCCCTGTTCCTCGCGCCGCTGCTGATCGGCGGCGAGTGGTTCCTGCTCATCCGGTTCATCGTCGCGATTCTGGCCGTGATCGTCGCGTGGTTCGCGTTCCAGGCGCGGCACTGGTGGTGGATCCCGGTGTTCGCGGCAATCGCCGTCGTGTGGAACCCGATCTTCCCGTTCGCGTTCGACGGGCCCGTCTGGACCGCCGCGCAGCCGGTCGCCGCCGTGCTGTTCCTGGTCGCGGGCGCGACGATCCGCACCACCAGGAGCTGACGGCCCGCCGGGTCAGGAGGCGAGAATCTCGTCCAGCAGCGCGCGCACACGGCCTTCGATGTCGTCACGGATGCTGCGAACCGTGACCATCGGCTTGCCCACGGGGTCTTCGAGCGGCCAGTCGAGATACCGCCGGCCCGGGAAGACCGGGCAGGAATCGCCGCATCCCATCGTCACGACGACGTCGGCCGCGCGGACGACATCGTCGGTGAGCGGCTTCGGGAACTCCCCGCCGACGGACACGCCGATCTCGTCGAGCGCCTGGACGACCGACGTGCGCAGTTCCAGCCCGGGCGCCGAGCCCGCGCTGCGCACCCCCACACGATCGCCCGCGAGGTGCCGGAGGATTCCCGCGGCCAGCTGGGACCGCCCCGAGTTCTGCACGCAGACGAACAGCACCTCGGGTCGAGCGGGCAGATCGCCCTGGGCTCGACTGAGCGCTTCGAGTCGCGTCGCCGCGAAGGCGGCGGTTCTCGACGCGAGGAGCGGGGAGGTCGACCCGCCGGCGAGGAGGTCGTAGCTGTTCTGAACGCTCGCCCTCACGGTCTCGGAGCTGAACGTACCGCGGAACCGGAGCGACAGGTCGCCCACGATCCGGTCGAGGTCGGGCTCCGACGACGCCGTGTCATCGGCGCCGATGAGCGCGTTCACGCGATCGATCTGATCCGGCGCGATCGAATACCAGACGCGTCGTCCGTCGCGCTCCCTCACGACGACGCCTTCGGACAGCAGCGCCTTCATGTGGTGGCTCACCGTCGGCTGCCGGAGGCCGAGCGCATCGGCGAGCCTTCCGACCAGCGCGTGCCCGCCGTCCGCGTCACGGATCAAGCGAAGGATGCGGGCACGGGTCGGGTCGGCGAGGACCGTGAGTCCGCGCTGGGCCGCGCCTTTCATAGATGGAATTCTATCGACGCTCGATGGTCGACGAGGCCCCACTCCCAGCCTCACGATGCACCGCGTCCCCGGCCGCGCCGCATGACGCGGCCGGCTCAGGCGCCGAGGCCGCGGCGCAGCGCGGCCAGCCCGTAGTCGAACGCGCCGTCGACGTCGCCGCCGAGCCGGAAGGCTCCGGCGAGCTCCATGTGGATGAACCCCGTCGCCCACGCGGTCACGAGGCGCGCGGCATCGAGGGCGTGTTCCTCGCCGGTGATGGCCGCGGCGCTGTCGACGATCGTGAGTCCCGCGCGGTCGAGCAGTTCCTGAGGAGCGGCGGCCGCGAACATGAGCCGGAACCCCTCCGGGCGCTGGTGCGCGAGCGCCCGGTAGGCGCGGGCGAGACCTTCGAGAGAGCGATCGGATGCCTCGAGCCGGCCGATCAGGTCGTCGACGGTCGCGGCGGCGACGGCCTCGATGAGCGCGTCGCGGTCCCGCACGCGCTTGTAGAGCGACGGCGCCCGCACTCCCACGCGCTGCGCGACGCTCTGCATCGTCAGACCGGAAGGTCCTGATTCCTCGAGGATGTCGCGTCCCGCGGCGACGATCTCCGCGTACGACGTGCGTTCCGGCGTCGGCATGAGGGCTCCTTCGATGGCTATTGACAGTAGCCATCATAGCTACGTATCGTAGCTATGCCAAGTTCGGAGACACCGAAGGCTCCCGCGAAGGATCCCCCATGAAGCTCGCACCCCACCTGCACCGCATCGGCAACGACATCGTCGCCGCCTACCTCGTCGTGACGGACGACGGCGTCACCGTCATCGACGCCGGTCTTCCTGGCCACTGGCGGGACCTCGTGCGCGAGCTCGAGGGACTCGGCCTCTCCCCCGCCGACGTCAAGGGCGTCGTGCTCACCCACGGCGACAGCGACCACATCGGCTTCGCCGAGCGCCTGCGCCGGGATCACGGCGTGCCCGTCTACGTGCACGAGGACGATGCCGAGCGCGCCCGGACCGGCGAGAAGCCGAAGGTGTCGACGGGGCCGATGAAGCTCGGGCCGACGCTCGGGTTCTTCGCATATGCGCTGCGCAAGCGCGCGATGCCCACGGCCTACGTGTCGGAGGTCGTCGAGGTGCACGACGGCGATGTGCTGCATCTGCCCGGTTCCCCCGTGATCATCGGCATGCCGGGCCACTCGCCGGGCAGCATCGCGGTGCACATCCCCGTCGCCGATGCCGTGTTCGTGGGCGACGCCCTCACGACGCGCCATGTGCTCACCGGCCGCGAGGGGATGCAGCCGGCGCCGTTCACCGACGACCCCGCCGAGGCTCTGGCTTCGCTCGGACACCTCGCCGGGCTGCAGGCCTCGTGGGTGCTCCCCGGTCACGGCGCGCCCTGGAAGGGATCGCCCGCCGATGTCGCGGCAGCCGTTCGAGCGGGTGCGGCCTGAGCCGCGGCACCTCGAGACCCCCGACTGAACGCGGACTCAGACCGGCCGCGCGGCGGCGAAGAGGTTCGCCGGATCGTAGTCGAGCTTGAGCTGACGCAGCCGCGCCCACGCCGCACCGAACCCCACCGAGCGATCGGCGCCGGGAGCATCGACGAAGGTCAGAGCGAGCGCATCGACCCGCCACGCCACCAGGGCCGCGACACCCGCGCGCACCGCAGCCGTCGCGGGGGCCACAGCCTCGGGCGCGGGCGCCATCGCGATCGAGTGCACGAGATACTCCCCGTCGAGCGAGGCGATCGCGCCGCCGCCCTCCGGCCGACGGTTCACGGCGCCGCCGAGGTGACGCAGCTCCTGGACGCAGATCCCCGGGGTCTGAGCCGCCTCGACGAAGGCGTCGACGGCACGTGCCGGCAGCTCGCCCAGGACCGCGTGCCACGTCACCGACGGCGACGGCTCGGGCGGGTCCATGTGCACGCCGACGAGAGCGGGCGCGGGGATGCGGGCGAACGTGTCGACCTCGGGCTGCAGCGCGCGGAGCGGTTCGAGCAGAGCGGATGCCGCGGCATCCGTCTCTTCGATCGCCCCGTCGATCACGACGACCGAACGACCCGACAGGAACGGCGGCAGCTCGGGCATCGGGGGGATGTGGAGGATGCGCAGGGTGGTGGTCGCGGTCTCGGGCGCGGACTGCGTCCATTGCGCCCACGCGTGCGAGACCTCCGAAGCGCGCGACGCGTCCCACAGCAGCATGCCTGCGAAGACGTCCGCGAGCGGGAGCAGGTCGATCTCGATCGCGACGACGACACCGAACGAGCCCGATCCGCCGCGCAGCGCCCAGAACAGGTCGGGATGCGCGTCGGCGGTCGCCCGCACCAGCGACCCGTCGGCCGTCACCACCTCGACGGCACGCACAGCGTTCACGGCGAGGCCATGCGAACGGGCATAGAACGACAGCCCGCCGCTGAGCGAGTATCCGACGACCGAGACGTCGCCGGCGCTGCCGTGGAGCGCCGTGAGTCCGTGCGGGGCGGCCGCCTCGAGCACATCGTTCCAGAGCGCGCCGCCGAGCACGCGCGCGGTGCGCGCGTCCGGGTCGACCGTCACGCCGCGCAGCGCCCGCAGCGAGACCAGCACGGTGTGTGCGAGGTCGGTGTCGCTGAGCGCGCCCGCACCGTGGCCGGTCGACTGCGGCGCGATGCGCAGCCCCGAGAGCGTCGCGGCACGCACGACGTCGACGACGTCCTGCGGGGACTGCGGGATCACGACGGCGAACGGATGCTGCGCCACGGCGAGATTCCACGGCGTCCGAGCGGCGTCGTACCCGGCGTCGCCGCGCAGCAGGGCGCGGTCGCCGAGAGCGGCGCGCAGCTCGGCCGCGGCGGCGGCCACGGCGGCGTGGGGCATGTCGAGGGCGAGGTCGTTGAGGGACATGGAGATGCCTTTCGGTCAAGGAGCGCAACGGAGCATCACGACGGGCTCCGTCCGCGTGGCCGCGCCACACGCGGCGGCCACCCCCCGAAAGAGCGGGTTCCGCCGCCCCAGATACACGGCGGCGCGATTCCGGCTCAGCTCTCGAAGTCCTCCGGCTCGACCTCGTCGAGGAATCGCTTGAACTCGTCCAGCCGCTCTGCCGCATCGGTCTCGGTCAGCACGTCGGGCACGCCCGCCTCGGCCAGCACCGCGTCGGCGACCCAGATCGGCGCACCGACGCGACACGCGAGGGCCACGGCATCCGACGGACGCGCATCGACGAGCCGCTCGCCCAGCGCCGTCGACAGTGTGATCTCGGCATAGAACGTGCCGTCCTCGATGCGGGTCACCTCGACCTTGACGGCCACCGCGTCCAGCGCGGTGAGGATGAGCCGCATCAGATCGTGCGCGAGAGGTCGCGGCACCTCGGCGTTCTCGACGGCGACCAGGATCGAGGTGGCCTCGAGCTGACCGATCCAGATCGGGAGGACGAAGCCGTCGCCGGGGATCTGGTCGACGGGCTTGAGCAGCAGCACGTGCTGCCCCGACGCGTCGAGCGCCACCCCGGCCACGCGGACCTGGACCATTGCGCACCCCCTCGGCTCGCGGCATCCATCGGCGCCGTCTTCTCTCGGGCCATCGTAGGCACCGCGCGCATGCCCGGGACAGGGGGTGTGCGCACGGTGTCGTCCGCGAACGCGGTATCAGCCACGGGCGCATCGAGATCACGCTGAGCCTCGTGCGGTCGGCCTGAGCCGGCGCGCTGCCCCCACCTGTGGTCAGACGGGCGCTGGGCGAGAGTGCATTCACCGGAATGGATGCTGCGCGCGTACGGTTGCAGACGACATGCAGCGATTCGGAACCCTCTCGTTCGGACACTACGGCCCGCTCGGCGGCGGGCGACAGCTCACCGCCGCGGACTCGATGCTGCAGGCGATCGACCTCGCCCAGGGCATGGACGAGCTGGGGGTGAACGGCGCGTACTTCCGCGTGCACCACTTCGCGCGCCAGCAGTCCTCCCCCATGCCGCTCCTGGCCGCCATCGCCGCACGCACCGAGAACATCGAAGTCGGCACCGGCGTCATCGACATGCGCTACGAGAACCCCCTCTACCTGGCCGAGGAGGCGGCAGCCGTCGATCTCATCTCGGGGGGCAGACTCGCGCTCGGCGTGAGTCGCGGCTCACCCGAGACCGTCGTCCGCGGCTACGAGGCATTCGGCTACAACGGCTCGGAGGACCCGCGGGGCGCGGACCTCGCACGCGAGCACTTCGCCCTCTTCCTGCGCGCGATCGACGGCGAAGGGCTGGCGGAACGGGATGCCTCGTCCCCCTTCGGCACCGGCGCCACCGGGCTGCAGCGCATCGAGCCGCACTCCCCCGGCCTGCGCTCCCGCGTGTGGTGGGGCGCCGGCAACCGCGACTCCGCGGAATGGGCCGGCCGGACGGGTGTCAACCTCATGTCGTCGACCCTCCTCACCGAGGCCGACGGCACCCCGTTCGACCTGCTGCAGGCGCAGCAGATCGACGCGTTCCGCGCCGCGTGGCGCGAAGCCGGGCACGGCGGACAGCCGCGGGTGTCGGTGAGCCGGTCGATCTTCCCCCTCACGACCGCCGAGGAGCGGATGTACTTCGGCGGGCGCCAGGACGGCGACCAGATCGGCGTGATCGACGGGATCCGCTCGACCTTCGGCAAGACCTACGCGGCGGAGCCCGACGAACTCGTCGAGCAGCTCAAGCAGGACGCCGCGATCGCATCGGCCGACACCCTCATGCTCACGATCCCGAGTCAGCTCGGCGTCGAGTTCAACCTGCGCGTCGTCGAGTCGTTCGCGAAGTACGTCGCGCCCGAGCTCGGCTGGCAGTCCACGCGCGTGTGACCTGAGTCCCCGCTCCTCGAGCCGGTGAGGGACTCCAGATGGTCGCGCACGCGAGTTCTTGACCGGTTGGTCAGTCAGGGGTAGCGTTCGAACCGACCCCCGATCGGGAGCCATCAGGTCTCGGAAGGAGGAGATCCGAATGAAGAAGTGGACTCGCTGGGAGGACTGGGTCGCAGCCGGAGTCGGCCTCGTCGCCGCGGTGTGCGCGTTCGCGCTGCCGCAGATGGGCGCCTCGATGCCCTGGATGCTGATCGTCGGAGTTCTGCTGATCGCCGCGGGCGTCGCCAACCTCGCCATGCCGGGGATGGTGGCGATGGAGTACGTGCAGCTGGCGCTGGGCGCCCTGCTGTTCGTGGCTCCGTGGCTGGGCGGATACGCCGACATGCAGTCCGGCGCCGCATGGGTCAGCTGGATCGGCGGAGCGGTCGCGGTGATCGTCGCCGCGCTCGCCGTGAGACCCGCCATGCACATGCACGACCAGGCCCTCCCGCACTGAGGTGCGAGCCGAGACGGGGGCGCCGGATCAGACCGACGCCCCCGCCGTCTTTCTCCAGGACACGATATGACCCGCAGTCGCGAGGCCCGCACGCTGATCCTCGACGCGGCCGAGCGCCTTTTCGCGGAGCGCGGCTTCGATGCCACGCCGACGACGGCGATCGCCGATCTCGCCGGCGTCCCGAAGGGGCTGCTCTTCTACTACTTCCCCACCAAGACGGATCTGCTGCGCGCTCTGGTGGGTGAGCGTCTGGACCTCGATCCGATCGACACCTCCGGGCTCGTCGCGCGCGGGGATCCGGCGCAGACCCTTCTGAACGTCACCGGCCGGCTGCGCGAGCTGCAGGCGGAATCGGCGGTGCGGCGGGTCATCGTGTGGCGCGAGCACCGCACGCACCCGGAGGTGCGCGAGAAGCTCCACGACTACCGCACTCAGCTGCAGACGATCGTCGAGCGTGTCCTCGGGGCGAGCATCCTCCACCCGATCGCCGCGCGGCGGGTCCGCACCGCGGCCGCGGCCTGGGTCGCGATCATCACCACCCCGACGCTCCTCGACCGCCTCGGCGAGGAGGAGCCGATCACGGGTGAGGAGGAGATACCCATCGACTCCGCGGAGTCGGCGGACCTGCCCGCCCTCGCGGACCTGATCACGGCGGGCCTGCGCGAGTCCGCGGCGTGACCCGCAGGAGCAGACTCAGTCGAGCACTTCGATGCCGGTGATCCGCAGCTCCTCGACGTCGAGACGCGTCTGGATCTGCGTCACGACGGCGTCATCGACCGCGCCTTCGCGACGGAGGCGATAGAGCACCTCTCGCTTGCGATCGAGCACCGCGATGCGCAGCCGCGAGTACTCCTCGTCGCGCTCGCGGGGCGAGGGCAGCGGGGCGGGAGCCTCCAGGAGAGCCGTGGCCGCGGCAGATGCCTCGGCCGCCGGCTCCGTGCCGTCGAGCGTCCGATCGCGGGCGGCGATCTGACGGTCGGCCCCGGCCTGCTCGCGGGCCTGGACACGCTCGTTGTTGCGCTCGAGGTATTCGTAATAGTCGCGCGTGAGGCGATCGCGGATCTCCTCGCTGACGCCGTGGTCGTGCGCGAGCTCCTTCACAGCGGTGAGCGCCGCGCCCGTGATGGCGCGTTCGGCGAGCTCCATCTCGTGCTGCAGCGCCATGTCGTCGGGCAGCCGCGCCCACCGCACGACCGCGGGGAGCAGCGGCCCCTGCACCAGAAGCGTCAGCACGATGACGCCGGCGGTGACGAAGATGATCTCGTCGCGGCCCGGCAGCGCCTCGCCCGCGGCGGTGGTCAGCGGCACCGACAGCGCGATCGCGAGCGACACGGCACCGCGGAACCCGGCGACGGCGCTCACGATCCGGGCGCGATAGGTCGTGCGGCGCAGGCGCTGCGACGGGCGGCGGTCAAGCAGCCGGATGATCATGACCGAGGTCGTCTGGAAGACGAATCGCGCGATGAGCAGCACGAGCCACACCGCGATCGTCATCGCCGCGAGCCATCCGATCTCGCTGCCGGGGATCTCATGCGCGACCGCCTGAACCTCGAACCCGATCAGCACGAACAGCGAGCCGTTGAGCAGGAACGAGCCGAGGGGCCAGGTCCACGCAGCCTGCCGGCGCGAGGCGGCGGTGCTGATGCGCGGGTTGATGTACGCGACGATGAGACCCGCCACCACCACCGCGAGGACCCCCGACGCGTGGATGAGCTCTGCGATGAGGAACGCCGTGAACGGCACCAGCAGCAGGGCGATGTTGAGGTTGAGCGTGTTCCGCAGCCGCCGCATGACCAGATAGGCGATCCCGGCCACGACGACGCCCGCCGCCGCACCGCCCACGTACGACAGCAGCACCAGCCCCGTGATGTCGAGGGGCGTGTACTGCCCGCCCACCGCGACGCCGACGGCGACGCCGTAGATGACGAGCGCGGTGCCGTCGTTGGTGAGGCTCTCGGCCTTGAGATTCATGAAGTTGCGACGGGGCAGCAGGCGGCCGAGCGCGGCGACGGCGGTGGCGTCGGTCGGGGCCACCGCAGCGCCGAGGATGAGCGCGGCGTCCCAGGGCAGCCCGAGCGCGGATGCGACGCCCGCGACCGCGAAGGCGCTGGCGACCACCAGCGCGGTGCTCATGAGGAAGATGCCGCGGAAGTCGCGGCGGATGGACCGCAGCGACGTGGTCATGCTCTCCCAGAACAGCAGCACCGGAAGGAACAGCAGCAGGACGGTCTCCGGCGGGAGGGCGATCTCGCGCACCTCGGGAATGAATCCGAGCGCGAGGCCCGCGACCAGGAGGAGCAACGGCATCGCCACCCGGAATCTCGGGGCGAGGATCGCGCCCGTCAGGACGGTGATTCCGACGAGGACGGTGACCTCGAGTCCGTTCATGAGGGCTCCCTTCAGCGCAATGAACCTGCAACCGCGAGCGCCGCCAGCGGATTCCCTCCCGACGGGCGCGCGGCCTCCGGATCGCTCGACTGAGCCCGATCCCGCGCCGGAGCCCTGTCTTCACGCCGACCGCCGCGAGTAGACTCCGGCTGTCGAGGCGATGGAGGCGACGCGGATGGACAGCACGGATCTGGCCGATCTGATCGACGACCTGACCGCGAAGGCGCGGGATGCGTCGAGCGGGCGCGCCGCGCGCACCATTCGCGGCGGCCATGAGCACGCCCTGCGCGAGACGGTCATCGCGCTGCGCGCCGGTCACGAGCTCGCCGAGCACGAGAGCCCGCACGAAGCCACGTTGCAGGTGCTGCGCGGGCGGGTGCGACTCCTGGCCGGCGACGAGGCGTGGGACGGCGCATCCGGCGATCACCTCACGGTTCCCCCGCAGCGCCACAGCCTTGCTGCGCTCGAGGACTCGGTCGTGCTGCTGACCGTCTCGAACCGCGTCCCCTGACACACGGCCTCCGTCGCCCCGCCGCCTGGCCCCACCCGCTCAGGGCAGTCCCGTGACCGGGACGCCGAGCCATTCTGCGAGCTCGGCGATCTCGGCGCGCACCATTTCGGACTCCTCGGGCTCGAATGGCAGGAACTCGTGCAGCGCGTTGATCTTGAGCGCCTCGCGCTCGCGGTCGACCTGGGCGTCGAGCATCCCGACGAATCGGTCGCCCATCAGGATCGGGTGAGCGAAGAAGCCGTACCGCCGCTGGGCCTTCGGTTTGAACTGCTCGAGCACATAGGTGAACTCGAAGACCTCCTCGAGCCGCTTGCGGTCGAAGAGCAGGCTGTCGTACGGGTTCAGGAAGGCGACGCGACCGCCGGAGTCCTCCTCGTCGAGCGCGGCGAGCGCTTCGGGGTCGACGCGATACTTCGTGGTGCTGCCTTCGACGACGGCGGGTTCGCCGGTGTCCTTCGTGACGCCGCTCCAGTACCAGTGGGGTTTCGTGAGTCCCGCCGACTGGAGTCGGCGCGCCGCCAGCAGTGCAGCGGCCTCGTCGTCCTCATACTCGGGCAGGTTCTGCGGATACACGCGCTCGGCGAGGTCCCAGACGCGGTGCCGACCCTCACGGCCGGTGACCGCGACCTCGCCCTGGCGCAGCAGGAAGTCCAGCATGTGGGGCACCTGGTTCGATCCCGACCAGCCGTCGGGCGCGCGACTCACCTGCGCCGTGTCGGGGATGTCGCTCGCGAGGAGCGGACCCTCGGCGCGCAGCCGTGCGAGCACGTCGGCGCGGAACCCGGCGTTCGCCTCCAGCCACTGCCGGCTGCTCTCGCGCTGCGGCCACCGGCGCATGGCCGGCAGCATCAGGGGCAGCAGGCTCGTCGGGCGGAACGTGCCGTCGAACTCGAAGAGCAGCCGGTCGTCCTCGACGACCTTGCGCAGCTGACCGGGCTCATACGACCAGCCGATCCGCGACCACAGCACCGTGTGCTCGCACGGTGCGATCGTCGCGGTCGGGTCGATCTTGATGTAGCCGAGCTGCTCGGCCACCTCGACGACGTCACCGGGCCGCTCGGCGTCGAGCAGCTGCGCGCGCACCACGATGCGCCGCGCCTGTTCCCGCGTGAGCTGATGCGCCGTCACAGCGTCGCGATGCTCTTCTCGATGACGCGAGCGGATGCTGCGGCCCCGTCCTCGCCGGCATACGCGGCGCGCACGCGCTCGGCCGCAGTGCGCATCCCCTCGTCCGCCAGCAGCCGCCGCACGGCGTCCGCGAGCGCGGGCGTGCCCGCCTGCTTCGGCGTCAGCGCGAGGGCGTTGCCCTGCCTGACGCACTGGTCGACGTTCCAGACCTGCTCGGGCTGGAGCCCCATGCCCACGAACGGGATGCCGGCAGCGCAGGCCGTCTGCACCGTTCCCTGCCCGCCGTGAAGCACCGCCGCGTCGACGAGACCGCCGAGGCGGTGCGCCGGCAGGAGCCCGGTCACGTGGACGTTCGGAGGCAGAGCGTCGTCGTCTCGCAGGTAGTGCTGCACCGGCGCGATCACATTCACGGGAAGCGCGCCGAGCTGCGATGCGGCCGCGAGCACCATCTCCCGGTTCGCCGACGAGCCGAGCCCGAGGTAGACGAGCGGC
The DNA here is from genome assembly GCF_057656735.1 of Microbacterium sp. Soil_C_42. Lineage (NCBI taxonomy): Bacteria > Bacillati > Actinomycetota > Actinomycetes > Micrococcales > Microbacteriaceae > Microbacterium > Microbacterium sp. Soil_C_42. The sequence goes on from NZ_JBDGJU010000004.1 coordinate 33,415, forward strand.
TCGGAGCGCTTCGCGAGCTCGGCCACGATGGGCGGCATCGGCGTGTCGATGTGGGCGAAGATCGGTCCGACCCGCTGATAGGCCGCAGGAAGCGTGTAGCCCTCCAGCTCCCAGGGCATCACGGTGAGGAGGTTGTAGTCGGCCTCGAGCAGAGACACCACGGTGGTGAGAGGCGGAACACCGTTCGCCTTCGCTACCCGGCCGAACGCCCGGGGAGCGAGCGGCAGCCGGTTGTAGGCCAGGCGCAGCGCGCTCGTCGCCACGCGGTCGAGCGCATGGGCGATCCGGCCGCTCCCCCGCACCATCCCGAGCCGCGCGGTCTGGGCGACCTGCGGGCGAGTCAGCGCGAACGGCACCGCATAGAACAACGGCACCTTCTCTGCCCGCGCCGAGATCATCGACGTCACGTTCGACCCGATCACGACGGCTGCGGCTTGCGTCCGCCGGATCAGCGCGCGCTCGGCGTCCACCCGCGCGGACACCAGCTCGTCGGTGAGCGGACTGCGCAGCGTCTTGCCCTGGTCGAACCGCATCAGCTGCTCGCGCTGCGCAGCGCTCATCGAAGGCTCGGTCGAGCGGTAGTCGAAACCCGCGTCGGTGATCAGATGCGCGAAGTCCGGCTCGTACCCCATGAACACGGCCCGATGCGCGGGATCGAGGGCCCGCGCCACCTCGATCATCCGCGTCACCTCGGCGAGGTTGAACGTCACGGGGCAGAAGAGGACGGTCGCCATACCCTCATCCTGGCAGGGGCCCGCCCGGGGCGTCTCAGCGCTCGACGATGTCGCCGGCGTGGACGCCGATCCACGCCATGAGCGGCATCATGCGCTCCATCAGCTCGTCGCCGAGCGGCGTCAGCGAGTACTCCACGCGCGGCGGCACCTCGGGATACGACGTGCGCGCGACGAAGCCATCCTTCTCGAGCGTGCGCAGCGTCGAGGCGAGCATCTTCTCGCTGATGCCCTCGACGGTGCGACGCAGCTCGCCCCACCGGATCGTGCCCTCGGTGAGGGCCATGAGCACGAGCACGCCCCACTTGCTCATGACGTGGTCGAGGACGACCCGCGTCGGGCACGCCTCGTCGAAGACGCCGGGCATCTCGGCCCGGATTTCCGCAAAACTCACCACCACGTGGGTACCTTACCTCAAAGTGGGTACCCTCCGGCTGGAATGTCCATGGTCGCCGCGGGCGTTGGCGTGGGGTGAGTGCGCACGGCGCCTCCCCACCGAAAGGACACCCATGACCATCCTCGTGACCGCCGCCGGCGGACAGCTCGGCCACCTCGTCATCGACGCGCTCCTCGATCGCGGCGTCGCCCCGGGCGACATCGTCGCCGGCGCCCGCACGACCTCGAAGGTCGCGGATCTCGTGGACCGCGGCATCCGTGTCGTCCCGCTCGACTACAACGCTCCCGAGTCCGTCGCCGCGGCGCTCGAGGGTGTCGACGCCGTGCTGCTCATCTCGGGGTCCGAGCCCGGCCGGCGCTACGAGGGCCACGTGAACGTGATCGACGCGGCCAAGGCCGCGGGCACCGCCAAGGTCGTGTACACGAGCCTCGCGCACGCCGACTCCGTGGACCTCGTGCTCGCGCCCGAGCACAAGGCGACCGAGGAGTACCTCGCCGCCAGCGGCATCCCCGCCGTCGTGCTCCGCAACAACTGGTACACCGAGAACTACACGCCCGACGTGCTGCGCGCCGCTGAGACCGGCGTGGTCGCCGCGTCCGTCGGTGACGCGACCGTCGCCGCCGCGAGCCGTGTCGACTACGCCGAGGCTGCGGCCGTCGTGCTCACCGAGGACGGCCACCTGGGCCGCACCTACGAGCTCTCGGGCGACACCGCCGTGTCGTACGCCGACCTCGCCGCGGCCGCCGCCGATGTGCTCGGCCGCGAGGTCGCCTATGTGCCGGTCTCGCGCGAGCAGCTCGAGGCGGCGCTCGCCGAGGCGGGCCTCGATGCGGGCACCGTCGGCTTCGTCGCCGAGATGGAGGCCGGCATCGCGCGCGGCGTCCTGGCCGACGCCGACCCGACGCTCGCGCGCCTCCTCGGCCGCCCCACCACGCCGGTCGCCGAGGGCCTGCGCGCCGCCGTGGAGGCGTCGCGCGTCAACGCCTGACCCGACGACGGCGAAGGGGAGGGATGCCGCGGCCGCAGCATCCCTCCCCTTCGCCGACGGCCCTACTGCCGGGTTGCGCGATCGATCGCCATGACGAGGATCACGCGGTCCTCCTTGTCGCGGGGCGGAGTGGAGCTCGGGTTGCCGTACCGGTTCTGGAGCCGCACGTAGAACGCTCCCTCGGGGTCGGGGACGACGTCGACGAGCTTGCCCGCGACCTCGAGGTACCGGAAGGGCGAGTCGGGGTCGAGGATCGACAGCGACATCGACGGGTTGTGCTGCAGATTGCGGTACTTCTGCCGGTAGTTCGTATGCGTGAACCGGACGTGCTCCCCGTCGAACTCGAACCACATCGGGTTGACCTGCACGGTGTCGTTGGGCCGGATGGTCCCGAGGTGCGCGTACACCGGGAGCTCGAGCAGGTGGCGGCGGTCAGCGGGGACGATGTCGTCGACGTGAGGCATGGCTCCAGTCTGCCGTCGCGTCGGCGGGCGAGGGCGGATCCCTGAACTCCGCGTCACGAACTACGCTCGGACCATGGCGACGCAGCCCGCACCGGGGTGGTACGACGACGGCTCCGGCAAGCAGCGCTGGTGGGACGGCACGCGCTGGACCCACCAATACATCGACTTGCGCGCTCCCGACATCGAGCTGCGGACGGATGCCGGCCCCGCCGCGTCCGGACCGGCACAGCCCGGCTGGTACGACGACCAGCGCGGGCGCACCCGGTGGTGGGATGGCCGCCGCTGGACCAGCGAGGTGCGCTACAGCGGCCACGAGCAGGACTTCGCCGGTGTGGTGATCGACGGCGGGTGGATCCACTTCGGCGACCTGAGCCAGCCGGTGAACGAGGTCGCCGCCTCGGCGGACTCGGGCGATGCACTGCTGCGCCGCCCGGAGTTCACGAAGGCAGCCGTCGAGCGACGGATGTTCGGGCCTGCCGGTCCGATCACGCCGCGCACGCTCAACCGCGCGATCACGCGTGTGGCCCCGCACCTCGTGGTCGCGGGACCGCAGCTGTGGGTCGTGCCGTTCCCGCCGGAGCGCGATGCCGAGGCCCGGCGCTTCATCAGCTGGGTGAACAGCAGCGCGGACCACTACCGCTATCGCTGAGCGGGGCCCGACCGGCGCTCAGCGAGCGGGCGAAGACGTCGTCGCCTCGGACTCGTCGAAGCCGGGCAGCACGAGCGGAAGCTCGCGTGTGTCGTCCCACGGCTCAGTCCAGCCGAGACGGTCGAACAGCGCCTCGAGCACCATGCCGGTGAACCCCCACACCAGGTGCTCACCGGTCGCATGCCGCACCAGGAATCCCGGCCCCCGCCACTCCTGGCCGCCGCGGCGGATCACGGTGACACCCCGGTTCCGCGGGTTCAGCAGATCGGCGACGGGCGCGCGGAAAACGTCGGCGGACTCCGCCTCGTCGACGACGCGGACCGGTGACGGATGCCGCCACCACGCCAGCACCGGAGTGACCACGTGCTGCGAGAACGCGAGGGGGATGTCGACGAGCTCGCCGAGCACCTCGACGCCGTCGGGGTCGAGGCCGGTCTCTTCGCGGGCCTCGCGCAGTGCCGCGGCCACGGGGCCGTCGTCGCCCGGATCGAGACGGCCGCCGGGGAAGGCGACCTGGCCCGGGTGCGAGCGCAGCGTCGTCGCGCGCGACAGGAGCAGTACGTCGAGATCGCGCGACACCGCGTGGGCCTGCGCGTCGTGGTCGCTGGGGAGCGTATCGAGCACCCCGAAGAGCATGAGCACCGCTGCCGGGCGCGGGTCGGCCGGTGAGGGCAGATCGAGCAGCGCGCCCGCGCCGGTCGCGGACGCGTCGGCGAGCGCGGCAAGCTGGGCGCGCGCACCGAGGGCGTCACCTGGACGTGCCTCGCCGGTCTGCGGAGTCGACGGCTGCGGCATCCGTTCAGGCTACGCCGCATCACCGACACGCGGCCGCCGCTGAGGGAATCTGCTGTTGACCGCCGCTCCGCCGTGCGGCTACGTTCGCCCCGTGGCGCACCGGCGCCATCGGGCGCATCGCGCCCCGTGTGCCTGCGCTGCTGGGGAGCCGCATGATCACCGTCGAAGGCCTTCGCGCCCTGCACGTCTTCGCCGAGGTGCCCGACGCGGCCCTCGCGTCCCTCGCCGGCGCGGTGGAAGACATCCGGCTCGTGACGGGCGAGTACTTCGCGCACGAAGGCGACGACCGGGCGCTCTTCGTCGTGGTCGAAGGCCTGGCCGAGATCACGAAGGTGGTGGGCGCCGAGGAGCGCGTCATCGGCACGCGCCGGCCGGGTCAGTTCTTCGGCGAGGTCCCGATGACCCTCAGCACGCCGTTTCCTGCGAGCGGCCGCGCCGGAGAACCGACGCGCGTGCTCAAACTCGAGCCCGCCGTCTACTACTCCCTCGCCGCCGCTGCGCCCTCGGTGCCCGACCGGGTCGCGGGGCTCGCGCGGCGCTACCTGGACTCGCTGCAGACCATGGCCGCCGAGCAGCACGCGTATGAGGTGCGGCTCATCCATCCACGGCGCAGTGCCCGCGCGCACCGCATGATCGGGTTCCTCACGCGCAACCAGGTCGATTTCGAAAGCGTGGACGCGGATGCCGCCGCCGACGCCGCCCAGTACCCGGTGCTGGAGCTCGCGAACGGTGCGCGGTTCGAGAATCCGACGATGCGGGAGACCGCCGAGGCGGTCGGGCTCGATGTGACGCCCGCCTCCGGCCGCTACGACGTGGTGATCCTGGGTGCCGGTCCCGCCGGTCTCACCGCCGCCGTGAACGCCGCCGCCGAGGGTCTGCGGACGCTCGTGGTCGAGACCTTCGCTCCCGGCGGCCAGGCGGGCACCTCGACGCGGATCGAGAACTACACCGGCTTCCCTTTCGGCATCTCGGGCGACGACCTCGCGAGACGGGCCTTCACGCAGGCCCAGCGGCTGGGCGCCGAGATCGTGGTCACCCGCACGGTCGAGGCGCTGGACCCCCAGACGCGCGAACTGACGCTCGACGGCGGCGACGTGGTGCGCGCCGAGGTCGTCATCCTCGCGACCGGTGTGGTGTGGCGAACGCTCCCGGTCGCCGGCGTCGACCGGTTCCTCGGCAGCGGCATCTACTACGGCGCCGCGCGCAGCGACTCGGCCGTGGCGCAGGGTGCGGACGTCGTCATCGTCGGCGCCGGGAACTCGGCAGGTCAGGCGGCGCTGTTCTTCAGCAGGCACGCACGGTCGGTCACGATGCTGGTGCGCGGCGAGTCGCTCGAGGCGAGCATGTCGCGCTATCTCATCGACCAGATCGCGGCGATCCCTGCCATCCGCGTCGAGACGCGCAGCGAGGTGGTCGGACTGCACGGCGCCGATGCGCTCCGCTCCGCCGACATCGCCGACCGGCGCACGGGCGCTGTCGCGGAGCGGGACGTCGACGTGCTCTTCGTCATGATCGGTGCGGATGCCGAGACCGCATGGCTGCCGGCCGAGATCGCCCGCGACGCGCGCGGGTTCGTGCTCACCGGAGCGGATGCGGCCGAGTCAGGGGCATGGCGAGAGGCGCGCCGCCCGTTCGCCCTCGAGACGACTGTGCCCGGCGTCTTCGCGATCGGCGACGTCCGGTCGGGCTCGGTCAAGCGCGTCGTCGCCGGCGTCGGCGAGGGCGGCGCCGCGATCGCGTTCACGCACCAGTACCTCGCGCTGGGCGCGGGCGGTGCCTGACGCCGCGCACAGCATCGGAGTATTCGCGCGACACGCCGGGTAGCGGCATCCGTCCCCCGCATGTCGCCGACGACCACCGACGCTGTGCACGGCGACCGGCGCGGACTCAGCCTCGGAAGTAGGTCTCCGCGACGCGGGCGAGGTCCCACAGGTCGCTGACGCCGGCGAGCTCGCGCGCCGAGTGCATGGAGAGGATCGGGATGCCGACGTCCACGGTGCGGATGCCGAGGCGGGTCGCCGTGATCGGGCCGATCGTCGAGCCGCACGGCACCGCGTTGTTCGAGACGAACTCCTGGCTGGTGACGCCCGCCGCGGCGCACCAGCCGTTCCAGGCGGCCGCGCCCGCGGCATCCGTGGCGTAGCGCTGGTTGGCGTTGATCTTGAGGATCGGGCCGGAGCCGAGCACCGGCTGCACGACGGGGTCGTGCTTGTCGGCGTAGTTGGGGTGCACCGAGTGGCCCACGTCGCTCGAGACGCACCAGGACGCGGCGAGGGCACGCAGCTGCTGCTCGCGATCGGCGCCCAGCGACAGCCACAGCCGCTCGAGCACGCCGGCGAGGAAGGGTCCGGCCGCGCCCGACCGGGTGCCCGAGCCGACCTCTTCGTGATCGAAGACGGCCAGCATCGCGATGTGGTCGGAGTCGGGACCGTCGGCCGCGCGCTCGAGCGCGACGACGCCCGCGTGCACCGACGCCAGGTCGTCCAGGCGGCCGGAGGCGAAGAAGACGTCGTCACGCCCGAAGGTCGCACCGCGCGCGGCGTCGGCGGTCACGACGTCGTAGCCGCGGATGCGCGCCGCGTCGACGCCCGCCTCACGCGCGAGCTCGCCGAGGATGTCGGCGGACTCCGCCTCGCCGAGCCCCCACACCGGCTGGGTCTGCGACTGCTTGTCGAGGGCGAGGTGGTCGTTGACCTCGCGATCGAGGTGGATCGCGAGCTGCGGCAGCCGCAGCAGCGGGCCGGTCGCGGCGAGCACGGCCGTGCCGTCGTCGAGCACGAGGCGACCCGCCAGACGCAGTTCCCGGTCGAGCCACGAGTTCAGGAGCGGACCGCCGTAGATCTCGACGCCGGCCTGCAGCCACCCGAGTCTGCCCGTGGTCGGCTTCGGCTTGAGCTTGAACCCCGGCGAGTCGCTGTGGGCGCCGAAGATGCGCACGCCCGTCGACGCCGACGCGCCCTGCGGTACGACCCATGCGATCGCCGCACCGTCACGCACCACGACGAACTTCCCACCGGCGGGAGCCGGCCATCCGTCCGCCTCGTCGAGACGCGTGAACCCGGCGTCCTCGAGGCGGCTCGCGACCTCGGCGGCGGCGTGGAAGCTCGACGGCGATGCCGCCACGAACGCGGCGAGATCGTCGGCGTGCGCGAGCGCTGCGGGGCGGATGGGAGCGGTGGACGAGGGCACGGATGAGCCTCCTGTAGGCGTGCGGCGGGTGCTTCGATCGTAGTTCGGAGGACCTTCCCAGGGCGCTCGGGGATCGGTATCAGGGTCGTTGATCTGGCCTTTTCGGAGCTTCCGCTCACATGTAACGTTCAGGTAACGCACCGGAAGCGTCCAGAAAGGCCCGGGAGACTCGGGGACTTGTGCCCGCCCGAACGGTCACGACGCGCCACCAGATGGCGCATTTCGCTGATACGGAACCCGGTCTTATATGCGCTCCCACACGTCTCTTCTGCCCGCACGTCGCACTCTTCGCCGCGCCGAACGCCGCCTCCGCCGCCGCCCGGTGCTGGTCGCCGCGACGCTCGCAGTAGGCGTGCTGGCCACCGCCGCGTTCAGCACGGCGACCCCTGCGTCGCAGGCCGAGGCGTCCGGTTCGCTGACCGATTTCACGCTGGCGTCGTACTCCACCGCCTCCGTCACGGCCGAGACCGCCGCCGCCCCGAGCGCCTTCGAGAAGACGGTCGCCGACGCGGATGCGGCGGTGACCGCCGCGACCACCGTCGCCGCCGACATCGCTGCGTCGGGTCTGGACGTGGGCACGCCCGACACGACCGTCGACACCACCGAGCTCGAGGGCGCCGTCGCTCAGTTGAAGCGCGCGCAGTCGCTCCCGGCCGAGTACACGACGGAGGTCACGGATGCTGTAACCACCCTCTCCGCTTCGGTCAACGAGCAGGCGCAGGGACTGCGCGGCAAGCTCGACGCCGCGATCGCCCTCGAGGCGCAGCGCCAGGCGGAGGAGAAGGCCCGCAAGGAGGCTGAGGCCGCCGCAGCCGCGGCAGCCGCCAAGGCCGCCGAGGAGGCCGCTGCGGCAGCCGCGGCGAAGAAGTCGTCGGCGCCGCGTTCGTCCGGCGGCAGCGCGCCCGTGTTCGCCACCGGCGGCGCCGTGGGCGGCACCAGCCCGGCCGACGCGCAGGCGACCGCCCGATCGATGCTCGGAGGCTACGGCTGGGGCGACGACCAGTTCGGCTGCCTCGTGTCGTTGTGGAACAAGGAGTCGGGCTGGAACTACCAGGCCTACAACCGCTCGAGCGGCGCGTACGGCATCCCGCAGGCCCTCCCCGGCAGCAAGATGGGCAGCGCCGGCGCCGACTGGCAGACCAACCCGGCGACGCAGATCTCCTGGGGGCTCGGCTACATCTCGGGACGCTACGGCAACCCCTGCGGCGCGTGGAGCCACTCGCAGTCGACCGGCTGGTACTGATCACAGCCGCCCAAGCTCATAGGCGATCCATAGCGCTCGCCTGACAGCCTCGAAGAGGGCACGTCCAGACTGTGGACGTGCCCTCTTCGTCGTCTCCGCCGTCGGTCGCGCCGCGCCTGCTGTACGTCGAGGACGAGGCCGAGATCGCCGGCATCGTCGTCGAGATGCTGGGCGACGAGTACGACGTCGACCACGCATCGACGGGCGAGGAGGGCCTGCGCCGCGCACTCGGGCGCCGCTATGACGTGATCGTCGTCGATCGCCGCTTGCCCGGGATGTCGGGCCTCGAACTCGTCGGCGCGGTCCGCACGGCCCGCATCGCGACGCCCGCGCTCATGCTCACGGCGCTCGGCGCGGTCGACGACCGCGTGGCCGGACTCGACGCCGGCGCCGACGACTACCTCGTGAAGCCGTTCGACTTCGCCGAGCTGCGCGCGCGGCTGCGGGCGCTGCGCCGCGGGCGCGGCGCCGGGGATCGCCGCGAGCTCGGAGACTGGGTGTTCACCCCCGCCTCGCAGGCGCTCTACTCCCCCGCCGACGGCCGCATCCCGCTCACGCAGGCGGAGTCCGACCTGCTGGAACTGCTGACCTCGAGCCCCGAGCACGTGTTCTCGCGCGACGAGATCCTCGCACACGTGTTCCCCGGAGGCTCGGCCGCCACCGTCGACACCTACGTGCACTACGTCCGCCGCAAGTCGACGCCCGAGATCATCGAGACGGTCCGCGCGCGCGGCTATCGCAGCGGGACGCCCCGATGAGCGAGCGGACGGATGCTGCGACCGCCGCCGACCGGCGGCGCGTGCAGCAGGCTGCCCTGCGTGCCGGGGTCTGGGTGGCCGTCGCCGCAGCGGCGGTCGTCGCGATCATCACGACCGTCATCGTCGCCGTGATGTTCGCGACCTCACGCCCCGAACACGGTCCGCCGCGCCCCCGCCCCGGCGGCGGCTGGGACGGACCGGGCGATCGGGTGATCGACCTCGACGACGTCGTTCCGCTCGCGATCCTGGTCGGGCTGATCGGCGTCGCCGCGCTGGGGTTCGTCGCCTGGTGGGCCTCCAAGCGGGCGGCGCAGCCGCTGGCGGACGCCCTCGAGGTGCAGCGCACCTTCGTCGCCGATGCCAGCCACGAACTCCGCACTCCCCTCACCACCCTGACCAGCCGCATCCAGCTCGCGCAGTATCGGGTCGAACGCGGCGGCGACGTCGACGCCGTCCTCGCCGATCTGCGCCGCGACGCGGCGGTGATGGACGCGGTGCTCACCGACCTGCTGCTCACGGCCGAGACCGCCGGCGCCCGCGCCGCCGACGACGACGCCGTGGCATCGGTCGCCGCCGCCGCGGGCGACGCGATCGCCGTCATCGAGCCGAGAGCCGTCGAGCGCGGCGTCGCACTCGTCGCCGAGGCATCCGCCGATCTGCACGTCGTCGCCGATCACACATCGCTGACGCGCGCGCTGATGGCACTGCTCGACAACGCGGTGCGCTACTGCCCCGCCGGCTCGACGATCACGGTCTGCGCACGACCCGCCGGCCGCCGCGTCGAGATCAGGGTCGTCGATGAGGGCAGCGGCATCGCCGGCATCGACCCCGAGCGACTGTTCGCCCGCTTCGCCCGTTCGAACGACGCGCCGGGCGGTGACGGGCGACGTGGCTTCGGACTGGGTCTCGCTCTCGTGCGCGACATCGTCACGCGCTTCGACGGCAGCGTGCGCGTGGAGAACACGTCGCCCGCCGGGACGACGTTCCTGCTGGTTCTGCCCTCGGGCGGCCGGCACACGCGGGAACGCTGAGCGTTCCGACGCCTGAACCTATGAGAATGCCCAGATCGACCGACTCTTTGAGCATTCTTGGAACCGCGGCGGGACAGTGTGGTCATGTCCGACAGCACCCCTGAGAAGCCCGCCGGCGCGCCCGACGAGGCCGCACCCACCGAGCCGGTCGCGCCCGATCCCACCCCTCCGGCCCCCACGCCCGCCCCCGCCCCCGCCCCCGCCCCCGCGCCCGCCACGGAGAAGGCGCCGTTCCTGCGGCGCACGTGGGTCAGGGTCACCGGTGCCGCGGTCGCCGCCGTCCTGCTCCTCGGCGTCGGCTTCGGCACCGGTTGGGCGGCGGGCAGCTCTCGCGGACCCGCCGGCGGCCCGGTCGGCTGGAACCAGGACGGCAACGCGCCGGGCCGGCCCGGAGACGGGTCGGGGCAGCGCGGCGGCCCCGACGACGGCTGGCAGTACGGCGGACCCGGTCAGGGTGACCCGCGCGGCGACGACTCCGACTCCGACTCCGAGACCGAATCCGACGGGTCCTGACCCTTCCCCCACCCGAGTCCTGACGAGCAGTCATCGCGACGATCGCGTCACCGACCGCACCGGCCGGCCTGCGGCATCCGGAGTCCCTGACGAAGAAGACGGTCCCGGTGGGTTTGCCCTCCCACCGGGACCATCGCGCGCTGACGGGAGACGGTACGGCGTCCCGAACGCCGAAGCTCGACCGCTGCGCGCTGAACTGCTCGTGTTGCTCCGCCAGGTTATGCAGGGGGACCAGAATGCGTCTGCCCGTTGACACACTCCGCGCCGGACTGATAACCGCAGCTGGCGCCCCTGAGAGGTCACTCCCCGCGCACCGCCACCACGACCTTCCCCAGGGCATGGCCCTCGCCGTGCCACGCGAGCGCCTCGCGCACCTCGTCGAGCGGGAACACGCGATCGATGTGCACCTGCACCTCTCCCGCCGCGCAGCGTTCGGCGACCGGGACGAATGCGGACGGCCCCTGCCGCACGAAGAGCACGCCCAGGTGCGTGCGGGTGAGAGCTCCGAGCAGCGCGCCGGCTGTCAGCATCCGTATCAGGGTCCTTGCGGTTCCGCCCACCATCACGCATCGGCCGCCCTTCGCGAGCGCGCGGGCGTAGGCGAACACCGAACGGCGGGCGACCAGGTCCACGATGAGGTCGTACGGCCCATGCCGCGTGAAGTCGTCGCGGCGATAGTCGATCACCTCGTCCGCACCGAGTGCGCGAAGGAAGTCGAGCTTGCCCGCGTTGTCGACCGCCGTCACGTGCACGCCCCGCTCGGCCGCGAGCTGGATCGCGAGGCTCCCCGAACCTCCGCCGGCGCCGTTGAGCAGCATCCGTGCTCCCGGCTTCGCCAGCGCGACGGCATGGGTCGCGATCGCCGCCGCCTGCGGAAGCGCGGCCGCCTCGGCGAAGGACAGCCCGGCGGGCTTCGGAGCGAGCATCGACTCCGGCACGGCGACGAACTCGGCGAACCCGCCATAGCGGGGCATGATGTCGCCGAACACCTCGTCGCCGACCGCGAATCGGCCGGCGCCCTCGCCGACGGCCGCGATCCGGCCGGCGATGTCGGAGCCGAGGATCCCTCGGCGGGGCCGGAACAGCCCGCCGAGCCGGGCGTACGCGGGACTGCCGTGCAGCCCCTCCCAGTCCGACAGGTTGATCGACGTCGCAACGACCTCCACGAGGACCTCGGCGGCGCCGGGCACCGGCCGGGGGACGTCGCGCAGCTCGAGCCGCTCCGGCGACCCGTATCGCTCGTACACGACCGCGCGCATGTCCCCATCGTTCCCGGCGCGAGGGGCCGCGCGCAACGGTCGTCCTGCCGGCGGCTGGGCGTCGCGCCGATCAGCCGCCGGAAGCGGGTGGCAGCAGCGGGCGCAGCGCCCTGCCGAGCACGTCAGCCATGTCGGCGCTGATGGCGGCGGTTAGGTGGTGCGAGTCGCGGTAGACCAGCGTGTTGCCGATGATCGGCGGACAGGCGTCGGCGTCGCAGAGGTACTCGTTGAGATCGACGAGCGGGACGCCGCGCTTCGCGGCCGCGGCCGTCTCGCCCTCACGCGCGGGCCCGTCGAGCGCGACAGTGCGTGGTTGCGCGCATGCCGCAGCGTCGGACAGGTGCGCCGACAGGCACGGCGCCGGATCCTCCCGCATGTCGGGGGTGTCGGCCATCATCGCGACGGGCGCGTCGATCGCGTCGAGCGTGCGGCCGAACGCCGCTGCCCACGTCTCGGCATCGTCGTCGACCCCCGGGGCGAGCTCGGGGTCGGTGAACGTCGCCACGAGCACCAGGGCGGGCGGCGAGGCGTTGATGCGGTCGATCACGGCATCGCGCCACTCGGGGCACTGCGGGTACGGCGCGCCCCGGCGCAGCGACTCGATGTCGGCGGCGGGGCAGGAGCTCTTGGTGTGCACCTCGACGGAGAACCCCGCCGAGCTCGCGAAGCCCTCGAGCGCCGGGAACCACTGCGCGGCGTGCGAGTCGCCGAAGAGCACGATGCGTGGTGCCGCGGGATCCCCGTAGACGCAGCCCTCGGCGTCCGTCGAGGCGATGTCCAGCATGCAGCCGTCGTCGTACACCTCAGCAAGACTGTCGCGCGCGTCCCGCAGCGCGGGCGCGAGGTTGTCGGGCACGAAGTCGGTGCCGCGCGGAGCGGAGGCGATGACGGTGCTCGACGCCGCGCGCTCGGCGTGCAGCGACCGGGTGTCTGCCACCGCATACGCGGCGCTGGCGAGCCCCAGGCACGCGAGCGAGCCGGCGAGCGCGCCCACCAGCGTCACGCGGGCCCGCCGCTTCGTGAGCAGCGGCGTCCGGCGCACGGGATCCTCCACGAACCGGTACAGCAGCCACGCCGCGGGCACGCACGCGATGGCGATGCCGAGCGTCGTCCACAGCGGCAGCTCCCCCGGAAGCGCGGTCCCGGGAAGCACGAGTGCCGGCCAGTGCACGAGGTACAGCGAGTACGAGATCGTTCCGAGGAAGACCATGCCCCGGGCCGACAGCATCCGTGTCGGTCCGCGGCGCGACTCGCCCGCTGCGATCACGGCAGCCGTGCCGAGCACGGGGAGCGCGGCCGCCGCACCCGGGAAGACCGTCTCGGACGAGAAGAGGAGGACGGATGCCGCCATCGCCGCGATGCCCGCCCAGCCCAGGGGCGCCGCCCATCGCTCCCCCACGATTCCGGGCCGCCGCTGCAGCAGCACGGCGACGAGTCCCCCGACGCCGAGCTCCCACGCCCGCGAAGGGAGCGAGAAGAATGCCCACGGCTGCGCGGCGAACGTGAGCCACACGCAGAGGGCGAACGACGCGGCCACCACCGCGACGAGCACACCCACGAGCGCTCGTCGCGACCGGACCAGCACCCATACCAGCGCGAGCAGCACCGGCCACAGGAGATAGAACTGCTCCTCGACGCCGAGCGACCAGTAGTGCTGGAACAGCGACGGGTTCGATGCCTCGGCGAGGTAGTCGGAGTTCGCCGAGGCGAAGAAGTAGTTCGGCACGTACAGCGCCGTGGCGACGGCCGCCGCCCACAGGTCCTTCATCAGCAGCGGCGGGTACCAGATGAGCGCGGCGGCCACCGAGAGCGTGAGCACGACGAACGACGCGGGGAGGATCCGTCGCGCACGTCGCGCGTAGAACTCCCCGAATCTCAGCGTGCCGTGGCTCTCGAGCTGTCCGAGGAGGTGGGACGTGATGAGGAAGCCCGAGATGACGAAGAACACGTCCACGCCGACGTAGCCGCCCGGCAGGAACGGCAGGCCCGCGTGATAGAGCAGGACCGAGCCGACTGCGATCGCACGCAGTCCTTGGATATCGGCGCGAAACCCCGAGTGGTCGGGCTGGGCGCGGGCTCGGTCCACCACGCGAGCGACTCTAGGTCGGCGAGGTGAACAGCTGACACCCCCTTGACGGGAGCGCGGCAGCACCCCACCATTCGGCCACGGATGCCTCGACCGATGGCGCCGTCGGGGACGCAGCTAGAGTCGAAGGGCCGCGCGGGTCGCGGCATCCCTCCCTTTAACCACCCCGTGCGGGCGCACCGGTGCGCGCGAAACCCGAGGAGCGCCCGTGTCCGCCGTCGCCGATTCCGCCGATCGCTACCGCAGCGAGCCGACCGTGCTGCAGGCGCTGCGGCGCCCTCGCCTCGTCACGCGCGAGGTCGTCGCCGGCCTCGTCGTCGCGCTCGCCCTCATCCCCGAGGCGATCGCGTTCTCGGTCGTCGCGGGCGTCGACCCGCGGGTGGGACTGTTCTCCTCCTTCGTGCTCGCCGTCGTCATCGCGTTCACCGGCGGGCGCCCGGCGATGATCACCGCCGCCGCGGGCGCGGTCGCGCTGGTGATCGCACCCGTCGCGCGCGAGTACGGCTCGGACTACCTCATCGTCACGATCGCACTGGCCGGCCTCATCCAGGTGCTGTTCGCGGTGCTGGGCGTCGCCCGGCTCATGAGGTTCATCCCCCGCAGCGTCATGGTCGGCTTCGTGAACGCCCTCGCGATCCTGATCTTCCTGTCGCAGATGCCGCAGCTCGTCGAGGTGCCCTGGGCGGTGTACGTGCTCGTCGCCGCAGGTCTCGGCATCCTGTTCGTCTGGCCGCGCATCACGCGCGCGATCCCCGCACCGCTCATCGCGATCACGGTGCTGACGGTGGTCGTCGTGGTGTTCGGCCTCTCGGCGGTGCCGAACGTCGCCGACCAGGGCGAGCTGCCCCGGAGCCTTCCGGAGCTCCTCATCCCGAACGTCCCGCTGACGTGGGAGACGCTGCAGATCGTCGCACCCTACGCGTTCGCCGCCGCGCTGGTGGGGCTCCTGGAGTCGCTGATGACCGCGAAGCTCGTCGACGACATCACCGACACCCACTCGCGCAAGACCCGTGAGGCGTGGGGACTCGGCGTCGCCAACATCGCCTCGGCGTTCTTCGGCGGCACCGGCGGCTGCGCGATGATCGGCCAGACGATGATCAACGTGAAGACGTCCGGCGGTCGCACACGGATCTCGACGTTCATGGCGGGCGTGTGGGTGCTGATCCTGGTCGTCGCTCTGGGCGACATCGTCGGGCTCATCCCGATGGCCGCGCTCGTCGCCGTGATGATCGTGGTGTCGGTCATGACGTTCGACTGGCACAGCATCCGTCCGTCGACGCTGAAGCGGATGCCGCTCAGCGAGACCCTCGTCATGCTCGTCACCGTGGTGGCCACGGTGTTCACGCACAATCTCGCCGTCGGCGTGATCCTCGGCGTGCTCGCCGCCATGGTGCTGTTCGCCCGCCGCGTCGCGCACTTCACGACCGTGACGCGCGAGGTCGACGGCGACACCGCCCGCTACCGCGTCGACGGCGAGCTCTTCTTCGCCTCGAGCAACGACCTCACCACGCAGTTCGAGTACGCCGCCGACCCGCGCCACGTCGTCATCGACCTCTCGCGCACCCACGTCTGGGACGCCTCGACGGTCGCCGCCCTCGACGCCATCGTCACGAAGTACGAGGCGCGCGGAACGACCGTCGAGCTGTACGGGATGACGGATGCTGCGGCGCGCTTCCACCGCCGCCTCAGCGGCGAGCTCGGCTCGGCCTGAGCCCGATCAGCGAGCAGCTCCCATGGCCACAGCTCGATCGGAAGAGCGTGGGCATGCAGACGTGCTGCCGACGCCTGCGCCGCACTGAGCCGCCCTCCGCGCTCGAGGCCACGAAGCGCGCTGTCCACTTCGATCGGGAGGACGGCCGGCGCATGCAGGCTCGCACTGCCGATCCGGCCCGCGAGCGTCGCCGTGCGTGCGGCTTGTGCTGCGACGAGCGCGACCACGACGCTCGCATCTACGACCAGGATGCCGGTTCACCCCTTGGTCGCCCGCACCCGATCGCAGCTGGGCGCGTGCAACGGAACTCACGGCGCGCTCCCAGGTTCGCGGGACCAAAACCCGTGAGCCATCCGTTCTCCTCTATGACGCCGCAGCCAGCCGCGTCCGACCTGGAGGAATCGTGAGCAACGAGTACCGCAAGACCCCTGAGGCGCTGAGCCGCCTCACCGACACCCAGTACCGCGTCACTCAGGAGGAGGGCACCGAGCCCGCCTTCCGCAACGCCTATTGGAACAACCACGAGCCCGGCATCTACGTCGACGTCGTCTCGGGCCAGCCGCTCTTCTCGTCGACCGACAAGTACGACAGCGGAACCGGATGGCCGAGCTTCACCAAGCCCATCGAGCCCGACGCCGTCTCGACCAAGAAGGACTGGAAGCTGCTGCTGCCGCGCACCGAGGTGCGCTCGTCGGGCGCCGACAGCCACCTGGGTCACGTCTTCTCCGACGGCCCCCGCCAGGCCGGCGGCCTGAGATACTGCATGAACTCGGCCGCACTGCGCTTCGTGCCCGCCTCGTCGCTCGAGGACGAGGGCTACGGCGCCTACCGACACCTCTTCACCACCGAGAACCAGGAGCACGCATCATGACCAGCGGTCCCTTCGACACCGGCGAGATCACCCGCACCCCCGGCACCGAGACGGCGGTCCTCGCCGGCGGCTGTTTCTGGGGCATGGAGGACCTCATCCGCCGCCAGCCCGGCGTGCTCGACACCCGTGTCGGCTACACCGGAGGCGAGAACGCGCACGCGACCTACCGCAAGCACCCCGGTCACGCGGAGGCGGTCGAGATCGTCTTCGACCCCACGAAGACCACGTACCGCGACATCCTGGCGTTCTTCTTCCAGATCCACGACCCCTCGACCCTGAACCGCCAGGGCAACGACATCGGCTCGAGCTACCGCTCCGCGATCTTCCCGCTCTCCCCCGAGCAGGCGGAGGTCGCGCGCGACACCATCGCCGACGTCGACGCGTCGGGTCTCTGGCCCGGCAAGGCCGTCACCACGATCGAGCCCGAGGGCCCGTTCTGGGAGGCCGAGCCCGAGCACCAGGACTACCTGATCCGCATCCCCAACGGCTACACGTGCCACTTCCCGCGGGCCGGCTGGGTGCTCCCCAAGCGCGCCGACGCGACGGCGTAGACAAGACGAGAAACGGATGCCGCGACCCGGCCGGGTCGCGGCATCCGTTCGTCCGTCCGGGTATCACGAGGTGCTTGAGCGCTCTCCTCACAGCATGCGGCGCAATCCGCGCCGCGAGGCCAAGGGAGAGCGATCGTGGCTGATGCGACGCTGCCGGCGCCACCGACCGTCGGCATCAAGATCCCCGAGGGCAGGTCGTGGATCGCCCTCGAGATCGGACGGATGCGGGAGGCTGCGCGTTCACGCGCGGCCGCGCGCAGGCGTGCGACTTCGCGGAAGAAGCCGATCGGGCTCCTCCACGTCGACGATGCGCAGTTCCAGAAGGCGGCCCTGATCGTCGCTGTGAGCGCCCCGCAGCAGTTCGGCAGGCTGGACGAGATCATCCTGCGCGGCCGCTTCGTCCTGTGCGGTGAAGACGTCGCCACGCTCGACGAACTCGTGCACGAGGCGGTGAGAATCGCCGCGATCGGCCTCGACGGGCCGGGCCCTCACCCCTCGGCGCTCACCGCGCTGGACGGCCGCATCCTCTACGCGGACGATTTCCTCCAGCGCAGAGAAGGCGAGATCGCGCGCCGACGGTACGCGCGAGGCCTGCTCGGCGGCGTCACGATGACGTTCTTCCTCCTCCTGCTCATCGGCGCGGGCGGCGCGGCGGTCATCACGCTGTGGCGCCATGGGCCGATGCCCGTGGACCAGAGCGAGGCTCTGCGCGATGTGCTGGTCGCCGTCGGAGCGGGCGCGGCGGGCGCCTGCGTGAGCGTCATGCTGCGCATGCACCGGATGCACAATCTGACGATCGAATCGGCGGCACGGGGTGCGGCGATGTACCGCATCTTCCTCGGCTGGTTCTTCGCCGCGGCCGTGGTGTTCTTCTTGAAGAGCGGCCTGCTCTCGGGCATCTTCACCGTCCCCGACGATCACATCGCGAGCTGGTTCTTCTGGGGCGCCGTCGGATTCCTGGCGGGGTTCAACGAACGCTGGGCGACGAACCTCATCTCACGCGGTCCGGGCAGCACGGCGGAGGGCGCCCACGGCCACCCGGCGCAGGACGCGTCCGACGCCGCGAAGCCGCCGACCACCTGAGCGTCAGCCGGCGGCTCGACCGGCCGCGAGCGACGTCTTGGAACCGGCATCGCTCACGAAGCGCCGTCGGTCTCCGGCCGCCCGACGCTCGACGACTCCGACTTGCGCGAGCCCGCCTCGAGCACGTCACCGGCGGGCAGCTCCTGGTGGCCGCCGAACTGCAGCCGCATGGCCGAGAGCACCTGGTTGGCGAAATGGTCCTCGCCGCGCGAGGCGAATCGTTCGAACAGGGATGCGGCGAGCACCGGCGCCGGCACCCCCGTGTCGACCGCTGCCTTGACCGTCCAGCGGCCCTCGCCCGAGTCCGAGACGCGGCCCGCGAGACCGTCGAGGGTGGGGTTGCCCTGGAGCGCCGCCGCCGTGAGATCGAGCAGCCACGACGAGATCACCGAGCCGCGGCGCCACAGCTCCGCGACCTTCGGGGTGTCGACCGTGAACTGGTAGAACTCGGGCTCCTCGAGCGGTGCGACCTCGGCGGAGTGCTCGGCTTCCTGAACACCGGCATCCGCGTGCTCCAGGATGTTGAGGCCTTCGGCGAGCGCCGCCATCACCCCGTACTCGATGCCGTTGTGCACCATCTTGACGAAGTGGCCCGCACCGGACGGGCCGCAGTGGAGGTAGCCCAGCTCCTCGGGGGCGAAGTCCCCGACGCGGCCGGGCGTGCGCTCGACGTCGCCGTTCCCCGGAGCGATCGTTCGCAGGATCGGCTCGATGCGGGCGAACGCCACGTCGGGCCCACCGACCATGAGGCAGTACCCGCGCTCGAGGCCGAACACGCCGCCGCTCGTGCCGACGTCGACGTAGTGGACCCCGCTCGCCTGCAGCGCGGCCGCGCGGCGCACGTCGTCGCGGTAGTTCGAGTTGCCGCCGTCGATGAGGATGTCACCCGGCTCGAGCAGCCCGGCGACCTCGTCCACGACTTCGCCGGTGAGCCCGGCGGGGATCATGAGCCAGACGGCGCGCGGTGCCTCGAGCTTCGACACGAGGTCGGCGAGGCTCTCGGATGCGACGGCGCCCTCACCCGCGAGAGCCGACACCGCATCCGGGCTGACGTCGTACACGACGCATTCATGACCGTCCCGCATCAGACGCCGGACGATGTTGCCGCCCATTCGGCCGAGGCCCACCATTCCCAGTTGCATCGTCGCTCCTCTGCTCGCCTGTCGAGGGCGCCGTGCGCGGGTGCCCGTGGTCGAGAGTCTAGGGAGCAGTCAGGTCCGGGTTGATGATGGTGCTGAACGCGAGGACGATGATGAGCGCGTTGAGGAAGAAGCTCGTCGTGGTGTGCCAGACCACGGTCCACCTCATCCGTGTCGTCACGACCTGCACGTCCGACACCGAGAACGTGGTGGCATTGGTGAACGAGAAGTACACGAAGTCCGCCAGCCGCGGGTTGCCCGTGCCGGGGAAGATCAGCGGCGGGCTCTCGGCGAGGCGGTACCGGCGGTCGTAGATGCGCGCGAAGCCCCAGTGGTACAGCCCCCACGACAGCAGCATCGCGAGGACGCCGACCGGCTCCACCCAGCCCGCCCAGTCCGGGTCGCCCCGCAGCACGACGATCTCGATGGCCGCGACGATTCCGACGATGCTCGCGAGGAAGGTCGCGGACACAGTGATCGCCGCGACGACCGGATGGGCGTCGAACTGCCCGACCCACCGCGGGGCGGCGATCCGGGATCGCTTCACACTGGCGCCGACGACGATCACGGATGCCAGCCAGTAGAGCCCGCCGAGCGCGCACCATGCGGCGAGCGCGTCAAGAGTGGGCTCGATGTCGTCCACGAGGAGGATCTGCAGCCCGAGCCAGATCAGGGCGAGCTGCACCAGCAGATCTGCGACCCGCACGATCACCGCCCAGACCACACGCACCCCCGAGGACGAGTTCCTGCGTGCCACCGTAGCCGGTCGGGAGCCTGCCCAGCCGGACGCGCGCCACCCGTATGCTCCGATCATGCGGATCGTGGTCTCGGGCACCCATGCCAGCGGGAAGAGCACCCTCATCGGCGACTTCTCGGCGACCCACCCCGAGTACGAGGTCCTCTCGGACCCCTACGAACTCCTGGATGAGGCAGGCGACGAACCCGATGCGGGAATGTTCCTCGCCCAGTTCGGCATCTCGGCCCGGCGCCTCACCGGATTCGAGCACGGCGCGAAGGTCATCGCCGAGCGCGGCCCCCTCGACTTCCTCGCGTATCTCACTGCCCTCGACGAGCTGGGTCGCGCGTTGCGCCCCGGCGGTACCCCGGCCCGAGCCGTCGAGCTCACCGTGGCCGCGATGGCGCACGTTGACCTGCTCGTGCTCCTGCCGCTCGGCGGAGACATCCGCGTGCCCGAGGACGAAGATCCGGAGCTGCGGGAGGCCATGGACGGTGCGCTGCTCGAGCTCTCGGACGACCCCGACCTGCTCGGTGACGCGCAGGTGATCGAGGCCACCGGCGACCCGACGGCCCGGCTGGCGCAGGTCGAGGCCGCGATCGCAGGCCTCGACGGTCGCTGACGCGCCGGGGCGCAGCATCCGTCACCCGATCTCGCGGGTCGACGTGACCTCAGTCGTGCGGGCCACGCCTGCCGGAGAAGCCGGCGAACAGTGCGTACAGCAGCGGCACGAGCGAGCCGATCATGAGCACCGTGCCGATCGTGAGGTCTTCGGCGCGCAGCACGGCTCCGCTGATCAGCAGCCCGGCAAACAGCACCGCCGCGACGACGCGCCGGATCATCCGCTCGAGACGACGCAGCCACCGGTCCAGCTTCGGCACGTCGGCGACGAGGCGACCGTCCTCGATGCGCGTGACCATGTCGTCCAGGCGACGCGGCAGGCGGGCCACGACACCGGCGGTGGATGCCGCCTCCTGCGCCAACGCCTTCGCGGCGTTGCCCCGCTCGTCGCGAAGCAGTCGCGCGGCATACGGCTCGACGGCGTCCCAGACGTTGAACGCGGGATCGAGCGAGCTGCACATCCCGCTGGTGAGCGAGACGGCGCGGATGATCAGCAGGAAGTTCTCGGGCAGCTGGAACGGCAGCGACCGCACGACGTCGCCGAACTCCTTCGCGAACTGCCGGAACTCGCGGGGGTCGACCTTCTGCAGCTCCGCGAACCCCATGCCGCCGAAGCGTGCGAACAGCGCCGTCATCGCGCGTTCGAGCTCGATCGTGTCGGCCGAGGGAAGCAGCACGCCGACGGCCCGGATGCTCTCGATCATCTGCGAGCTGTTGCGCGAGGCGACGGCGATCATGAGCCGCTGCAGGTTGTGCCGCAGCTTGTCGGGGACCTCGCCCATCATGCCGAAGTCGATGAAGGTGAGGGTCCACGGGTGCCGGGTGTCGCCGGCGGCCCTCGTGACCGGCGTCACGAAGATGTTCCCGGGGTGGGGATCGGCGTGGAAGAACCCGCGCAGGAAGAGCTGGTCGAACATCACGTTCGCGAACTCGACCGCGACCTGCGCCGGGTCGATGCCTGCGGCGCGGAGTCCGTCGACGTCGTTGATCTTGATCGCGGTGACGTCGGCGAGCGTCAGCACGCGGCGCGTCGTGCGCTCCCACGCGATCTCTGGCACCGTCACGCGCGGATCGCCGGTGAAATCCGTGGCGAACCGCTCCGCATTCTGGGCCTCGTGCAGGTAGTCGATCTCTTGACGGCTGGTGTGCGCGAACTCCTCCACCAGCGCGGGCAGGTCGACGTGATCGCGCACGACCCGCACGCGGGTGAGCCAGCCGGCCACGCGGCGCAGCGCCGCCAGATCGACGTCGACGATCTCCTCGATGCCCGGCCGCTGCACCTTGACGACGACGTCGGCGAACCCGGTCTCGGCCGCGTCGGCCGGCGTCAGCCGCGCACGGTGCACTTGGCCGAGGGATGCTGCGGCCACGGGCGTCTCGTCGACCCATTCGAACGCGCGGCCGAGCGGGATGCCCAGCTCCGCCTCGGCGAGGGCGCGGATCGCCGGGAAGGCGACCGGCGGGACCTCGTCCTGCAGCCCTTCCAGCTCCTTCGTGATCTCGGGCGGCAGCACGTCGAGCCGCGACGAGAGGAACTGGCCCACCTTGATCATGAGCCCGCCGTACTGGACGGCCAGCACGTGGAACCGGGAGGCGATGTTCTGGAGGCGGCGGGTGCGGCCGCGCGCGGCGAGCGCGCCGAAGCCGAAACGCGGCAGGATCAGCTCGTACCACCACGCCTGCGCGATGTACCGGCCGGCGAAGCGCAGGATCCGGCGGTAGCGGGCGCGCGGGTTCCCGACGTCGGCCATCGAAGCTCCTCGGACGGTGCTGTTCAGCGGTTAGGGGTGCCTGCGATCCCGGTCGCCCGGGATCGCGTGCCCCGCCGAACCCGCGGACTCGGGCCGACGCCGTCTGCCGGCACGCCGGCCGTCAGTCCTGAGCCAGGATCGAGTAGAGCTTACGCCGCGCGTCGTCGAGCACTTCGACGGCCTTGGCCACCTGCTCGGGCGTGCCGCTGCGGCCGACCGTCGCCGCCGCCTGCGCGAGCTTCGCGCCGGCCTTCGGAAGCGCGGTGCGTCCGGAGTCGCGCGACCCGGCCGCCTCCCACGGGGCCGACTGCCCCTCGGCGGCCGACGCCTCCGCACGGCCCGCCTCGGTGAGCGAGTAGGTCTTCTTGCCGTTCGATTCCTCGGCGGCGACGAGTCCTTCGTCGGCGAGCATCTGCAGCGTCGGGTACACCGAGCCGGGGCTCGGCTTCCACGCGCCGTCGCTGCGCTCCTCGATCTCCTGGATGATCTGGTAACCGTGCATCGGCTTCTCGGCGAGGATCGCGAGCACCGCTGCGCGCACGTCTCCCTTCGTGGCCCGCGGCGAGAAGCTCTTCTCGAACGTGTCTTTCAACTGATCCATCGCGTCCCAGAAGCTGCTCGGAAGCCCCGAGCCCTGCCCTGATGGACGCGAACCGAACCCCTGGAACGAACCGCTCATGACGACCTCCTGAACGAGTGTGTGCCGACACCCTGACGATACCTACCGATATATCGGTGAACAAGGGACGGGCCTGAGCGTTCGCTGTGCAGTCCGCAGCACGGATGCCGGAGCATCCGGGTGTCTCACCAGCCGAGCGAACCCGGCTCTCCCTTGAACGGGCCGACGACGTCGGGAGTGATCCACCCGCCGTAGAAGCGCCCGGGCTGGGGCACGGCCTCCACGCCGTCGAGCGTGCAGGCGTCCATCTCACGCGGGTACACCGCGACCCGGCCCGCGAGTTGCTCGAAACCCGGGGAAGGGCGCGGGTACGTCCACGCCGCGCGCGGGCGCACCTCTTCGCCTCCGCGCACGTCGAGATAGGCGGCACCGCCTTTGAACTCGCAGTACGAGGATCCCTCGCCGGGTGTGAGCGACCCCTCGGCGAATGCCTGGATCGGCAGATAGTAGACCGGCGGGTGGCTCGTCTCGAGAACACGGACGACATCGTCGGTGTCGACGATGACCTCGCCGCCCAGCCGTATCTGCACGCGGCGCCCGACCCGCTCGAGACGCGGCGGGCGCGGGTAGTCCCAGACAGATTCCTGGCCGGGTCCGGCGGGTAGGGGTTCGGGTCGCATGGCAAGCCTCCTCGCGGCGCCGGTCAGCGCCCGTACTCCTCGAGCCAGCGGAGCCAGACCTCGCTGATCGTCGGATACGACGGCACGGCGTGCCAGAGGCGCTCGACCGGAACCTCGCCCACGATCGCG
Organism: Microbacterium sp. Soil_C_42; assembly: GCF_057656735.1. Lineage (NCBI taxonomy): Bacteria > Bacillati > Actinomycetota > Actinomycetes > Micrococcales > Microbacteriaceae > Microbacterium > Microbacterium sp. Soil_C_42. The sequence continues at coordinate 57,409 of NZ_JBDGJU010000004.1, forward strand.
ATCGTGGCCGCGTGGAGCATCTCTGCGACGTCCTGCCCGACGAACGTGGCGCCGACGAGCACGCGGCGCTCCTCGTCGACGATCGCCCGCGCTCGGCCCTGATACCCGTCGGCGACCTCGCTCGCCCCCGCGATCCCGTACAGGTCGTAATCGATGACACGGATGCGGAGACCTGCCTCGCGCGCCGACTTCTCGGTGTGCCCCACCGCGGCGACCTCGGGATCGGTGAAGACCACCTGCGGCACCGCCGAGTGGTCGGCCGTGGCCACATGCCTCCCCCACGGGGCGTCGTCGACGTCGGCGGCCTTCGCGCGCGCGGCGATGACGTCGCCCGCGGCTCGGCCCTGGTACTTGCCCTGATGGGTGAGCAGTGCGCGGTGATTCACGTCGCCGACCGCGTACAGCCAGTCCACGCCGCGCACGCGGAGCGTGTCGTCGACGTCGAGCCACGAACCGGGCTCGAGCCCGATCACCTCGAGCCCGAGATCCTCCGTGCGCGGCACCCGGCCCGTCGCGACCAGCACCTCGGCTGCCCGCACCTCGGACCCGTCCGACAGCGCCAGCACCACGTCGCCGGCGTCGTCGCGGGAGACGCGCTCGACCTCGACGCCGGTCTTGACGGTGGTTCCGGCATCCGTCAGCGCCTTCTCGACGGCCTCGCCCGCGAAGGGCTCGACGCCTCCCAGCAGGCTGGAACGGGCGATCACGGTGACGGTGGAGCCGAACGACGCGTACAGGGTCGCCATCTCTGTGCCGACGGTGCCCCCGCCGAGCACCGCCAGCGACGCCGGAACGTCGTGCACGCCGGTGGCCTCGCGGCTCGTCCACGGCGCGACCTCGTGCAGCCCCGGTACGTCGGGCAGGAGCGCCGCCGAACCGGTGGACACCACGACCGCGTGGCGGGCGACCAGGTCGGTCTCCGTGCCGTCGGCACCGGTCACGGTGACCTCGCGCTCGCCGGCCAGGCGCCCGTGCCCGCGGACGAGATCGATGCCCGCGCCCCGGAGCCACTCGACCTGCGACGTGTCGTCCCAGTTGTGCACCAGTTCGTCACGGCGCACCAGGGTCCTGGCCACGTCGACGTTTCCTTTCACCGCCTCGGCGGCGCCCTTCACGCGCTGCGCGGCGCGCACCGCGGCGCCCGCGCGCAGCATCGCCTTCGAAGGGATGCAGGCCCAGTACGAGCACTCGCCGCCGACGAGCTCGTTCTCGACCACGACGACCGACAGGCCGCCCTGGGTCGCCCTGTCGGCGACGTTCTCGCCGACAGGACCGCCGCCGATGACGATGAGGTCGTACTCCCGAGCAGTCATGGGGTTCAACGTAGCGGCCCGCGATGACACCGGCGACGGCCTTGCCGTCAGCGGGCACAGGCGGAAGGATGGCGCAGGTTACGGCCTCTGTCCAGCGCCGCCGCCATGTCCGAGGGCTGTGGTTATCTGGGAACCCCGGCCGAAAGGGCAGCATGGCGATCGAATTCCGTGGGGTCTCGAAGCGATATCCCGACGGCACGGCCGCCGTCGAGGACTTCAGCGTGCTCATCCCCGCGCACAAGACCACGGTGCTCGTCGGCTCGTCCGGCAGCGGCAAGACCACGTTGCTGCGCATGATCAACCGCCTGGTCGATCCGACGGGCGGGGTCATCACCATCGACGACGAGCCGATCTCGGAGCGCGACCCCGTCACGCTGCGCCGCGGCATCGGCTACGTGCTGCAGAACGCCGGCCTCCTCCCCCACTTCTCGGTCGTCGACAACATCGCGACGGTGCCGGTGCTGAACGGCGTACCGAAGGCGAGGGCGCGCGAGCGGGCCCTGGAGCTGATGGATGTCGTGGGCCTCGAGCGCGGTCTGGCCAAGCGGTATCCGAGCCAGCTGTCCGGCGGCCAGCAGCAGCGCGTCGGCGTCGCCCGCGCCCTCGCCGTCGACCCGAACATCCTGCTGATGGACGAGCCCTTCGGCGCCGTCGACCCCATCGTGCGCCGCGAGCTGCAGACCGAGACGCTCCGCCTGCAGAAGGAGCTCGACAAGACGATCGTCTTCGTCACCCACGACATCGACGAGGCGTTCCTGCTCGGCGATCAGGTGGTGATCCTCGAGAAGGGCGCGCGCATCGCCCAGATCGGCAGCCCCACCGAGATCATCGAGAACCCGGCGAGCGACTTCGTCGCCGACTTCATCGGCGTCGAGCGCGGCACGCGGGCGCTGCGCGCCAAACGCACCGCGCGCGGCACGGTGCTCGTCGACGAAGCCGGCCGCACGCAGGGCGTGCTCGTGGGGGACGAGCCGTGAGCTGGGTCGCCGATAACATCGACCTGATCTGGGCGCTGACGCTCGATCATCTGCGGCAGAGCACGATCGCGATCATCGCGGGCTTCGTGCTGTCGGTGCCTCTGGGGTGGCTGGCGTTCCGGTACACGAGGCTGCGGGGCACCGTGCTGACCGTCGTCGGGCTGCTGTACACGATCCCGTCGTTCGCGCTCTTCGCACTGCTCACCACGCTGTTCGGCATCCCCTACCAATCCGAGCTGAACCTCGTGGTGGGGCTCACGATCTACGCCGTGGCGATCTTGACCCGATCCGTCACGGACGGGCTCGCCTCGGTCGACACAGGCACGAGATCCGCCGCGGTCGCAGTGGGTTTCGGCGCCTGGCGACGTTTCTGGACCGTGGACTTCCCTCTGGCCGGCCCTGTGGTGCTCGCGGGGCTGCGCGTGACGGCGATGTCCACGATCTCGCTGGCGACCGTCGGAGCGCTCATCGGCGTTCAGAACCTGGGCTACCTGTTCACGAACGGGTCGCAGCGACGCATCATCGCCGAGGTGTTCGCGGGCGTCGTCGCGGTCGTCGTGATCGCGGTCGTCATCGACCTCCTGCTCATGCTGGCGGGGCGCGCGCTCATGCCGTGGACCCGGCGCCTCACTGCGCCGCGCCGCGCCCGGCCCCGGGCGGTGACCGTATGAACCTGCTCGCCGAGGCGTTCGCCTGGATCTTCTCCCCCGCGCGGCTGGCGGGCTCCCTGCCGCTGCCGACCGCGATCGCCCAGCACCTCGCGTACACGTTCGGCTCGGTGGCGATCGCGGCCGTCATCGCCGTCCCCGTCGGCTGGCTGATCGGTCATACCGGCAAGGGTCGCGAGGTAGCGGTGTTCCTTTCGGGGGCCGCCCGCGCGCTGCCTGCGCTCGGGCTCGTCGTGCTTCTCTACCTGCTGTTCGGGGTCTCGCTCAAGACCGAGGCCGCCGTCGCCGCTTTCGTGGTGCTCGCCATCCCGTCGATCCTCGCCGGGGCGTATGCCGGCATCGAGGCGATCGACCGCTCGGTGATCGACGCCGGGCGCGCGATGGGAATGACCCAGTGGCAGATCCTGTTCCGGATCGAAGTGCCGCTCGGACTCTCTCTTCTCATCGGCGGGTTCCGCTCTGCGACGCTGCAGGTGGTCGCCACGGTGACCATCGGCGCCTACATCGGGGTGGGCGGCCTCGGGTTCTACATCCTCCAGGGCATCGCGCTGCGCGACTTCGCCGAGATACTCGGGGCCTCGATCATCGTCGTGGTCCTCGCCCTCGTGCTCGACGGGCTCTTCGCCCTGCTCGCCCGCTTCGCCGTGCCTCGCACCGACGGCCCTCGCCGTCGGCCGTCACGAGCTTCCCGCACCGACACGGTCCGCTCGCTGCAGGTCTCCCACTGATCCCCCACCACCACACCGGAGGTACGACAATGTCCACAGCACGAACCCGCCTCGCGGCCGCCCTGGCCGGAACCGCGATCGCGGCGCTCGCCCTCGCGGGCTGCGCCTCGAGCGACCCCCTCGGCGACGACAGCGGCGACACCGGCGACACCGCTGACTCGTCGACCATCGTCATCGGCTCGCAGGCCTACTACTCGAACGAGATCATCGCCGAGATCTACGCGCAGGCGCTCGAAGGCGCCGGCTTCACCGTCGAGCGCAACTTCAACACCGGCCAGCGCGACGTGTACATCCCGTCGCTCGAGGACGGCTCGATCGACCTGTTCCCGGAGTACACCGGCAATCTGCTGCAGTACTTCGAGCCCGACACGACCGCGACTACTCCCGATGACGTCTATGCAGCCCTCGAGGACGCCCTGCCGGACGGGCTGACGGTCCTCGAGCAGTCGCCCGCCACCGATCAGGACTCGTACAACGTCACGGCCGCGTTCGCCGAGGAGAACGGACTCACCTCGATCGCCGACCTCGCCGGCATCGACGGCCTGGTGCTGGGCGGCGCGCCCGAACTCGAGGAGCGTCCATACGGCCCCCAGGGTCTCAAGGATCTTTACGACGTCGACGTCACCTTCAGCGCCACCGCCGACACCACCGTCGACGAGCTGGTCGCCGGCAACATCCAAGTCGCGAACGTCTACAGCGCCGACCCGCGCATCGCGACCGACGAGCTGGTGACGCTCGAAGACCCGGAGGGCCTCTTCCTGGCGTCCAACGTCGTGCCCGTGGTGAACGCCGATATCGCCGACGAGATCGCCGACGTGATCAACGCGGTGAGCGCCGCGCTGACGCCCGAGGGCCTCGTCGCGCTGAATGTCGAATCGACGGTGGACCAGCGCTCGTCTGAAGACATCGCCAAGGATTGGCTCGCCGACAACGGCCTCAGCTGACACCGCGAAGCCACCGACAGCGCCTCCGGCGTCGCCCGCCCAGGGCTGCGCAGGGGGCGCTGTCGTCGTGCCGGGGAGCCAGAGGCGCCCGAACCCGGGCACGCGACTTCGCTAGGTTGGCACCCAGCAGACCGCGAACAGGAGCCTCATGCCTGATCCCCTGCCTCCGGGCGACGCCGACACGGCGACTCCGGGCGCGCCCGCCGACGCATCGACTCCGGACGGCGCGCCCACCCCGCGGCGCTATCGCACACCCGACCTCGACGCCCCGCAGTACGCGGTCCCGGCCTACGCGGCGCCGGAACCCGGTGACGCCGCACCCTCGCCCACGTCGCCGGGCGCCCCGGGCCGGTACGCGGCACCTCACGGCTACGCGCTCGCCGGCACGGACCCGCGCGGAGCCGACCACCTGCTCCCTCCCTACGCGCGGGACGGCGCAGCTCAGGCATCCGGTCACCCCATCGGGCCCGGGTACCCCACGACCTCGGAGTACCCTGCTGCGCCGGGCTCGCCGACGGCACTCGGTGCAGCCGGGTACCCCGTGCCCGGAGGCCGTGACAGCCGGCCCAAGACGGTCGCCATCGTCGCGCTGGTCCTCGCCGGCGCCGGCGTGGTCCTGCTCTTCGCCGGTGCAGGGCTCGGGTCGAGCTCCGGCTTGCTCGCTCCTCTGCTGCTCCTCGCGGCATTCGTACTGTCGCTGGTTGCTGTGCTCAGCCGGAATCAGGGAGGCAAAGGCCTCGGCGCGGGCGCGCTGGCGACCTCGGTGCTGGCCGGCCTGGTGTCCATCGTGATCGCGGTCGCGTGGCTCGGACCGTTCAGCACTTCCTCCAGCGACGACGTCGTTGTGGACTCCGGCGACGGCTACTAGGACGAGTACGCCATCCCCGGCGTCGCCGCGCCGGGCACGGACGGCCAGCCCGAACCCGGCGCGCAGTTCCCGGCCCCCCAGCGGCCGACGGTGACGGAGACCGCGTTCGGGCACGACCTGGACGACATCTGGTGGTACGTCGTCGTGGTCGACAATCCGAATGCCGACTATGTGTTCGACGCCGTCCTCGACGCACAGGCGTACGCCGACGACGGCGCCGTCATCGGTTCCTCGACCGCCATCGCGACTCTGCTGTCTGGCCAGACCGCGGTCGTCGGCTACGTCACCATCGAGGGCGGAGAGCTGATCGACACCATCGAGGTGACCGTGCCTGAGGCCTCGCACGCGACGCTCTCGCCGGCTAACGAGACCGGCTCGTTCAGCGTCGACGGGCTCACGGGCACGCCCGATCCCGCCGGCACATCGACGCGCACCCCGCCGGGCACCGCGACGGGCACCGTGAGCGGGCGCTTCGCGGACGACCAGCGCTACGTCGCCGTCACCGTCGTCGCGCGGGCGGTCGACGGCCGCATCGTGCGCTCCGCCACGGCGTATGTCGACGAGGTGCCCGGCGACGGGACTCCGGTGCCGTTCGAGGCGTGGTTCGCCGAGTTCCCTCCCGACGTGACCCTCCAGGCCTCCGCTCACCGCTGAAGCGCCGTACGCTGTCGCCATGGCCGTGGGCGACGCGATGGTGTGGGGATTCGTCTCCGCGGTCGTCGCGCTGCCGGTGTACTTCCTGTGGTTCGCGTTCGACACGCACCGCCGTCGCCGGCGCGGCGAGACGCCGTCGCACTCGTCGGGCGGACTGCTCGGTGTCGAAGAGTTCTTCTACCCGACGGCGGAGAACGCCCGCGCGGTGTGGGAGGCGGAGCAGATCACGCCGGCACCCGCCCCTCTCCCCGGCGACGGCCCCGGCGTGATCGAGGGCAACCGGATCGTGATCGAGACCGGCCTCCGCAAGACCGCCTGAGACCGCTCGGATCAGCGCCGGCGCACGCGACGCACGATCGCGACGATGACCCGCCAGCCCACGAGGGCGACCAGCAGCGTGAGCGCCGCCACGATGATGAACGCGAGCGCGGTGCCCTGACCCGACACCCCGCGCAGCAGCATCCCACCGGCGACGGTGATCGCCCAGACGCCCAAGCCGGTGCGCACGGGCGCCGCCGGTGCACGCCACGCTCGCGTGACGAGCCAGCCGACACCCAGGCCGGCGAGGAACGGCCAGGCGGTCTGCCAGAGGCCGGTCCAGACGTCGGAGTCATGGCTCGCGCGACCGATGGCGGCGAACGCGATCACCAGCACGACGTCGACCCCGAGCGCGACCAGGACCGCGGCGCGGCTGACGGGACGAGCAGCGGCCACCGGTTCCGGCGCGGTCACGCGACGGCTTCTCTTCGCGGCGCCAGCCCCGGCGTCAGGGCCTCCCGCTCGTCGAACACGAAGCAGTCGCCGCTCCAGTGGTCGCCGCCCACGTGCTCGAAGTAGCCGAGGATGCCACCGTCCAGCTGGTAGGCCTCGACGCCCGCCTCGCGCAGGTAGATCGCGGCCTTCTCACATCGGATGCCACCGGTGCAGTAGCTCACGACGGTCTTGCCTGCGAGGTCGGGCGCTGCGGCGGCCGCGGCAGCCGGGAACTGGGTGAACCGCTCGATGCGCCAGTCGAGCGCACCGTCGAAGGCGCCGTAGTCGACCTCGAAGGCGTTGCGGGTGTCGAGCAGCACGACCTCGCGGCCGTCATCGTCGTGACCGCTGTCGAGCCAACGACGCAGCGTGGCGGGAGCGACGGCGGGCGCGCGATCGCCCTCCGGGCGAATGGTGGGGTGGTCCATGCGGATGATCTCGCGCTTGACCTTGACGAGCATCTTGCCGAACGGCTGCGCGTCCGACCAGCTCTCCTTCGTCGTGAGCCCGGCGAAGCGCGGATCCACCCGCAGCTCGGCGACGAAGCCGCGCACCTCCTGGGCGTCGCCCGCGAGGAAGAGGTTGATCCCTTCCTCGGCGAGCAGGATCGTGCCCTTCAATCCCGCAGCGACCGCGCGCTCTCGCAGCAGCGGGCGCAGCTCGCCGGTGTCGTCGATGCGCGTGAAGAGGTACGCCGAGATGTTGAGAACGGATGCCACCCCTCCAGCCTAAGGAGCCCCCGCGGCGTCCTGTGCAGGAGCGGCCGCGCACCTGGCGGGTTCAGCGCCCTGAAACCGCCGCACACGGCGGTCGCGGCATCCGTCACCATGAAGTGAGGATCGACGTACGCCGCAGCGCCGCGGCGGACCAGAACGACGGAGACCCCATGCCCGAACTGACCGCACCACCCTTCGATCCCGAGCTCCACGCCGCGCTCGACCTCATCGCCGAGGTCATCAAGCCCACGCTGACGCCCGACATGATCCCGCTGATGCGCGAGATGCCCGCCGACCCGACGCTGGATGAGCAGGTCGCTGCCGTCGGCGCCGTCCACGAGGAGCGCACGATCGCCGGCTACGACGGCGGCGAGATCGTGCTGTCGATCTACCGTCGCCCCGACCAGACCACGACGGGGCCGGGGATCTACCACATCCACGGCGGCGGCATGGTGCTCGGCAACCGCTTCATGGGCGTGCAAGCCTTCCTGCCCTATATCGCCAGCCACGAGGCCGTGGTGGTGAGCGTCGAGTACCGCCTCGCGCCGGAGTTCCCCGACCCGGTGCCGGTGGAGGACTGCTACGCGGGCCTCGTGTGGACGGCGGAGAACGCCGACGAGCTCGGCATCGACCCGACGCGGCTGATCGTCGGCGGGGCGAGCGCGGGTGGCGGCCTGTCGGCCGGAGTGACGCTGCTCGCCCGCGACCGCCAGGGTCCGCCGCTGCGCGCCTCGCTGCTCATCTATCCCATGCTCGACGATCGCAACGAGTCGGTGTCGGCCCTGCAGATCCAGGGAATCGGTGTGTGGGACCGCACGAGCAACTTCACCGGATGGAACGCCCTGCTCGGCGACCGCCGCGGCACCGACGACGTGTCGATCTACGCCGCTCCCGGCCGCGCCGAGGACCTCTCGGGTCTGCCGCCCACCTTCATCGACGTCGGCAGCGCCGAGGTGTTCCGTGACGAGGACGTCGCGTACGCGTCGCGCATCTGGGCGGCCGGCGGGGTCGCCGAGTTGCACGTGTGGCCGGGCGGCTTCCACGGGTTCGACGGGTTCGCACCGCAGGCCCAGATCTCGATGGCGATGATCGAGACGCGCAACCGCTGGCTCACCCGCATGCTCGACGCCTGAGTCACGCTGCTGATCCCCGCCCGCGTAGGGTGGGGCTCAGCAGCGTCGAAGGGGATGCCGATGAAGGAACTCGTGGGCAGGCTCAGCGCCCTCGATCCCGAGGCGAGCGAGACGCTCAAGGTCATCGCGTACTTCGATGCGCTGGTCGACGGCCGCGTCGGCGCCGAGGGGATGCTGCGCGGAGCCGCCGTGCTCAGCGGCGCGCCGATCGGGCACGTGCGCGCCGGTCAGGCGGAGGGGCGCCGCTTCGGCGTGGATGGTGCCGAGTCGGCGCCGGGCCGTCCCGACGACTGGCCGGCTGTCCCTTCCGCCGACGGCTCGACGGTGTGGCTCGAGCGCGCCGGGGCCGCTCACGCGAACGACGCCATGGTGCTCGAACGGCTGGCGATCGCGCTGTCGATCCAGTCGGTGCGGCTCGACACCAGCGCGCCCACGCGTCGCGCGGTCGAGGTGCTGCTGGCGGGCGACGCCTCGGAACAGGAGCGCGAGGAGGCGGCCGCCCGGCTGTCGCTGGGCGCCCACACCGCGATCCACGCGGTCGCCGTGCCGCCGACGGTGCGCCTCGAGCGCCCTCTCGCCCACGCGGTGGTGGCGACGCGATTCGGCCTCGCGCGCGCCGCTCTCTCGCCCGACGATCGCGCGCCCGCACCCCGAGCGGGCATCGGGACGGCAGCCTCGGGGCTGTCCGACCTGCGCGAGTCGTGGCGCTCCGCCCTCGTCGCGCTGCGCCTCGCCGACGACGACGAGCCCGTCGTGCGCGCCGCCGACCTCGGCCCGCTGCTGGAGCTCGCCGAGACCGAGGACCTGCGCGCGTCGCCGCATCCCGACGTGCTCGGGATCGACGCGCTGCTGGCGACCGCCTGGAGCGAACGGATGCTGCGCGCCCTGGCGAACGGCGCTTCTCAGCGCTCGCTGGCCGCCGCCGCCGGTGTGCACCATTCCACGATGGGCGCACGGCTGCACGAGCTTCCGACGCGGCTCGGGTACGACCCGTCGACAGCGCGCGGGCGCACACGCCTCGACGTCGCGCTGATGCTGCACCGGCTGGCGCACGCGCGGTTCGATCCCGGCCGCGATCCGTAGACCCGCATCGCCTCGCGGTCAAGGGCCTCGCCACGAGATCGCGAGCGCCGCACGCTGGAGTCAGTGCAGGGGGCGCGACGCGCGGCCCTCGTTCCTCCCAGGAGACCTCATGACCGACCCCACAACTCCCCAGCCGCTGCCGGACCAGACCCCGCCGGGTGGGATGCCTCCCGGACCGGGCAGCCCTGACCCGGGTCCCGGCCCCAGCATCCCGTCGCTGCCGGACGAGCCGCTGGCTCCCTGGCCCGACGAGCCGCTGGCGCCCCACCCGGAGGAACCGCCGCTCCCGCAGACGCCCGAGACGCCCCGACCGTAGGCGGCGCTCCGGGTCAGGCGCGCACGGCGTCGCTGCGGTCCTGCAGCAGCTGTTCGGCTACGGCCCACATCCGCGCACCGTCGACAGGGTCGGCGAGCCGTCGATACGGGCGCACGGGGCCGGCCGCCCCACCGAAGTGCAGCGCACCCGTAGGCCCGAAGAAGCCTGGGGGCGGCGCATTCGTCACCGCGGCCAGCAGCGCGGGCTGCGCGGCCTGTGCAGGCGTATTGCCGAGGCCGTCGGCGAGTCGGCGTCCGAGCCCGCCGCGATCGCGGGCGCGCATGGCCGGCGCGATCCCGGTGTCGGGAACCACGCCGGGATGACTGAGGTGCACCGTGACGCCCTCGTCTTCCGCCGCCGCGCACCGGGCGAGTTCGTAGCCGAACAGGCCCAACGCCACCTTCGACGCCCCGTACGCGCGCAGCGGGGAGTAGCGGCGCTCGCTCTGCAGATCGTCCCAGCCCAGGCGCGAGACGCCGGCGGCCAGACTCAGCTGCACGACAACGCGCGCTCCCCGCTCCTTCAGCAACGGCAGCAGAGCCGTCGTGAGCGCGAAGTGCCCCAGGAAGTTCGTCTGGAAGTGCAGCTCGAAACCATCGGCGGTCATATGGCGCTCGCGGTCGCCGAGCAGCACGATGCCGGCGTTGAGCACGACCAGATCGAGGGGCGTGCGATCGGCCAGGATCGCCGTGGCGAGCGCGCGCACCGAGTCGAGGCGCGCGAGGTCGAGGTCGACCAGGTCGGCACGCGCGTCGGGCGCAGTCTCCCGGATGCGTTCGACCGCCCGCTCACCCTTGACGCAATCGCGCACCGGCAGCACGAGATCGGCGCCCGCCGCGGCGACGCCGCGCGCGATCTCGACGCCGACGCCGTCGCTCGCGCCCGTGACCAGTGCGGTGCGCCCACGCAGATCGGGCAGCGTGACCGGCGACGCCTGGGTGCGAGACATGGGTCCTCCGTTCGGCTCCGTCTCGGAGGAGGACGGACGGATGCCGCTGATACCTGCCCGCACCCCCGGCGGGCCTGCCTCAGCCTGGCGCAGGGGCGCCTGCGGGCGCCAGAGGTCGCGTCAGACCGGCGAAGGAATCGGAGGAAGGGCCGGCACTCCGGCCTCGACCGCACGCCCCGCCTCGAACAGCACCTCCTCGCCGAACGCGGGGCCGATCAGCTGCACACCGGTGGGCATGCCGTCGGCGCCGAGACCCGTGGGCAAGGCCAGCGCCGGCAGTCCGAGGAAGTTGACGACCACCGTCAGCCACAGGTCGCGCCAGGCGCGGTCCGCGGCCTCCTGACCGCCCAGGTCGTAGTCGGGCTCGCGCATGCGCGAGGTCGACACGGGCCCCAAGATCACGGGCACGTCCACCTGCAGCCGTCGCCACTCCGCCGCGATCGCGGCTCGGCGTGCCCAGGCCTCCGCGTACTCGCGCGCCGACTCGTACGGGCGCGCCGCCGCCGTGCTGTCGCGCAGGAATGCCGTGGCGGAACGCCCGAGCGGCAGACCGAGGGCCGCGGGGTCGAGCGAGATGAGCATGTCGGTGCACGACAGCCGCCGCCACAGCACGGCCGCCTCCTCGAGCAGGGGGACACCGACGTGGACGATCTCCCAGCCTTCACGCGCGAGGGATGCCGCGGCCCGGTCGATTCCGGCCGCCACCTCCGGGTGCACCTCGAGGCCCGCGAGATCGCGCGCCACGCCGACGCGGCGCGGCACCGCGTCGGGGTGCACCGCGGGTGCGGCGAGCGACACCGGGTCGTCGGCATCCCCTCCCTGCAGGAGCCCGAGTGCGAGCGCGACGTCGTCGACGCGCCGCGCCATGGGCCCGTTCACGGAGAACTGCTGGAGCGTGAGCGCCACCGGCTGCTCGCGCACCGCCGCGCGTGGCACGCGCCCTTGCGACGGGCGGAGGCCGACCACTCCTGCCGCGTAGGCGGGGAGGCGGAGCGAGCCGCCGAAGTCGTTGCCGAGGCCGATGGCGCTCATCCCGGTCGCCACGGCGACGGCGTCGCCTCCGCTGGATCCGCCGGCACTGCGCGCGCGGTTCCACGGGTTCAGCGTGCGGCCGAACACGTCGTTGTCGGTGTCCCACCGCATCCCGAAGTCGGGCATGTTGCCCCGCGCGATGGGCACCGCCCCGGCCTCCCGCAACCGCCTCACGACGGTGGCGTCTCGGACCGGCACGGCGTCGGCAAGCCCCCGCCAGCCGTTGGTCGTCGCCGACCAGGTGAGGTCGATGTTCTCCTTCACCGAGATCGGCACGCCCGCGAGGGGCCCGGGGTCGCGACCCGCCGCGACCGCGGCATCCACTTCGGCGGCCGTGGCCCGCGCACGGTCGGCGAAGACCACGGTGAGCGCGTTGAATGCGGGATCGACCCGCGTGATGCGGGCCAGATGCTCCTCCACGACCTCCTGCGCGCTCACTTCCCCCTGCCGCACGGCAGCGGCGATCGCGGTGGCGGAATCGAGGGAAGGAGGCGGCTCGCTCATGTCGGTCCCATCCCACCATGAGCACGCGAACGCCGGCGATCGGCACGGCCGGGTAGCGCTCTGGAGACGCCCAGGCAACCCCCCTTGCGAACAACGACGGCGCGCGTACCTTCGTTCTCAGACCCCGCGACCGCGCGCCCGGGAGCTTCAGCCCCCGGCGGACGGCGATCGCGGATGGTGAGCGCGGAGATCGCTCCCCCAGTGGCGGTTCTCCCCGGCGCCCCGACGCTGTCCGCCCGTCCCCGCCGGCGGACAGCGCCATGTCGGGGCGACATCGTGCGATGCCCCGCCACCGTGCGCCACTAGAGTCATGCCCATGGCATCAGGCAAGCAGCAGCAGAAGCCCGAACCCGAGCTCCACGGCGGCGTCCTCTCGGGTGGCGGAAGCTCCACCCTCTGGGGCTGGCTCATCGGACTCGTCGTCTTCGTGTTCGTGGCGGTTCCCATCTCGATCGCGGTCCGCTTCGCGACGCACCCGGCGACGCAGTCGCTGTTCGGCGGACGCCTCGAGGACGCGACCAGCGGCGCCTACTCCGCGTTCTGGTGGATCGTCGCGCTGTTCCTCTTCGCCATCCCCGTGCTGGTCGGCTGGGGCGTCGCGAAGCTCTCCGGCCGCACGCTCGCGATCATCGTCGGCATCGTCGCGGTGTTCTTCATCGCGATCCTCATCCTGGGCCAGCTGTTCTGATCCGACACGGGTGAACCTGCGGGCACCCGGTCGTCGTGGCGCCCCGCGATAATGGGACCATGACGACCGGGTACAGCGCGATCTCGAGCTACTCCCGCGTCGAGATCATGCACCTGCTTCAGGAGCGCCCGCAGCGGGCGATCTCCGAGCTGGTCGAGGCAACCGGTCTGCACGCCAACACCGTGCGCGAGCACGTGCAGCGCCTCATCGACGCCGGCTACGTGATCGCCGAGACCGAGCGCCGCACCACGCGCGGACGCCCTCGCGTGCTCTATTCCGCGGCCACCGGCTCCGACGCGGCATCGAGCCCGGTCGCCGTCCGCCGGGCGGAGGAGGCTGCTCGTCGCGGGGATCTGCTGCGCCGTGTGTACGGATCCGACGCGCACGCCGAACTCGGCGCAGACGCACTGCACCAGCTCGACGCGCTCGTGGAGGACCTCGGCGACGCCGGCTTCGACCCTCTCGTCGACGAACGCGACCTCACGGTCGATCTGACGCCCTGCCCGCACGTGCCCGCCGCCGAGCACCGCGGCGTCCTGTGCAGCGTGCACATCGGACTCATGGACAGCGTGCTCGCGCAAGCCGGTGGCCCGCTGCGCGTCGAGGGGATCGCACCGTCGTGCGACCCGACCCAGTGCGTCGTGCAGCTCGCCGCTTCGCGCGGCTGATTCCCGGCGCGTTCAGCGCACCGCGGCCGTGACACGCACCCGGTCCGGCCGCGCGTAGACGTTCATCGACGATCCGCGCACGAACCCGACCAGGGTGAGCCCCGAGGCCGCGGCCAGCTCGACGGCCAGCGACGACGGTGCCGACACGGCGGACAGGATCGGGATGCCGGCCATCACGGCCTTCTGCACCAGCTCGAAACTCGCGCGGCCCGACACCTGCAGCACCGTTCCGCTCAGCGGCAGGCGGTCCTGGAGCACAGCCCAGCCGACGACCTTGTCGACGGCGTTGTGCCGGCCGACATCTTCCCGCAGCACGAGCAGCTCGCCGGACGCGGCGTCGAACAGCGCCGCCGCGTGCAGACCTCCGGTCTTGTCGAACACCGTCTGTCCGGCGCGCAGGGCGTCGGGAAGACCGGCGAGCATGGTCGCATCGACGGCTGCGGCATCCGTCCCGACGTCGTAGCGCGACTGCTTCTCGATGGCCTCGATGGACGCCGTGCCGCACACGCCGCACGAGCTCGTCGTATAGAAGTTGCGGGCGATGTCGGTGACGAGCGGTGCGAGCTCGGGCGCGAGCGCGACGTCGAGGACGTTGTAGGTGTTCTCGCTCGAAGTCGTCGGCTCCGCGGGACCGATGCCGATCGTGAGCAGCGGGGTGGACGGCACAGCCGCGGTGCCCGGCCCACCGCAGTGGATCGCCGAACGCAGGTCTGCAGCGGCCGAGATCACACCCTCCGAGACCAGGAATCCGGCGGCGAGGTCGAGGTCGTTGCCGGGCGTGCGCATCGTGACGGTGAGCGGCTCACCGGCGACGCGGATCTCCAGCGGCTCCTCCACGACGAGCGTGTCGGCGCGGCGGCGCACCGCGACGTCTCCCTCGTTCAGCACGATGCGGGTGACGGGGGTGCGCGTGGTGATGCGGCCCATCTCAGCCGCCGATCGCGTTCATGCCCCGCGCAGGCTGCAGGAACGACGGGTCGTTGATCGCATGCCCCGGCAGCTTGCCGTGCACGCAGGAGCGCAGCATCCCATCGACCTCGCCGTCATCACCGCCCGCGCGGAGGATCGGCAGCAGGTCGTACTCCGTGGTCGAGAACAGGCAGTTGCGCAGCTGCCCGTCCGCGGTCAACCGCAGTCGGTCGCAGTCGCCGCAGAACGGGGCCGTCACCGACGCGATCACCCCCACCGAATGCGGACCGCCGTCCAGCGTCCACCGCGCCGCAGGCGCCCCACCCCGACCCGGCACCGGCGTCAGCGTCCACCTCGCGGACAGCGCGGCGAGGATCTCGTCCTGCGTCACCATGCGCGACCGGTCCCACGTGTGGCCCGCGTCCAGCGGCATCTGCTCGATGAACCGCATCTGCGCGTCGTGCGCGGTCGCGAACTCCACGAGATCGACGAGCTCGTCGTCGTTCACGTCCCGCATCGCCACCGCGTTCAGCTTGAGCGGCCGCAGCCCCGACGCCCCGGCCGCCGCGATCCCCTCGAGCACGTCATCCAGCCGGTCCCGGCGGGTCAGTGCGTGGAACCGATCGCGGCGCAGCGTGTCGATCGAGATGTTGAGCCGGGTCAGCCCGGCCTCGACCAGCCCTGGCAGCAGCTCGGGCAGCCGGATGCCGTTCGTGGTCATCGCGATCTCGACCGGCCGGCCATCCGGTCCCGTGATCGCCGACAGCCGGCGGACCACGTCGACGATGTCGGTGCGCAGCAGCGGCTCGCCGCCGGTGAGCCGGAACGTCGTGATGCCGTCGGCCGCGGCCACCCGTGCGATGCGCACGATCTCGTCCAGGGTCAGGATGCTCGTCTTCGCGAGCCACTCGTTGCCCTGCTCGGGCATGCAGTAGGTGCACCGCAGCGAACAGCGATCGGTCAGCGAGATCCGCAGGTCGCGGTGGACGCGCCCGTGCGTGTCGACCAGCGGTGCGCCGATCGCCGCCACCGGCGCCATCCCTTCGAACGCGCCGAGGTCCGCGGATGCCGCGGGGAGAGGCATCCGTCGACCGATCGTCACCGGGATCGCACTCACGCGTCCGGCTCCGATCGCTGCGCCCGGCTCGCCATGTCTCCGAGGGTAGTCGCGCCGCGGACGGCCGGCGCCGCTGCAACCTCATTATTCACGGCGGAGAGGCTCGCGTCCGCCCCGGAATCCTGGGAATCTGGGACCATCGGGCGCCCCTGGGGATTCGTCGCCCGTGTGGTCTGACCACATGCTACGGTGATCAGACCCAGTCCGGAACGATCGGAGAATCGCATCGTGGATCTGCTGGACCCTCTGCTGCTGGCGCGCTGGCAGTTCGGCCTCACGACGCTGTACCACTTCCTCTTCGTCCCCCTCACGCTCGGCATGGCGCTGACGGTCGCGATCTTCCAGACCGCGTGGTTCCGCACCGGCAACGTGAAGTGGCTGCACCTGACGAGGTTCTTCGGGAAGATCTTCCTGATCAACTTCGCCATGGGCGTCGTCACGGGCATCGTGCAGGAGTTCCAGTTCGGGATGAACTGGTCGTCCTACTCGCGG
This sequence comes from Microbacterium sp. Soil_C_42, assembly GCF_057656735.1. Lineage (NCBI taxonomy): Bacteria > Bacillati > Actinomycetota > Actinomycetes > Micrococcales > Microbacteriaceae > Microbacterium > Microbacterium sp. Soil_C_42. Next base: position 73,921 of record NZ_JBDGJU010000004.1, read on the forward strand.
TTCGTCGGCGACGTGTTCGGCGCCCCGCTCGCCTTCGAAGGGCTCATGGCCTTCTTCTTCGAGGCGACCTTCATCGGGCTGTGGATCTTCGGCTGGGACAAGCTGCCCAAGGCGCTGCACCTGGCGAGCATCTGGATCGCGACGATCGGCGCGTGGTTCTCGGCGTACTTCATCCTCGCCGCGAACGCGTTCATGCAGAACCCGGTCGGCTTCAAAATGGCCGAGGACGGCTCGCGCGCCGAGATGACGGACTTCTGGGCCGTACTGACGAACCCGGTGGCGCTCGCCGCGCTCCCCCACACCCTCTTCGCGGCGTTCATGATGACCGCCGGCGTGATCGTGTCGATCTCGGCGTGGCACCTGCTGCGCAAGCAGAACGTCGAGATGATGCGCTCGTCGCTCAAGTTCGGCCTCTGGGGCCTGATCGCCGCCTTCGCCGGCGTCGCGATCTCGGGCGACCAGCTCAGCCTCGTGATGGTGGCGACGCAGCCGATGAAGATGGCGGCCGCCGAGGCGATGTTCGACAGCGCCTGCGGGGCGGACGCCTCGTTCTCGATCTTCACGCTCGGTACGCCCGACGGCACGAGCGAGCTCTTCTCGATCCGCGTGCCGTACCTGCTGGCGCTGCTGTCGACGCACTCGATCGACGGCTGCGTCGAGGGCATCAACGACCTCAACAACCTCTACACGACCGAGCTGTTCCCGCAGTTCGCCGACCAGGTCGACGGCAACTTCGCGCCGATCCTCTGGGTCACGTACTGGGCGTTCCGCTGGATGATCGGCCTCGGCGGCGTCGCGGCGCTCGTCGCCGTCGTGGGCCTCTGGCTCACCCGCAAGAAGGCCAAGCGCGAGGTTCCCGCGTGGGCCTGGCGCCTCGCGATCTGGGCCTGGCCGGCCTCACTCCTCGCGATCCTCGTGGGCTGGGTCTTCACCGAGATGGGCCGCCAGCCCTGGATCGTGTTCAGCCTCATGCTGACCGAGGACGGCGTCTCGCCCTCGGTGCCCGGTTGGACCGTGCTCATCTCGCTGACCGCATTCACTCTCATCTACGCGGCGCTGGCGGTGGTCGAGTTCGGCCTCATCCTGAAGACCACGAAGAGGGGCCCGGAGCCCCTCCCCGAGCCCGGAGCGCCCGATGCGCGCGACCTGGCGGTCGAAGACACCCCGACGACGGTCTACTAAGGGCTGCAGGAGCACATCATGGATCTCGCCTACCTCTGGTTCTGGATCGTCGGCTTCCTCTTCGTCGGCTACTTCGTGCTCGACGGATTCGACTTCGGCGTCGGCATGTCGCTGCCGTTCCTCGGCAAGAACGACATCAGCCGCCGCCAGGTCATCAACACGATCGGCCCCGTGTGGGACCTCAACGAGACCTGGGTCATCGTCGCCGGCGCCTGCCTGTTCGCCGCGTTCCCCGAGTGGTACGCGACGCTCTTCAGCGGGTTCTACCTCGCCCTGCTGCTGATCCTGCTCGCGCTCATCCTGCGCGGGGTCTCGTTCGAGTACCGTCACCAGCGCGATTCGCTCCGCTGGAAGAAGGGCTTCGACACGATGATCGTGGTCGGCTCCGCGGTGCCGGCCTTTCTGTGGGGCGTCGCCGTCGCGAACATCGTGCAGGGTGTGCCGCTGGACGTGGACCACGAGTTCACCGGTTCGCTGCTGACACTGCTCAACCCCTACGGACTCTTGGGCGGCCTCACGACGCTGCTGCTGTTCTTCACGCACGGTGTGTACTTCGTCGCGCTGAAGACCGACGGCCAGGTCGCCGCCGACGCACGCCGGCTCGCCGGACGAGCGGGGCTCCTCACGATCGTCGTCGCGGCGGCGTTCCTGGTGTGGACCGTCGCCATGGCGTTCTCCGAGGGCCGCGACTTCGCGATGGTGACCGCGATCCTGTCGGCGGTGGCGGCGGTGCTCCTCATCGCCTCCTGGATCTCGAACGCCCGCGGGCGCGAGGGCTGGGCCTTCGGGTTCGGCGCCTTCACGATCGTGACCGCGGTGCTGGCGGTGTGGTTCGCGCTGTTCCCGTACGTGATGCCCTCGACCGGCGACCCCGCGGGCTCGCTCACGATCGAGAACGCGTCGAGCACCGACTACACGCTGACGATCATGTCGTGGGCGGCCCTCGTCTTCCTGCCGCTGGTGCTCGCCTACCAGGGCTGGACGTACTGGATCTTCCGCAAGCGCGTCACACGCTCCCGCATCGAGAAGGCGGCTGCGGCGCCCGCGCACTGAGGCGTCGGTGCGGGTGCCTCGGGCCGAGGCATCCGTCCTCCGCGTCAGCTCGCCGACAGGCGCGTCCGCGAACGCGTCGGCGACAGAGCGACGGATGGGTAGGGTCGAAGAGCAATGAGTGAGACGGATGCCCCGCCTCGCGTGAACGGCAAGCCCGTCGACCCGCGGCTGCTGAGGTACGCGAGCGCCTCTCGCGGCTTCTTCGTCGCCATCGCCGCGATCGCGGCGGCGCAGACCGCGGTGATCGTCGCGTTCGCGTGGCTGCTGACGCGCGCCGTCACCGGAGCCATCGACGGGATGCCGTCGGCCGAGCTCGCCGCGACGCTCGGCGCGCTGGCGATCACGGTCGCTCTCCGCGCCGTACTTCTCTGGGCCCGCGAGGCCGTCGCCGCCCGCGCGGCCGCTCGGGTGCAGGGCCAGCTGCGCTCAGGGCTCGTCGAGGCGATCGGCGTGCTCGGACCCGAGTGGCTCGGCGCCCGCAACTCCGCCGCCCTCGCGGTGACTGCGGGACGGGGCCTCGACGCGCTCGAGGCGTACTTCGGCCGCTACCTTCCGCAGCTCGTGCAGACTGTCGTCGCGACACCGCTGATCCTCGCGGTGATGTGGTGGCAGGACTGGATCTCCGGGCTGACAGTCCTGCTCACGCTCCCCCTGATCCCCCTCTTCATGGTGCTCATCGGCCTCGCCACGCGCTCGGTGCAGCACCGGCAGTGGCGCACGCTCCAGCGCCTCGCCTCACGGTTCGCCGACACCGTGCAGGGGCTCTCGACGCTCAAGGTGTTCGGTCGGCAGCACCGGGCCGCGGCATCCATCGAACGGGTCACCGACGAGTACCGTCGCGAGACGATGCGGGTGCTGAGGGTCTCGTTCCTGTCGGGGTTCGCGCTCGAGTTCCTCGCGTCGATCGCCGTCGCGATCGTCGCGGTGTCGATCGGCTTCCGGCTCATCGACGGAGCACTGACGCTCGCCGTGGGCCTCTTCGTGCTGCTGCTCGCCCCCGAGGCGTACCTGCCCTTGCGCCAGGTCGGCGTGCAGTTCCACGCCGCGTCCGAGGGCGTTGCCGCGACCGACGACGTGTTCGACGTGCTCGACGCCGCGCGCACCCTGACGATCCCGAATACTCGAGGCGTTTCGTCTGCGGGCGCGAGAGCGCCCTTCGCTCAACGACCGGGGCTGGAGGAACCGCTGGTCGAGCGAGCGAGGAACGCGCGAGACGAAACGCCTGCACCCGGCGCACACCTCGTGCTCGACGGCGTCCGCGTCACACGCGGGGAGCGGATGCTGCCGCCCGTCGACCTGACGGCCGGGCCGGGCACCGTCACGCTCATCGAGGGACCGAGCGGCGCCGGCAAGTCCAGCCTCTTCGCCGCACTGCGCGGCGCCGCGATGTTCGACGGGGACGCCTCCTGGGACGGCGCCGACGTGCGCGCCCTCGCACCGTCTGCGTGGCTCGCGTGGGCGGGCCAGCGGCCGGGGCTCCTCACCGGGAGCATCGCCGACAACGTCACGCTCGGCGACGCGGCCCCCGATCCGGCGGCGGTCCGGCGTGCGCTCGACCTCGCGTGCGCCGGCGCGCTCGACCCCGCCCAGGAGCTGGGTGTGCAGGGCGCGGGACTGTCGGGCGGCCAGGCGCAGCGCGTCGCGGTGGCCCGCGCGTTCTACCGGCACCTGCGCGGCAACGCCCCGGTGATCGCGCTCGACGAACCCAGCTCGGCGCTGGACCCCGAGACGGAGGGCCGGCTGTGGCGAGGCATCCGTCTCCTCGCCGACGAGGGCGCGACGGTCCTGCTGATCTCGCACCGCACGTCGGCGCGCGCCATCGCCGACCACGTCGTGCGGCTCGAGTCGAGCGAGGTGCTCGCATGACCGCGCAGGCCTCGACGCCAGGGGCGGTGCTGAGGGGCGCGATGCCTCCCGCGCGGCGGTTCTGGTGGGCCCTCGCCGCCGGCTTCGCGTCAGAGGCCTCGGCCGTCGCCCTCCTCGCGGTGAGCGCCTGGCTCATCGTGCGCGCGAGCGAGCAGCCGCCGGTGCTCTACCTGTCCGCCGCGGTCGTGGGCGTACGGTTCTTCGCGATCTCGCGGGCCTCGTTCCGTTACCTCGAGCGACTCACCGGCCACGACGCCGCCCTGCGGCAGCTCGCCTCGACGCGCGCCGACCTCGTGCGCCGACTCGTGCCCCTGGCCCCGGACGGCCTGGCCCGCACCCGCCGCGGCTCGGTGCTCGGTGCCCTCGTCGACGACGTCGATGAACTGCAGAACCTCCCGCTGCGGGTCGTGCAGCCGCTCGTCTCGTCGGCGCTCGTCGCGCTCGGCGCCGTCGTCCTGGTGGCGTTCGTGTGGTGGCCGGCCGCCCTGACCCTGCTCGCATGCCTCGTGGTCGCCGCCGCGATCTCGACGCTGTGGGGATGGATGTCGGGCGCCCGCGCCGAGCGCGCCATCGCGCCGCTGCGCGGCCGCCTCGCCGACGCGGTGCTCGACCACATCGGCAGCCTCGACGTGCTCACGGCGTTCGGCGCCGAGGCGCAGAGCCGGGACCGCATCGCGCGGGCCGACGCCGACCTGCGGCGCGCCATCGTCCGCCGCTCGGGAGCGCAGGCCGGCACCGCCGCCCTGGTGTCGCTCCTCGCCGGTGCCGCATCGATCGCCGCGGTGCTGGTCACCGCACCGGGTGCGGCGTCAGGCGCCCTGACCGGCCCGTCGCTCGCCGTCGCCGTGCTGGTGCCGATGGCGGTGTTCGAGGTGTTCGCGTCCGTGCCGATGGCGGCGTCGGCGTGGCGACAGGTCCGCGCGTCGGCCGGGCGCATCGCCGACTCGCTGCCGGCCGCACCGCCCGCCGGACTCGCTCCCGAGACCGTCGAGCCCACCGGCGACGCCCCGGCGCTCGGCGACGGCATCCGCCTGCAGGCCGCCGGCGTGCGGTGGCCCGGCGCCGCCCGGCCCGCGCTGCACGATATCGACCTCACGATCCGGCCCGGCGAGCGCGTCCTCGTCATGGGATCGAGCGGCGCCGGCAAGAGCACCCTCGCGCACGCTCTCGTGCGGTTCCTCGAGACGGAGGGCGGCTACGACATCGGCTCCCGCTCGGTGCACGACCTCTCCCCCGACGACGTGCGGCTCACCGTCGGCCTGTGCGAGCAGCATCCGATGCTCTTCGACGAGGACATCCGCCAGAACCTGCTGTTCGCGCGCGACACCGCGACGGACGCCGAACTCGAGGCCGCGCTCGATCGCGTCGGCCTCGGGCCGTGGCTGCGCGAGCGCGGGGGGCTCGGCGCCCGCGTCGGCGAGCGCGGCGCGCTCGTGTCAGGAGGACAGGCGCAGCGGATCGCGCTGGCGCGGGCGCTGCTGCGGGGCTTCCCCGTCCTGGTGCTCGACGAGCCGACTGCGGGAGTCGACCCCGAGGCCTCCGAACGCCTGCTCACCGATCTGCTCGGCGCTGTCCGTGACGACCAGGCCGTGGTGCTCATCTCACATGTGGCGGTACCCGACGGCCAGGTCGACCGCGTCGTGCGCATCGAGGACGGGCGTCTGGTCGTGTGATCCGGGGCGCGTCGGCACCGACGCAGAGGCACGCCTCGTGAGCGACGGCATCCCGCGCCTGGTCTCGGGCGAACCGCGCCTCCCCGGCTGAACCGACGCGGTCACGGCTGGGCGGACTCCGCCGCGGCCTCCGCCGTCGCGGTGATGCGCCGCGCCATCCCGGCGAAGATGAACCCGTGGAACGGCACCACCGCGAGCCAGTAGAGGCGCCCGGCCAGTCCGCGCGGGAAGAAGACGGCGCGCTGATCGTAGCGTGAGCCGCCGCGATCGCCATCGGGCGACGCCTTCAGTTCGAGCCAGGCGAGCCCCGGCACCTTCATCTCGGCGCGCAGGCGCAGCATCCGTCCCGGATCGAGAGCCTCCACGCGCCAGAAGTCGAGGGCGTCGCCGACGGCGAGCCGCCCCTTGCTGCGTCGTCCGCGCGCGAGCCCGATGCCGCCGACGAGGCGGTCCATCCATCCGCGGATCGCCCACAGCAGGGGCGACGAGTACCAGCCGTTCTCGCCGCCGATCCCCTCGATCACGGCCCACAGCGCAGCGGGCGATGCGGGGGTGTGCGCGGTGCGCACATCGGTGAAGGCGACGCGTCCCGCCCAGTCGGGGTCGTTCGGCAGCGGATCACTCGGCGCGCCCAGCACCTCGGCGTCCTGCCAGCTGGTCTCGATCGCGTCGGCCTCGACCCGGCCGAGCGCGAGCCGCACCGCCGTCCGGTAGGGCGTGAGTCCGCCTTCGGGCGGCGGGATCAGGGCGTCGATCGCGTGGTCCTTGACGATGCACTCGTTCTGCAGCGACTCGACGAGCGGTCGCGCGATCGAGCGCGGAATCGGGGTCACGAGGTTCACCCAGTGCGACGCCAGCCGGGGCGTCAGCACCGGCAGCGCGGCGATGGGCCGTTGCCGCAGCCCCGCCTCGACCGCATACCCGTTCATCATCTGGCCGTACCGCAGCACGTCCGGCCCGCCGATGTCGACCGCCCGGTTCACGTCGGCGGGCAGACGCGCGGCGCCCAGCAGGTAGTGCAGCACGTCGCGCACGGCGATCGGCTGGATGCGATTGCGCACCCACTTCGGGGCCGGCATGTACGGCAGCACCTCGGTCAGGTGGCGCACCATCTCGAAGGACGCCGACCCCGACCCGATCACGACGCCCGCCTGCAGCACGATCGTCGGCACCCCGCTCCCGATCAAGGTCTCCCCCACCTCGACGCGCGACTCGAGGTGCGGCGACAGTGTGACGCCGTCGGGGTGCAGCCCGCCGAGATACACGATCCGGCCCACTGCGCCCTGGGTCGCCGCCCGCGCGACCGTCTGGGCCGCAGCGCGGTCGGCGTCGGCGAACTTCGTGCCGCCCGACATCGAGTGGACGAGGTAGTACAGCACGTCGACGTCCTGAACCGCTTCGCCGACGGATGCCGCGTCGGCGGCGTCTCCGCGGACGATCTCGACGCGGTCGCCCCAGGGGAACGCCGCGGCGCGGGCAGGGTCGCGCGCCAGCACGCGGACCTCGTACCCGGCGTTCAGCAGCCGCGGCACCAGGCGTCCGCCGATGTAGCCGGTGGCTCCGAGAACGAGCGCGCGCGGCGCAGAGCCGTCCGCACGCGCAACAGCGGTCAGTTCCGGCTCGCGGCCGGTCGGTGCCGAGACATCGTCCACGCCCGCAGACTACGGGAGGCTTCCCGCCTCCCCAACGGCTTGACGGCGGGGTGCCGAGGGCATACGTCAGAGACGCGTGGCGAAGACCTGCGTACCCTCCGGCGACGGCAGCGGCTCGAAGCCGACGCGCGGATAGAACGCGACGGCACCCGTGTTGTCGGACGACGCGACGAGGTGGAGGCCGGGCACGCCCGCGTCGCGGAGAGCCTCCTCGAGCGTCTCGATGAGGCGGCGGCCGAGCCCCTGCCCCTGGGTCTCGGGCAGCAGATCGATGTGCAGGTGCGCAGGGTACGCGTCGCCGAACGGCTGAGCGCCGCCACGGCGCGCGTACGCGTAGCGGACGATGCCGTCCTGCCGGGAGACGCTCACCGGCAGCGGGTCCCCCTGCGGCTTCGGCCACCGCTCGGCGAACCGCGGCCACCACTCGGTCTTGAACCAGTCCTCGAAGGCGGCGGAATCCGGCGCCCCGACGACGTAGCCCACGACGCGCTCATCGTCCGTCTCGACGACGAACGCGAACTCGGGGTGACGCGCCGCGTACGGGAGCACGAAGATCTCGGCCCAGAGGTCGTCGTCGTCGAGCAGACCGGTGGCGTCGGCGCCGGCGTCCGCGGTCTTGAGGCAGATCTCGGCGAGGGCGGGCTCGTCACCCGGCCGGAAGGGGCGGATTCGCGTCACCGGCCGAGTCTATGGCTGCGGCCTCGACGACGAAGCGCACGTCGGCCGGGTCCACCCGCAGCGTGATCAGGTCCCCCGGCGCGAGCCCCGCGGCGCGGTCGGCGGTGACATCCACCGCGACGTCGGGATCGGCGGTGCGCACCCGCACGCCCGCGGGCGTCTGCTCGAGCCGCACGATGTGCGCGGTCCACTCCCCCGCACCGCTGAGCGCCCCGTCGACCACCCGCACGTCGCTGGGCCGGAAGACGGCCGCGAGCGAAGGATGCTGCACCCCCGCCGGTGCCGGCAGCACGAGGTTCCCCGCACGCCAGGACGCGGCATCCACCGTCCCGACCACCCGGTTGAGGCCCGCCACCGCCGCCGCGAACCGCGTCGCCGGCGACGCGAGCACCTCGCGGACCGGACCGGACTGCGTGACGCGGCCGTCCTCGAGCACGACGAGGCGGCTCGCAAGCGCCACCGCGTCCACCGCGTCGTGGGTAGCGACGACCGCCGTGGTGCCCGTGGCGGCGAGCTGCTGATGCAGGAGGGCGCGCACGTCGCCGGCGGTCTCGGTGTCGAGCGACGTCAGCGGCTCGTCGAGGAGGATCGCGGCGGGCGCCGTCGCGAGTGCACGCGCGAGCGCAACGCGCTGTTGCTGGCCCCCCGACAGCTGCGCAGGACGGCGCCCGCCGAGATCCTCGAGGCCGACGCGCCGGAGCCAGTCGACGGCTCCGTCCGCGGCGGCGGCTTTGGTCGCGCCGTGCACGCGCAGCCCGAACGCGACGTTGTCGCGCGCGCTGAGGTGCGGGAACAGGCGCGGATCCTGCCCGAGCAGCACCACGCCGCGCGACGCGGGCGGTGTGCGGCGTGCGGGAGACTCGTCGAGCGTGCGACCGCCGAGACGGATGTGACCTTCGTCGAATCCCGTCAGCCCCGCGAGCACCCCGAGCAGCGTCGACTTGCCGGCGCCACTCGGACCCATGAGGGCGACCACGGATCCGCCCGGCACCTGTACGACGGCGTCGAGGGCGAACCCGCCGCGACGCACGACCACGCGGGCATCGAGCCCCGCTGCGGCGCCGGGGGCAGCATCCCTCCCTCGCTCCGGCACGACTCCGCTCATCGCGGGGCCTCTGCCCGCCAAGCGCGCACGAGGAGCAGCACGCCGACCGCGGTCACGAGCAGCAGCAGCGACAGCGCGACGGCCGTGCCCTGTGAGACGCCCGCGCCATTGAAGGCGGTGTAGATCGCGAGCGGCATGGTCTGCGTCACTCCGGGGGCGTTCCCGGCGAACAGCGCCGTCGCCCCGAACTCGCCGATCGCACGCGCGAAGCACAGCACGATGCCGGCGACCAGCCCCGGGGCGGCCAGCGGGAGCGTCACCCGGGCGAGGATCGTCCAGCGCCCCGCCCCGAGGCCCGCCGCCGCCTGCTCGAAGCCGACCCCCGTCGCCCGCAACGCTCCTTCGAGTGCGAGCACGAGGAAGGGCAGCGCGACGAAGGTCTGGGCCATCACGACGGCCGTCGTCGTGAACGGGATGCGGATGCCCCAGTCCGCGAGGATGCCACCGAGCCAGCTGGTGCGGCCGAAGAGGAACAGCATCGCCACACCGCCGACCATGGGCGGCAGCACGAGCGGCACCGTCACGAGGGCGCGCAGGACGGCTGCCGTGCGCACCGTGCTCCGGGCGATGAGGAGCGCGAGCGGCACCCCCAGCACGACGCACACCGCGGTGGCCGCCGCCCCGGTCGTGAGCGAGAGTCCCAGGGCCGACAGCGCCTCGGGCGAGGTGACGTCGCTCCACAGCGTCCCCCACTCGACCCGCAGCACGAGCGCGCCCAGCGGCAGGATGAGCAGTGCGAGCCCGATCACGGCGGGCACGGCGAGCACACGCGGCACGAACCCCGCGCGTTCCTCGCGTGCGGGCGCGTGGGCCGCTTCGGCGGTGGTCACGGCGCCCCGAAGCCGAGGCCCGCGAGCACCTCCTGGCCCTGGCCGCCCCGCACGAACGCGACGAACGCGTCGGCGACCGCGGGGTCCGCTGCGGCAGAGAGCGCCACGATCGGGTAGCGGTTCACGACATCCCCGGCTCCGTCGACCTCGACCGCGTCGACGTCGTCGGTCGTCGCCGCGTCCGTCACATACACGAGTCCCGCGTCCGCTTCACCGGCAGCGACCTTGGTGAGCACCGCCGTCACGTTCTGCTCGTAGCTGTCGACGCTCGCCGTGACGCCGGCGTTCGAGAGCAGCGTCGCGGACGCCGCCCCGCACGGCACCTCCGCGGCGCACAGCACGACGGTGAGATCGGCGTTCGCGAGGTCGTCGAGGCTCTCCACGTCCCCGGGGTTGCCGGCGGGCACCACCAGCACGAGCGTGTTGGTCGCGAACAGCTGCGGACCGGACGCCAGCTTCTCGTCGACGACCTTCTGCATGCTCTTCTCGTCGGCCGACGCGAACACCTCGACCGGAGCACCCTCGATGATCTGGGTCGCGAGCGTCGACGAGCCGTCGTACGTGATCGGCTGGACATCGACGGACGGATGCTGCGCCTCGAACTGGGTCGCCAGTTCATCGAATGCCGCCTTCAGCGACGCGGCCGCGTACACCGTGAGGTCTCCGGCGAGCTCGGGATCGGCCGAGGTCGTCGGCGCGGTCGTCGCCGGCGGACCCTGATCGGCGCCGGTCGCGCAGCCGGTGAGCAGCAGCGCGAGCGAGGCGAGGACGACGGCGGTGCGCACAGGCGCGGAGCACGGCATGTCAGCCCTTCGGGGTCTCGACGATGACGTTCGTGGCCTTGACCACGGCGACGGCGAGGGAGCCGGTCTCGAGCTCCAGCTCGCGGACCGCCTCGGACGACATGAGCGAGACCACGCGATGCGGTCCGGACTGGATGTCGACCTGCGCCATGACGCCGTCGATCTGCACACGTGTGACGAGCCCGACGAACCGGTTGCGGGCGCTGGAGAGCACGTCCGCCGGATCCTTCGGCGTCGCGGCCAGCTCGACCGCATGCGCCGCGAGTGCCTCACCGGGGATCTCGATCGGCGATGCTCCCGTCGTCGGCAGCGTCCCCGCGTCGACCCACCGCCGCACGGTGTCGTCGCTCACGCCGAGAAGGCGCGCCGCCTCGGCGATCTTGTAGCTGCTCACGCCCTCACGCTAGCACCGCGGATGCGGATATAGCTCTGCAGTATCTCCGCACATGCGGATCCGATGCGGTTCGGCCGCCGTGTCGTCTCGGCGAGGACGAGCCGGAAGTCACGTGCCGCAGAACGTGCGGTGCCGGGTTGTGCCGTCGGGCGCGGGCCGCGCGAAGCGGCGGTACTCGCCCCCGGATCGCTCGGTGTACGGGTCTCGCAGCAGGTCGAGCAGCCGCTCGAAGGGCGTGAGATCCCCGTCCGTCGCTGCCTGCAGCGCCTCCTCGACGATGTGGTTGCGAGCGATGTACAGCGGGTTCGTCGCCCGGATGAGCGCGGCATCCGGCGCCAGCGCCGACCATCGGGCGAGCCACGCGTCCAGCGCGGGCACCCGACCGAGGAAGCGATCGCGCAGCGGCTGCTGATCGTGCTCGGCAGCCGCCGCGAGATCCCGCCAGAACCCGGTGAAGTCGACCTCGTGTGCGGCGAGCAGATCCAGCGCCGCCTGCGCGAGCTCGGCGGCGAGTTGCGCGTCGATCCGATCGTCGAAGCCGAGCTTCCGCCGGAACGCCGCGGCCCAGTGCGACCGATAGCGCGCGTCGAAGGTGTCGACCACCTCCGCGGCGACGAGATTCCCGGCCACGGGATCGTCGGCGAGCAGCGGCGCCAGGGCGTCGCCGAGCCGCTCGAGGTTCCATCGCATGATCGAGGGCTGCCTGTCGTATGCGTAGCGGCCGAACCGGTCGATGGAGCTGAAGTACGCACCGGGGTCGTACTCATCGAGGAAGGCGCAGGGTCCGTAGTCGATGGTCTCCGCGGACACCAGCACGTTGTCGGTGCTGAGCACGCCGTGCACGAAGCCGGTGCGCATCCAGTCCGCTGTGAGGGCGGCGACCGCGTCCACGATCCCGTCGAGCAGCGCTCGATGGGGATGATCGGCGTCGGCCGCCGCCGGGTGGTGGCGTGCGATGACGTGATCCGCGAGCCGGCGCAACAGCTCGGAGTCGCCCTGCGCGTGCACGTATTCGAACGAGCCGAACCGCACGTGGCTGGCCGCGGTGCGCGCGAGCACGGCGCCGGGCAGCACGCGAGCGTCGTGGTCACGAGGCGCACCGGTGGCGATCACGGCGAGTGCCCGCGTCGTGGGAACGCGCAGCGCGTGCATCGCCTCGGTCATGAGGAACTCGCGGAGCATCGGCCCGACGACGGCGAACCCGTCGACCCGCGACATCGAGGTGGGGCCGATCCCCTTCACGTGCACATCGCGCAGTCGTCCCGCGCGGTCACGCCGCTCACCGAGGAGCGCCGCGCGACCGTCACCGAGGATCGGCTTGAAGACGCCCCACTGATGTCCCGCGTACACCTGGGCCACGGGGACGGATCCCGACCCGAGCGACTCACCGGTCAGGAAGCGCACCCCATCGGGCGTTCGCAGGTAATCGGGATCGAGGCCGAGTTCGACGGCGACCTCGTCGTTCAGGACGAGCACCCGCGGCTGCGGAGTGCGGACGGGAGCGACCGGGCGCGAGAGTTCCGGGAGGGCCTCGGCCCAGACTCGTTCGAGCGTCGGCGGCTCTCTCCCCTCGACCCGCGTGACCGCCCGGCCCGTCCGCGCCACGACACCCGCCACGTCACCCATGCACGCAGGCTAGGCCGGACGCCCATCCCCTGCGCCGGAACATGACGCCCTGCGGCCTGGTGCGTCGCCCCATGACGTGCTCGCCGGCGAAACCGTCGCGGAGCACGGAAGCGGCCATGCTCTCCCGCCGCCGGCACATCGCCGCGATGCGGACGATCGGAGCAGCCGAACGACCGGCCTCATGGCGCACGGGCGCGGCTAGCCTGAGGACATGGCATTTCCCCCGCTCGTCGAGCCGGTCGCCGAGCTGACCGACGCCGAACGCACGCGCACCGCCCGCCACCGTGTGCTGGCCGGCTTCGGCGAGATCGCCCAGCGCCGGCTCGCCGCGGCGCACGTCGCCGTCGTCGGGGCCGGCGGTCTCGGCTCCCCCGTCGTGCTCGCCCTCGCTGCGTCGGGGGTCGGCACCATCACCGTCATCGACGACGACCTGGTCGAGGCATCCAATCTCCAGCGACAGGTCATGCATCGGGTGAGCGATGTGGGGGCACCGAAGGTCGACTCCGCGGTGCGCATCGCCGCAGACCTCTCACCCACCACCGTGGTGCGTCCGGTGCGGGCGCTGCTCACGACCGACAACGCCGCGGAGCTCCTGTCGGACGCGCACATCGTGGTCGACGGCACCGACACGTTCGAGACCCGCGAGGCCGTCGCCGCAGCCTGCGAGCAGCTGGGCGTGCCGCTCGTGTGGGGTGTCGTGCAGGAGTTCCACGCGCAGGTCACCGTCTTCTGGTCGGCCCCGCCCGAGGGTGAGCGACCGGTCGGACTCGCGGATCTGTACCCGCCGGACGCCGGGCGCGAAGCACCGTCGTGCGCGCAGGTCGGCGTGCTCGGCTCGCTGTGCGTGCAGGTGGGGTCGATCCTCGCGACCGAGACCGTGAAGCTGATCACCGGGGTCGGCGAGCCGCTCCTGGGTCGCGTGCTCGTGATCGACGCGCTCCGTGGTCGCACCGACGAGGTGCCGCTGCGGCCGGCGTCGAGGGGCACTTCTGCTCTACCCACGGCACGGGCATCGAGCCACGGCGATGCGGCCCCGCGCCCCGTCATCCCGCAGCTCTCCCCCGCGGAGGCGCTGGCGGCGCAGCGCGCCGGTACCGTGCTGCTCGACGTACGCGAGCCCTTCGAGACCGAGCGGGGCGTCATCCCGGGTTCGGTGCTGCTGCCCCTCGGCGACGTGCTCGCCGACCCGTCGCGGGTCGGCGCGACGGCCGTGGTCGTCGTCTGCCAGGTGGGCATGCGCGCGCAGCGCGCAGCGACGGCTCTGCGTGACGCCGGGGTCGAGGCATCCGTCCTCGCCGGAGGCATCGACGCGTACGACCGTGACATCAGCGCGGTGCGCGCGTGAGCGGGCTCCGCGGCGTCGAGGAGCAGCTCGCCGACGTGCTCGCCGCCGTCCAGCCGCTGCCCGCTGAGCGCATCCCTCTCCCACACGCCCACGGCCGCACGCTCAGTGAGCCGGTGCGGGCGGCCGTCGACATCCCCGTGTTCGACAACTCCGCCATGGACGGCTTCGCCGTGCGGTTCGCGGACGTCAGGGATGCCGCCCCCGGCGCCCCGGTCAGCCTCCAGGTCGTCGCCGACCTTCCCGCCGGGACCGCCGCCGACCCGGCGCTCGCACCGGGCGAGTCCGCCCGCATCATGACGGGATCGCCCGTCCCGTCCGACGCCGATGCGATCGTGCCCTTCGAGGACACGGCCGGCGGACTCGCCGACTCACTCGGGACGATCTCGGTGCTGCGCGCGCCGCGCGCCGTCGGCGCGCATGTGCGCCGTGCGGGAGAAGACGCGCGCACCGGCGACGAGGTGCTCCCGGCGGGCATCGTGCTCGGCGCGCTGCAGGTCGCGGCAGTCGCGGCGTGCGGCGTCGCCGAGGTGGCTGTCTCGCGGCGACCGCGTGTGGCGGTCATCTCGACCGGCAGCGAGCTGGTCGAGCCCGGGGCGCCGCTGCGCCGCGGGCAGATCCCCGAGTCGAACAGCGTGCTGCTCGCCGCCCTCGCCACCGACGCGGGCGCCGAGGTCGTGCGGCGCGCCAGCGTTCCCGACGAGCCAGGCGACCTCGACGCGGTGCTGTCGGAGGTGACCGATCCGCGGTCAGCGCACCCGGCCGACGTCGTCGTCTTCTCGGGCGGTGTGAGCGCAGGCGCCTACGAGGTCGTGAAGACGACGCTCGCACGCACGATGACGTTCTCGAAAGTCGCGTTGCAGCCCGGCAAGCCCCAGGGCTTCGGCCGCCTGCCCTCGGGCGCGCTGCTGTTCGGTCTGCCCGGAAACCCGGTCAGCGCCGCCGTGTCGTTCGAGGTCTTCGTGCGGCCCGCCCTGCTGCTCATGCAGGGTCGGCTCGTGCGGGACCACCGCGTTCTCACGCTGCCCGCGGCGGCCGATTGGCGCACGCCGCCCGGTCGGCGACAGTACCTTCCCGTCACCATCGACCGCGCCGACCCGCGCGCGTGGCGCGTGACCCCCGCGACCTCTGGCGGATCCCATCTCGCCGGCGGACTCGGCCGCGCCGAGGCGTACGCCGTCGTGCCGGCGGAGGTGGACGCCGTCGCGGCCGGCGACCTCGTCGATGTCATGCTGATCTCATGAGCACCGAGCAGCCGACGTTCACGCACCTCGACGAGGCGGGACACGCCCGCATGGTGGACGTGACGCTCAAGCAGCCGACGGTGCGCTCCGCCACCGCGCGCGGGTTCGTCCGGTGCGCCCCCGACGTCGTCGCCGCGCTGCGTGACGGTTCGGTGCCGAAGGGCGACGTGCTCGCCGTCGCCCGCATCTCGGGCATCCAGGCCGCCAAGCGCACCCCCGAGCTCCTGCCCCTCGCGCACGTCATCGGCGTGCACGGCGCCACGGTCGACCTCGCGATCGTCGACGACGGGGTGAGCATTGAGGCGGCGGTACGCACCGCCGACCGCACCGGGGTCGAGATGGAGGCGCTCACCGCGGTCTCGGTCGCCGCGCTGGCGGTCGTCGACATGGTGAAGGGCCTCGACAAGGGCACCTCGATCGAGAACGTGCGCATCGTGACGAAGACCGGCGGCAAGAGCGGCGACTGGCACCGCCCGGGCGAGGCATGACTCCGACTCTCGGCGGCCTCGGCGCGATCCTGCTGGCCGGCGGCCGCGCGTCCCGCGTCGACGGTGCGGCGAAGCCCCTCTTCGATGTGGGCGGACGCACCCTGCTGGCGGCGGCAGTGGCAGCGGCGACGGATGCTGCCGCCCGGCCGCTCACGGTGGTGTCACCTGTCCTCGACGAGACGCTGCCCGTCACCTGGGTGCGCGAAGACCCGCCGTTCACCGGACCGGCGGCGGCCGTGATCGCGGCGCTCGCCTCCTGGCGGGAGGAGGACGACCCGACGTGGACCCTCCTGCTCGCATGCGACCTCCCCGGCGTCGGTGCCGCCGTGCGGCGGCTGGTCGACGACATCCTGCTCCTCCCCTCCGACAGCGACGGCGTCTGCCTCGCCGACACGTCGAGCCGGCCGCAGTGGCTGATCGGGGCCTATCGCACGGGCGCGCTGCGGGCCGCAGCATCCGTTCTTCCCGATGCCGGTCGTCACGCCCCCGTCCGCGCACTGCTCGACGATCTCGCGATCACGGTCGTCGCCGCGCCCGACGACCTGACCCGCGACGTCGACACGTGGGAGGATCTGAGCGAGGCCCGAAGGAGGGCCGAGCACGCACCGGAGGAGCCGTCATGAGCGAGCAGTCCCGCACCCTTCCGCCCGAGGCCCTCGACGCGTGGGCCGACGCGCTGCGCGAGCGGTTCGACCTCGCGCCGGAAGAGCTTCCCGTGGCGCTGATCCTCGATCTGGCACGCGACGTCGCACTCGGAGTCGCACGCCCGGCGGCCCCCTTCAGTGCGTTCGCCGCCGGACTCGTCGCCGGCCGCGCAGGCGGCTCGCCCGAAGACACGGCGGCCGCGGTCGCTGCAATCACCGCGATGGCGAAGGAGTGGGAGGTCTAGTGGCCGTCGTCCGCTACTTCGCCGCCGCCCAGGAGGCGACCGGCCTCGACACCGAGCGCCGCTCCGAGACCACGCTGGGCGCGCTGCGCGACGCGGTGTCGGCGGCCTACCCGGGCCTCGGCGGGATCCTCCCCCGCTGTGCCGTGCTCGTCGGCGGTTCGCGCGTCGACGACGACACCCCTCTCAGCGCCGACGCGCTCGTCGACGTGCTGCCGCCCTTCGCCGGCGGCTGACGAGCCGCGCCGCCCCAGCAACCCTCCGGCCCCAGCTTCCTCGCGCCCTCGAACACAGAATCGGATCCGCGCCTGCGGACCGAGCACGCGACACGCCGACACCGCCTGCCGCGCACCGGCGTGTCGACGCCCGCATCCGCTGCTGCGGATCCGACGATGGGCGCGGGCGGCGCCGACGTGCGCGATCAGCCGCCGAGGCCGAGCCAGGTCGCATCCGCTGCTGCGGATCCGCGCCTGCGGACCGAGCACGCGACACGCCGACACTGCCTGCCGCGCACCGGCGTGTCGACGCCCGCATCCGCTGCTGCGGATCCGACGATGAACGCGGGCGGCGCCGGCGTGCGCGATCAGCCGCCGAGGCCGAGCCAGGTCGCGGTGCCGTCGGACTCGACCTGGCGCTTCCACACGGGGAGGTCGGTCTTGATCGTCTCGATGAGCGTGCGGCAGACCTCGAAGGCCTCCGCCCGGTGCGCCGAGGCGACCGCGATCACGACGGCGGCATCGCCGACCTGCAGGGTTCCGACCCGGTGAGACACCGCGACCAGCGCTCCGGTCGAGCCGATGGCGGCCGCCGCCAGCTGGGCGAGCGTCACCGCGGCGTCGGGGTGAGCGGAGTATTCGAGGGCGACGACGGCGGTGGCGGCATCCGGATCGTGATCGCGCACGCGCCCCACGAACGTCGTGACGGCGCCCATGTGCGCGTCGTCGACCGCGCGCAGGTGGGCGTCGAGGTCGAGCGGCTCGGCGCTGATCGCCGCGACCCGGACGGCATCGGTCGACGCGGCCATCAGTGGTCGCTCCCGCCGAGCTGGTCGAGCACGTGGCGGGCGACCGAGACCACGACGGGCATGCCGGATGCCACGCCCCCGGGCGATCCCGGAAGGTTCACCACGAGCACCCCGTGGGGGTCGACGACGCCGGCCATTCCCCGCGTGAGCATGCCCACGGGCTTCTCGGCGGCACCGCGACGACGCAGCTCCTCGGAGATGCCGGGGATCTGGCGGGTCACCACGCGCGCGGTGCCCTCGGGCGTCTGATCGCGCGGCGAGACCCCCGTCCCGCCGGTCGTGACGATGAGCTTGACGCCCGCGACGACCTCCGCGGTGAGGGCGCGCTCGACGCTGTCGGCGCCGTCGGCGACGACGACGGCATCTGCGCAGTCGAAGCCGGCCTCGCGGAGCGCGGCGACGGCGATCGGTCCGCTCTCGTCCGTCCGCGAACCCGCGGCCGAGCGGTCCGACACGGTGACGACAGCGGCTCGGATCATGCGTCCAGCCTAGGTGCGGGCGCGGATCACGCGCGGCGCTCGAGCCGCACGATCACCGACTTCGACGTCGGGGTGCCCGAGACGTCGGCGACCGAGTCGAGCGGCACGAGCACGTTCGTCTCGGGATAGTACGCGGCGGCGTTTCCCCGCGGCGTGCGGTAGGCGACGATGCGGAACTCCTCGGCGCGGCGCTCCTCGATCGTGCCCTCGGGGCGCGTCCACTCCGACACGAGGTCGACGACGTCGTTCTCCACGAACCCGAGCGACACGATGTCCTTCGCGTTCACGAGCACGACGCGGCGGCCGCCGTGGATGCCGCGGTACCGGTCGTCCTTGCCGTAGATCGTGGTGTTGTACTGGTCGTGCGAGCGGAGGGTCTGCAGCAGCACCCGACCGCGCGGGATGACCGGATACTCGAGCGGGTTCACCGTGAACCGCGCCTTGCCGTCGACGGTCGCGAAACGGCGCGCGTCGCGCGGGCCGTTCGGCAGGTGCAGCGTGCGCCCCTTGTCGATGCGCTCCTCGTAGTCGTCGAAGCCCGGCACGACCCGTTCGATGTGGGAGCGGATGAGGGCATAGTCGGCCTCGAGCGCCGCCCAGTCCGCCTGAGGAACGTTGAGCGGATGCTGCAGCCCGGCCGGGTCGGGATGCTCGGCCTCCGCGGCGCCGTGCTCGGGAAGCCCATGGTCGGAGCGTGCGGGGCCCGAGTCTTCGCTGCGTTCGGGGCGTCTCGTCTGTGCGTTTCGACTCGCAGGCTCGCTCAACGACCCCGTTCCTCGCTCGCTCGCCGACCGGGGAACGGCATTCGGCGACTGCGCGCCGAAGACCAGGGCGCTCAGCCGCGCGACGATCGCGACCTCGCTGAGCAGCTCCTCCGAGGGCGGGGCGAGTCGCCCGCGCGACGAGTGGACCGCGCCCATCGAGTCCTCCACCGTGACCCGCTGCTCGCGTCCGCCGCGGCGGTCGCGGTCGGTGCGTCCGAGCGTCGGGAGGATGAGGGCGCGGCGGCCGGTGACCACGTGCGAACGGTTGAGCTTCGTCGACACGTGGACGGTGAGCCCCACCCGCGCCATCCCGGCTTCGACGACCGCGGTGTCGGGGGTGGCCGAGACGAAGTTGCCGCCCATGCTCATGAAGAACCGCACCCGGCCGTCGCGCATCGCCCGGATCGCCTGCACCGTGTCGAAGCCGTGCTCGCGCGGGGCGGCGAAGCCGAACTCGGCGTCGAGCGCGTCGAGGAACGCCGTCGACGGCTTCTCGTAGATGCCCACGGTGCGGTCGCCCTGCACGTTCGAGTGCCCACGGACAGGGCACACGCCGGCGCCCGTGCGTCCGATGTTGCCCTGCAGCAGCAGCACATTGACGACCTCGCGCAGCGTCGGCACGGAGTGCTTGTGCTGGGTCAGACCCATCGCCCAGCAGACGATCGTGGCCTTAGACGTGCGCACGGCCTCGCCGACCCGGCGCAGCGCCTTCTCGGGAAGCCCCGTGGCGACGACGAGGTCGCGCCACGCAGCATCCGTCATCGCCTGACGGTAGGCATCGATTCCGCTCGTGTGCTCCGCGATGAAGGCGTGGTCGAGAACGCCGCCCTCCGCGGCCTCGGCCTCCAGGAGGTGCTTGCCGATCGCCTGGAACAGCGCCTGGTCGCCGCCGAGCCGGATCTGCACGAACTCATCGGCGAGCTTGGTGCCGCCGAACGCGACGCCGCGCACCGTCTGCGGGTTCTCGAACCGCATGAGCCCGGCCTCGGGCAGCGGATTCACCGCGATGATCGTCGCGCCGCGCTGCTTGGCCTTCTCGAGGGCCGACAGCATGCGCGGATGGTTCGTGCCGGGGTTCTGGCCGGCGACGATGAGCAGGTCGGCCTCGTGGACGTCCTCGATCGACACGGTGCCTTTGCCGATCCCGATCGTCTCGGTGAGCGCCGAGCCCGACGACTCGTGGCACATGTTCGAGCAGTCCGGGAGGTTGTTGGTGCCGAGCCCGCGCACCAGCAGCTGATACAGGAACGCGGCCTCGTTCGAGGTGCGGCCCGACGTGTAGAAGACGGCCTCGTCGGGGTCGTCGAGGGCCGTGAGCTCGTCGCCGACGAGGGCGAGCGCGTCGTCCCACGAGATCGGACGGTAGTGCGTCGCGCCCTCCTCGAGCACCATGGGATGCGTCAGGCGCCCCTGCTGGCCGAGCCACCAGTCGTCGTGGGCGCGCAGCTCGTCGAGCGAGTGCGCCGCGAAGAACTCCGGGCCGACGCGGCGCAGCGTCGCCTCCTCGGCGACCGCCTTCGCGCCGTTCTCGCAGAACTCCGCGATGTGGCGCTTGTCCTCTTCCGGCCACGCGCAGCCGGGGCAGTCGAAGCCGTCCTTCTGGTTGACGCGCATCAGCGTCTGCACCGAACGAGCGACCCCCATCTGCTCGTTCGCGATCTCGAGCGCGTGCAGCACCGCCGGAACGCCCACCGCGACCTTCTTGGGTCGCGACACGTGCACGCGGGTCTCGTCGATGTCGGCTGTCGGGGGCTTCGTCGCCATGCCTCCAGGCTATGCCTCGCGCGGCTCTCGAGGGCCGCGCACCGGCCTCGCAGCCGGTTCCGGCTTTGGATGACGGATGCTGCGCCCCACATGTCCTTCGCGACGCCCTTCCCCGCTGCGCCCCGGCCTGTCCGTCGCGACGCCCTTCCCGCTGCGCCCCGGCCTCAACAGGTCAACCGGATCTCCACAGGACGGATCGGCCGGGCAACCGCCTGCGGAAGCCCGGTTGACCTGTCGAGCGACGGGCACGGGGTGAGTTCAGCCGCCCCACCAGAGACGCGCCGTCCCGCGGAGGTCGCCGAGCGGCACGGCGCCGTGGCCGGGCTCCGACACCGAGAGGCGCGAGTCCGCGGATCCGGCGCGGTTGTCGCCCATGACCCAGACGGCGCCGGCGGGCACTTCGACCCGGAATGGGATGTCGCCGCCCGGGCGCACCTCACCGGCGTAGGGCTCGTCGACCGGGTGGTCGTTGACGAGCAGCCGGCCGCTGCCCGCTTCGCAGCAGACCACGACGTCTCCGCCGACGCCGACGACCCGCTTCACGATGAGCGTGTCGGGCGTGCCCGACCAGCCCTCGCGGTCGACGAGGAGGACGACGTCGCCGCGGGCGGGCGCGCTCCAGCGATCGAACACGACGGTGGCGCCGCTGTGCAGGGTGGGGCTCATCGAGTCGTGGCGCACCGTTGCGACGCCGAAGGCGGCGGCGACCACGAGCGCGGACACGACGGGAGCCGCAACCGCTCCGATGGCCACGAGCATGCCCCGCCTGCCGCCGCCCCGCTTCGACAGGTCAACCGGGGTGTCGCAGGATCCGACCCGGGGCGAATCGCCTGTCGAAGCCCGGTTGACCTGTTGAGGGAACGGGGTCACGGCACCTCGGCGAGCAGCGCCGTCATCGCGGCGATCTCGCGTGCCTGTTCGACGAGCACATGCTTGCCGGAGTTGCGGACGAATGCGTTCGAGCCCTCGCGGACGGCGCTCTCGGCCATCTCGAGCGCGCCCTCGTGGTGCGCGATCATCAGCTCGAGGAACATCCGGTCGGCGGCGGAGCCGTCGGCCGCGGCCAGCGCGCCCAGCTGCTCGGGGGTCGCCATGCCCCTCATCTCCGCGTGTGCGTGGTCGCCGCAGCCGGTCGGGATCGCACCGGCGGCGGCCGGGCCACCGCCGTGACCCTGATGGCCGACGGCCGCGCCCTCGGCGGGGATCGCGCCGCGCCACGCGGTCTGCCACGCGCGCATCGTGTCGATCTCGGCGGCCTGGTCCGCGACGATGAACTCGGCGAGCGCCCGTGTGCGCTCGCGCACTCCGGAGGCCTCGAGCACCAGGCCGCTCAGCTCGAGCGCCTGCTCGTGGTGCGGGATCATGCCCTCGATGTAGCAGTGGTCCTCGAGTGTCGGGTAGGCGGCGGTGGCGGCATCCGTCATCGCTCCTGACGCCGCCGCCTGCGGAGCCGAGTCCTTCGGCGTCGTGAGCCCGAGCGCGACCGCGGTACCGCCGACGAGCACGGTCGACAGGGCCAGCACGACGCCGAGTGCGGCGATGCGGTTGCGCATCAGTTGTCCCCTTCTGTCGGATGCCTCGTCCCCGGCGAGGTGCGCCGAGGGAGGGTCCCGCGGGACGGCGCCGGGCGCCGCCCCGCGGGAGCGGGTCAGGCGTGAGCCTTCAGGCTCTGCTGACGCCGCAGGTACCACGAGGTGCCGGCGAGGCCCGCCCCGGCGACCAGGAGCACGAGCCCCGAGAGCGCCCAGCGGTTCGCGTCGGTGCCAGTGGTGGCGAGAGCGCCGAACACCGCCGCGCCCGACGCGGACGCCACCGTGAACGTGCCCTGCGCCACCGCCGACGAGGTCTGTCCGGTCAGCACGAGGGTGTGCTCGCCGGCAGGCGTGGCCGACGGGACGACGAACTGCGCGCTCACGACGCCCTCGCTGTCGGCGACGAACGTGCCGACGTCGACGGGGTCGGAGTGCAGCACGGCGCTCACGGTCTCTCCCGGGGTGAAGCCGCCGGCTGTGGCCGTCTGCGCGGCCCCCGGAGCGACCTCGCCCGAGCCGAACGTCACGGGCGCGGCGGCCGGCGCAGTCGCGTTCCCGTTGCCGTTGCCGTTGCCGTTGCCGTTCCCATTGCCGTTCCCGTTCCCGTTCCCGTTCCCGGTGCCGTTGCCGTTGCCGTTGCCCGGCGTGGTCGGCGTCGCGGTCGGGGTGGGCTCACCCGTCGGCTCGGTCGTGGGCGTGGGCGTGGGCGTGGGCGACGCGGTCGGCGTCGGCGTGATGTTGGGGTTCGGAACGCCCCGCATGTCGCCGTTGACCCACTTGCGGCCCTCGGGGATGTTGGGGTTCTGCGCGGCGAAGTCGCGCGGGTAGAGGGTGAAGCCCTGCCAGTGGATCGGCATGGGGCTCTGGTCCTCGTCGCGGTTGATGTGGTGGAAGCCGACGTTCACCCACGCCACCGGGTCCTCGAGCGACTCGCCGTCGGCGATGTAGTCGGTGACCATCTGGCCCGCCTTCGACGGGATGAGGTTGTGGCTCGCGTGGACCTCGTCCGACTTCGCCGACGTGAACGCGATGTCGAAGTCGGTCTCGGGGTTGAGGTTGTAGGCCTGGTCGCGCGGCACGATGATCTCGTACGAGCGGGCGTGGCCGTCCGCGTTGAGGCTCTCCGGGTTCACGACCCGGTACGCCTCGCGGTTCGCGCCCATCGTCTTGGTCTCGTTCGCGATCTGGGTGAGCTGCGTCTCCAGGATCGCGGTGTGGCCGGTGTCGCCCGTCGTTCCGTACTCGCCCGTCGGGGTCGTGGCGAACTTCTCGACGACCTGGTTCGCGCCCGAATCGATGCCGAAGTCCACGCGCCAGAAGGCCGAGTGGTAGTGGTTGACGGCGAAGTCCTCCTGGCCCGGCGCGATCGGCCAGCCCTGGTTGACGACGTTCACGTAGTCGTTGGGCGACAGGTCGCCGGTCGCGCCGAGGCGCACCGAGATCTCGCCGTCGTCGTGGAACCGGTACTCGGTCTGGTACTCGTACCAGCCGATCCGCGACACCGTGTGCAGCACGAGGTCGGTGCCCTGCGCGGCGTACAGCGCGTCCCGCGCGATGTTCGAGCGATATGCGAGGCCCGAGTCCTCCTCGCCGATGCACAGTGCGGGGATCTCGCCGCGGGCCGCGTCCGCCCACGCGCTGAAGACCTCGCCGACCGGGCAGTCGACGGCCTCGATCGCCTGCAGGCGGCGCCCGCCGACCTGGTACGTGGTGACGTCGTTGTACTCGGTGGCGCCGGTGTCGTACGGCACGTTGAGCTGCGCGAGTGCGATCGAGTCGAGCACGAGGATCGGCGCCGCGTCATCGCGCGGCTGGTACGCGATCTTGTCGAGGACGAGGCCGCGGTAGGTGTCGAGGCGCCAGCACATCTGCCAGCTCGAGCCGGACTCCAGCGTCTCCGAGACGAGGGATTCGCCGGAGCAGGATGCCTCGGTGACGGTCTGCGCGGATGCCGCGGCCGGCGCCGACAGCACGAGGCCGCCCGCGAGGAGGGCCATCGCGGTGCCCGCGCCGAGAAGCCGGCGGAGGGGGGTTCGTTTCATCGGGAGTGTCTCCATGGTCATGAGATGGACAGGACGGCGCGCGTCGACAGGTTGACGACGTACGTGCTGGTGGTGAGGAAGGCGCCGCCGTCGACCTGGGCGAGCACCTGCACGCACCGGTCGATGCCGCACGATTCGGCGCCGAAGGACCCGGCGTCCGTGACGAACGAGTGGGCGGTGAGAAGGACCTCGGTGGACGCCGGGGTCAGGACCGAGCCGCCGGTGAGGGCGGCGAACTCGTCGACCACGGGCTGCGCCGCGTCGTCGTCGAGCAGCAGCTCCCACGCGAACGAGGTCTCGGCGTCGGTCGGCGCGGGCTGCGTGCCCGACGCACGGTCGACCGATTCGATCGCGCCGTTGGTGACGTTCACCATCATGCTGACCAGCTCGTTGGTGGCGTAGTCGTAGTACAGCGAGAGCAGCCGGCGGTGCCCGTCCGAATACGCCTGCGGGTCGGCGACGTCGGTCGAGAGGAACTGCAGGCCGGGCTCGCCGAACAGGTCCTTTCCCGCGGCGAAAGCGGCGTCCTGGGCGCCGAGGAAGCGCACGTACTCGACCTCGGCACCGGTGAGCCCGTCGTACGCGGCGGCGACGGTGGCCGGCTTCGGAACCTCCGTCGCCTTCTCGGGGGCGTCCTCGTCGGTGCTGTCGGCGGCGATGGGGGTGGACGCGGGCGATTCAGGAGACGAGGTCGCCTGCACGGCGGTCTGCGTCGCGAACACGAGCGCGACAGCCGCGGCGGTCGCGGCGAGCGCCGAGCCGATGCCCAGCGTGCGGGGCGTGAGGAAGCGGCCTCGCCTCGAGGGCCGCGGGTCCGAAGGCGGCGAATCCCCCTCGGTGGAGAGCTGTTGTTCGGTCACAGGGTTCCTTTCGACGGCGATGACGCGGCTCGCACCCGCATCGAGGCCGATTCTCGGACGCCGCCGTTTCCCGATGATTCGGCGCTGCGAACGCCGGGCGAAAACCTGATGAGACGCGGGCGCGCGCCTGACGCACTCCGCTCCCACGGCTCGTCACGAGGCCGAAACATGCCCTGTCGTTCCCGGCAACGCGCACCCGGTAGCGTCACGCCCAGCCGCACGGCGGCGGGAGCCGGAAGCGAGGAGGTCGCGTGAGCAGTGCACTCGCGGACGCGATCGAACGGGCTCGCCCGCGCAGCGATCTCGGAGCCAGCTCTCCGTTCTCGGGACTCCATCGGCGCCACGCGCACACGATCGACGTGGTCGCGCAGTCCGTGGCCGCCACCGCTCCCGCGGGCGTGCTGCTGATCCATCCCGCCGCCGCCTTCGCCCGCAGCGGCTCCTTCGCCTTCCTCGACATCGCGATCACGATCACCCTCGTGGTGGGCGTGGGCCTCGTGATCGGCATGTTCGCGCGACGCATCGCGAGCACGGGCTCCCTCTACACGTTCGCGGTGAGGGGGCTCGGCTCGCACGCCGGTCTCATCACCGGTGCGGCGCTGGGCGTCGGCTACCTCGCCGTGGCGATGAACACGCTCGCCTCCGGGTCGACGCGACTGGCGAACATCTTGAGCGGAGGCGACGCGCCCCCGTGGCTCGTGATGGTGCTCGTCGCCGGGTTCGGGGCGGTCATCGCCCTCGTCGTCGCCCGTGGGCTGCGCATGTCGACGCGCGTTCTGCTCGTGCTCGAGTCGATCGCCGTCGTGACGGTGCTCGGGCTCTCCATCGCCGCGCTCAGCCTCACCCGGTGGGACATCGGTCTGCTCATCCCCCGCGCCCCGGACGCGTCGCTCGAGGCGATCATCACGGGGGTCGCCTTCGCCCTGATCGGCTTCGTCGGCTTCGAGAGCGGCGCCGCGCTCGGCCCCGAGACCCGTCGTCCGTTCGCCGCCGTCCCTCGCGCGATCATGGTGAGCGTCGGAGCCACGGGGCTCGTGATGCTCGTCGGCACCGCGGCGCAGCTGTCGATCGTCGCGGAGCGGCCGGGTGCAGCATCCCTCGCCTCCGTCACCGGCCTCGCGACCCTCATCGACGTGATCGTGGCGATCTCGTTCCTCGCGTGCGCGCTCGCGATGACCAACGCCGCGACGCGCTTGGTCTTCGCGATGAGCCGCGAGGGGCTGATGCCCGCGGCGTTCGGACGTGTGTCGCGACGCGGGGTGCCGGCGATCGGCGGCGTGCTGCTCGCTTCTGCGGTCACGCTGGTGCCGGTCGCGATCCTCGCGTGGGGCGGCAGCCGGCAGGACATGCGCATCGTCACCTCGCCCGCGTCCATCCTCGGGTTCGTGCTCGCGTATGCATTGGTCTGCGCGGCGGCTCCGGTGTTCCTCACGCGGATCGGGGAGCTCACCGTCCGGGCGGTCCTGCTCAGCGTCGTGCCGCTCGCCGGGCTGCTGTGCGTGCTGGGCTTCTACCTCGCCGCGACGCTGCGCGACAATCCGGCGGGCCTGCTGTGGTCCGTGGGCATCCTCGCCGCGGTCGTGGTGGCCGGATCGGTGCGTCTGGCGCGCCATCCGCGTGTCGCCGCCAGAGTCGGCGTGCACGATTGGCCGACCGACGCCGACTGCATCGACGGGCCGGCGCGAACGTGAGCGGCGCGGGCCTCGCGGGTGACACTCGCCTGCCGGAGAAGGGCCTGGGCCTGGCCCTGGAGATCCTCGAGCAGGTCGCGCGCGACGATCGCGGCGCCTCGGCGGCCGAGATCGCCCGTGCCGTCGGCGCGCCCCGCGCGACGGTCTACCGCGTCGTCAACTCGCTCGTGCGCGACGAGTACCTCGTGCGCCGCGGCGACTTCTCGGGGTTCCTCCTCGGCACTCGGGTGCTCGAGCTCGCCGCGATCGTGGGCGCGCGCGCCCGACCGGACCACGCCGCCGTCGTCGACCGGCTGCGCGACGACACCGGCGAGGCGGTGCATCTGTTCGCGTTCCACCGCTCGGGCCTCATGGTCCTCGACGAGGACGCCACGCGACCCCTGTCCGACCCCGACGCCCTCCTCGCTGACCCGACGCGCTCGGCGATCGGACATCTCTGGCTGGTCGCGCACCCGGACCGCCGGCTGCCGCAGGCGCCGAACTGGCGCGTCGCCCCGCCCGCAGACGAGGTGCGCGCGATCCACGAGGCGTACGCCGTCCGCGGCTACACCGAGCAGGTCGCCCTGCTCACCTCCGATCGCGGGTGCCTCGCGGTGCCGATCCACGACGACGCTGCGCGACCCGTCGGCGCCGTCACGCTGTCGACGTCGATCTCGCGCCTGTCCGTCGCGGCCCGCCACGTCAGCGCGCTGCGCGACGCGGCGCGTGAGCTGGCTCCTGTCGGCTCCCTCAGCGGCTGGTGACGTCGCGCCGCCGCACCACTGCAACAGGTCAACCGGGCTTGCACAGGACCGGAACGCGCTCTCCGGTCATGCAGAGGCCCGGTTGACCTGTCGCAGGAAGGAGGAACACGGATGCTGTGGGCCGCTGCATCCGCGCGACACCGCGCGGCGGTGATCACGGCAGCGAGTCGAGAATCCCCTGCAGGGTCTCCTGGTCGGCCTCTGCCTGCTTCAGCACCTCTGCGGCCGATTCCGCCGCCGACGGATGCGGGGCGCCCTCGAGGATGAGCGCGACCAGAGCGATCATGCCGGCATTCTGCGCCTGGAGGATCTCGGCGAATCGGCGCTCGGCGTCGGGGTGCTCCGCGTCGACGAAACCCTGGAGCGTGCTCCACGACGCCATGCCGGGCATCTGCGCATGATCGGCGCCGTGCCCGCCGCACGGGCCGTCGGTCGGCGGCTCGGCCGGGCGCGCATCCTCCCAGGAGAGGTACCACGCCCGCAGCCGTTCGAGCTCGTCCTCGGCGCGCGCCGCGATACCGGTGGCGAATCCGCTCGCCGCGGCGTCGAGTCCCTGCTTGCGCAGCAGGGTCTGCGCGAGCTCCTGCTCCTTGACGCGGTAGTAGATCATCGCTTCGACGTAGCAGTAGTCGTCGGCCGTCACGGGTGCCGCGGGCGACGCCGAGGGCGACGCGGACGCCGAGGGCCCGGCCGGGCCCACGCGGCCGGAGGCTCCGCCCGACGCGCCAGCGGCGGGTGAAGCGGCCGTGGGGACCGTGTTCCCCGCCGTCGCGGCGATCGCAAGCCACGCACCGCCCGCCGCCGTCGCCAGGGCGAGCGTCAGCGCGACGACGAGAACCACTCTGCGGCGCACGCGAGACCTTCCGGATCGGGAGCGATCCGCCGGGGTCGGGATGCGTCAGCGCTTGCCGGTGCCGAAGATCCCGCGAATCACCCCACCCAGTATCGTCTGGGTGGACTTCGAGTTGAGAATCTGCTCGATCGGCGACTTCTGGGCCGACCGCGACGTGCGCGTCGTGCCGGCGGTCTTCTTGAGCAGGCGCTCGTACTCCTGCTGGGCCTTCTTCTCGGCCGCGGCGCTCGCCTTGTCGGCCGCGGCCTGCTGCTTGTCGATCGCGGACTTCTGCTTCGCGTACTCGGCATCGGCCTTCGCCTTGGCGAGCTCGGCGTCCTCGGCGGCGGCCGCGTCGTCGGCGGCCTGCATCTTCTTCGCGAGGATCTCACGCGCCGATTCGCGGTCGATGGCCGTGCCGTACTTCGCCAGCAGCGGCGACGCGTTCACGGCCGCGACGATCGCCGGCTCCGGCGTCGGCGACATCAGGCCCTGCGGCGCGCGCAGCCGCGTCCAGGCGACCGGTGTCGGGGCGCCCTTCTCGCTCATCACCGTGACGATCGCCTCGCCGGTGCCGAGCTCCTGCAGCACGCGCTCGAGGTCGTAGCCCGACTTCGGGTAGGTGCCGACCGTCGCGCGCAGCGCCTTGGCGTCGTCCGGCGTGAAGGCGCGCAGGGCGTGCTGCACGCGCGAGCCGAGCTGGCCGAGCACGTCGGAGGGCACGTCCTTCGGCGTCTGCGTCACGAAGAAGACGCCGACACCCTTCGAACGGATGAGGCGCACCGTATGCACGATCGCCGCGAGGAAGTCCTTCGAGGCATCCTTGAACAGCAGGTGCGCCTCGTCGAAGAAGAACACCAGCTTCGGCTTGTCGGCGTCTCCCACCTCGGGGAGGATCTCGAACAGCTCCGCCAGCAGGTACATGAGGAAGGTCGAGAACAGCGCCGGCTTGTCGATGACGCCGGGCACCTCGAGCAGGCTGATGACGCCACGGCCGTCGGGCGCTGTGCGGATGAAATCGGCCACGTCGAACTCGGGCTCGCCGAAGAACACGTCGGCTCCGGCATCCGCGAAGGTGATGAGCTCGCGCAGGATCACGCCGGCCGTCGCCGCCGACAGTCCGCCGAGCTCCTTGAGCTCGGCCTTGCCCTCGTCGCTCGTGAGGTGCGTGAGCACGGCGCGGAGATCCGACAGGTCGACGAGCGCCAGGCCGTTCGCGTCGGCGTAGTGGAAGACGAGGCCGAGGCTCGACTCCTGCGTGTCGTTGAGGCCGAGCACCTTGCTGAGAAGCAGTGGGCCGAAGCCCGACACGGTCGCGCGCACCGGCACGCCCTTGCCGACGCCGCCCAGCGCGAAGTACTCGGTGACGGATGCCTCGGGCTTCCAGTCCTGACCGATCGCCCGGGTGCGTGCGAGCAGCTTCTCGCTCGGCTCGCCCGGCGTCGCGACGCCCGACAGATCGCCCTTGATGTCGGCGGCGAACACGGGCACGCCCTTCGCCGCGAGCTGCTCGGCGAGGCCTTGCAGGGTGCGGGTCTTTCCCGTGCCGGTCGCGCCCGCGACGAGCCCGTGGCGGTTCATCATCGGCAGGGGGATGCGGATCTGTGCCGAAGGGACCGGGTCGCCGTTGAGAAGGGCGCCGAGATCAAGGGTCGCGGTGGCATCGTCGAAGGTGTACCCGGCGGTGACCTTCTCGACCTCTGATGCGGCGAGAGGGCCATCGTGCGTCGGCTGCGTGGCTGATCCGCCCGGATTCTGCTCCCGCGTGGTCGGGTCCGAAGCGGGCGCTCGCGCGGGCCCCTGGGCCTGCGAACCCTCCGCCGCCTCCGTCGTCCTCGATTGAGGATCTGCGCCGAGTTGAGGAGCCGCACCGCCGGGAGCCTCCGCATTCCGGCTCTCGTCCTCAGTTGAGGATGCCGCGGGCGTGGGTGCGGCGGTGGCCCTGGCCTTCGCGGCAGCCGCCTCGGCGGCGGCGAGCGCGGCCTTGGCCTGGGCGGCCTTCAGCTGGGCCTCTGCGGCCTCGGCTTCGGCGCGAAGTCGCGCGAGTTCGGCCTCGGCGGCGGCGACGGCCGGATCGGGCGCGGGCGAATCGGGCGCGGAGGCGGTCATGCGCTCAGCCTAGCTACGGCGTTTGGCCGAGGCATCCATCCCCTCCCGTGCCATCGGAACGGCGAACGCCGCCGCCACGAGCAGCGCCGCGCCGGCGCCGAGGAGCGCCCCGCCGACCGTGTCGCTCAGCCAGTGCGCGTGGAGGTAGGTGCGGCTGAAGGCCATGAGCACGACCCACGCGGCGCCCACGACACCCACCCAGACGCGCGGGAAGATGACCACCGCGGCGACGGCGAGCGTGGCGGCGTTGGCCACATGCCCCGACGGGTATGAACCGTAGTCCGAGATGACGAGGATGTCTTCGGGGCGCACGCGGCCGAAGAGATGCTTCAGCACCTGCACCCCCGCCGCCGACACCGCCTCGGCGACGAGGAAGTACGCGGCCGCCCACGGCCGCCGCAGCACGATGAGGGCGATCGCGCCGCCGATCGGCACCGCGAACACGCTGAACCATCCGCCGCCCACGAAGTCCAGGACCTGCGAGAACCCGGTCAGGACCGGATGCCACAGCTCTGCCACGAGCAGATTCCACGCCGTGTCGATGGCGAACGGCTCGTCGCCGCGTGCGAAGATCCACCAGCCCAGGAGGCACGACAGCGCCACCAGGGTCGATCCCACCGCGAGGTAGGCGATGACCGGCGTGGCCAGGCGGCGCTGGACTGTCGTCATCGCCCCATTCTGCCCGGAAGGCTCGTCCCCGCCACCCCCTTGCGAA
The DNA here is from genome assembly GCF_057656735.1 of Microbacterium sp. Soil_C_42. Classification (NCBI taxonomy): domain Bacteria; kingdom Bacillati; phylum Actinomycetota; class Actinomycetes; order Micrococcales; family Microbacteriaceae; genus Microbacterium; species Microbacterium sp. Soil_C_42. The sequence continues at coordinate 105,298 of NZ_JBDGJU010000004.1, forward strand.
CCCGGCGCGCCGCATGGCACCGCCCCCACCACGTCGCCGCGCGCGGTCCGGCGGCGCCGCTGACCCGCGCGGGACCGCACGATAGCACCGGGTTCGAACGCAGCCCGGTGCTATCGAGCGGTCTCGTCGGGCGGCGCGTGCGACCGCCGGACGGACGCCGGCTCAGGGGGCGAGGCGTTCGACGGTGCGCGGGCGCACGACGAACCAGAGCGCCAGCACGCCGATGACGGCGCACCCGACCATGACCGCCGCCATCGTCGTGGCGGTGATGCCGGCGTCCTTCGCGAGCCAGCCCACGAGCGGCGAGATGAGGCCGGCGACACCGAAGTTCGTCGCGCCGATGATCGACTGCGCGGTGCCCGCGGCCTTGCCGTGGCGGTCGAGCGCGAGCACCTGCACGCACGGGAACGTGAATCCGCACGCGGTCATGAAGACGAACAGCGGCACGATCGTGCCCCACAGGCCCAGGCCGAGCTGATCGGTCACGATGATGGCGGATGCTGCGACCACGAGCACCGCGGTCGACCAGGCCATGACCCACTGCGGGCCGAAGCGCGCCGCCAGCCGCGACGCGGTCTGCACGCCGACGACGACGCCGAGCGAGTTGACCGCGAACATCAGCCCGTACTGCTGCGCGGAGAGGCCGTAGCTCAGCTGGAAGAGGAACGACGAGCTCGACAGGTACGAGAACAGGCCGGAGAAGGTCATGCCGCCGATGATGAGCACGCCGATGAAGACACGGTCGCCGAAGACGCTGCGGTAGCGCTGCCAGACGGTCGTGGCGCCCTTGTCGTGGCGGCGCGCGGGGGGCAGCGTCTCGGGGAGCAGAACGATCGATGCGACGAGCATGACCGCGCCGTACACCGCGAGGACGACGAAGATCCCGCGCCACGGCATGACCGCGAGGAGTGCCGAGCCGACGAGCGGCGCGAGCACGGGGGCCACACCCGACACGAGCGCGAGCCGCGAGAGCATGACCACCAGTCGGCGCCCGCCGAACAGGTCGCGGACGATCGCGGCGGCGACGACGCCACCGGCCGCGGCGCCGGCGCCCTGGAGCACGCGGGCCACCGACAGCAGCTCGAGCGTGGGCGCGAGCGCTGCCCCGACGCTGGCCACGACGTGCAGCGCGGTCACCGACAGCAGCGGGATGCGCCGGCCGACCTTGTCGCTCAGCGGGCCGACGATGAGCTGCCCCAGGGCGAAGCCGATCATCGTGCCCGTGAGGGTCAGCTGGATCATCGCGGCCGTGGTCTGGAAGTCCGCCTCGAGCACCGGGAACGCCGGCAGGTAGAGGTCGATCGTGAACGGGCCGAGCGCGGTGAGCGCGCCGAGCAGCACGATGTAGAGGACGCGGCGGCGGTGCGGGATCGAGTCGCCCGGGTGGAGGACGATCGGCGCGGTGGCCGGGTTGCTGCCGAGCGTGCGGATGGCACCCGTGGAGGTCGGCTGGGGCCTGGACGCGGCGGGGAGGTGGGCTTCGGGCTTCTGCGTGGGGATGGAGGCGGTGTCGAGCAACAGTGGACTTCGTTTCGTGGCAAGGGGTTCGACGGGGCGGCGAGCGAGGCGGAACGGCGTGGAGACCGGCTGAGCCGGTCTGGGCGCGCAGGGAGGAACGGACCGAGATGACGCGGGTCGTCCGGCGCTGCCGATCGGCACCGGGGCCCGCGATCGACCGTGGAGGTCGAATCGATTCGAGTACCCATGATAACGGATGCCTCCACCCTGCCCGCAAGCGGTATCCCGCGGCTGAGCCGGCCCGCCGGCCGAGGCGCCGCTGTCGGCGCCTTCCCAGGGGGCCGACTCATGCGCTCGCATAAGATGAGGGCAACCCGTCAGCCGCCCCGAGCGGTTCGCGCCGGGCGCCCAGACCCCTGTTCATCGATTGGCAGAGATCACGAGCATGACCCCGACCTCCGACGACAAGCGCAAGAGCGGCAACCCCGCCACCCAGGCCAAGATCGACCTCACCGTCAAGCAGCAGCGCGAGCAGAAGCGCCAGGAGAAGCTCGCCGAGTACCAGAAGCAGCTCGCCAAGCGCAAGCGCGGCAAGCTCGTGTGGTGGATCGTCGGCTCGACCGCCGCCGTGCTGGTCGTCGGAGCGATCGTCGCATCCATCGTCTTCGCGCCGGCACCCGCCCCGTCGTACGCCCGCGGCGACAGCGACGGCAGCGGCATCGAGGGCGTCGAGACGTACACGAACACGGCGAACCACGTCGACGGCGCTGTCGAGTACCCCCAGGCTCCCCCGGCCGGCGGCGACCACAACGCCATGTGGCTCAACTGCGGCGTCTACACAGAGCCGGTGCCGAACGAGAACGCCGTCCACGCGCTCGAGCACGGCGCAGTGTGGGTCACCTATGACCCCGCGCAGGTGTCCGACGACGACATCGCGAAGCTCGAGGCCGAACTGCCCTCGACCTACACGGTGCTCTCGCCCTACGACGACATGGACACCCCCATCGCCCTGAGCGCCTGGAACGCGCAGCTCAAGATCGACTCGGCCGACGACGAGCGCATCGAGGAGTTCATCAAGGCGTACTGGAAGAGCACCAACGCCCCCGAGCCGAACGCCGCCTGCACCGGCGCGTACGACGCTCCCGGCAAAAAGTAGGCCGCAGCGTGACGGACGAGCCTTCGGCGGGAAGCTCCCGGCGATGGTTCGTCATCGCCGTCGCGCTCATCCTCATCGCGGGCCTCGCGTTCGCGGTGGGGCGCTTCTCGACGTTCGGCTCACAGGCCGCCGCGTCCAGTCCGGGAACCGGCTCGCCGGAGGCCGGGTTCTCGCGAGACATGCAGGTGCATCACGCACAGGCGATCGAGATGGCGATGGAGATCTATCGCAAGACAGACGATGACGAACTGCGTGTGCTGTCATACGACATCGCCACCGGTCAGGCCGGCCAGCGCGGCGAGATGTTCGACTGGCTCGTGCAGTGGGGGCTCCCCCAGTCCGGCGGACCGATGATGCAGTGGATGGATGCCTCCGACACTGAGCACGCGCACAGCGACTCGTCCGCCGCGCCGATGACCGACGATGAGGCCCACGCCGCGATGGGGATGGCGTCGGCCGACGAGATCGCGGCGCTCCAGGCGGCGACCGGTATGGCGGCGGACTGTCAGTTCCTCACGCTGATGATCCGCCACCACGAGGGTGCCATCCCGATGGCGGAGGCCCTTCTCGAGCTCGGCACCGACCCGCGCGCCCTCGAGGTCGCCACCGCGATCAAGAACGGCCAGACCGCCGAGATCGACGCGATGGAATCGATTCAGACGCGCCTCGGCTGCACCGGCTGACCGCTCCGGCGAGTCGTTACAGTGGTCGCGTGACCGTCGACCCGCGCGCCGCGCCCACGCCCGCAGGCACCGAGCCCGCCGCTGCACGTCGCCCCGTCGTGGTCACGATCGCCGTCGTCCTGGTCTACGTCAGCGCATTCGCCGCGGTTCTGCTGGGAATCCTCGTCCTCCTCAGCCGCTACGAGGTCGTGCGATCGGACGTCCTCCCCGTCTCCCTGCTGGGGGCAGGGATCATCCTCTTCGGCCTCCTGCTTGTGGCCGTCGCGTCGGGCATCGCACGCGGCAGCCGCCTCTCGCGCGCCCTCGCGACCGTCTACCTCGCGATTCTGATCCTCCTGAACGCCGCGACGATCGCGACGACCGACGGGTGGGACTGGAGTGCGGCCGCGCAGTTCGCCGTCGAGGTGCTGATCGTCCTCGCGCTCTGGCTCCCGCCGGGCGCTCGCCACTTCCGCCGCCCGGAAGCGGCGGGCCCGGCTGATCAGGCGGCGGCCAGCGACCGAGCGACGTAGCGGCGGTGGAAGAATCGCACGATCTCGATCGCGCCGATCGTGAGCACGGTGACGATCGTCACCAGCCATGCCGCTTCCTCGCCCGGGTCGACGAGCTGGAAGAACGCGGTCAGGACCGGCACCGTGAACACGGCGACGAGCGCGATGAACATCCCGCCGATCACCAGAGCCTTGAACCGCGTGATCGGGCGTGAGAGCACCGTCAGCACCCAGATTCCGACGATCGCGAGAATGATCGTCGACCCCGTCCGCAGCTGCGGCTCGCTCACGCCGAGCTGCATGGCGCCGAGCGTGTAGAGGGTCAGCGCGACGGCGATGATCGAGCCGGCCGGAATCGCGAACGCGAGCGAGCGTCGCAGGAACCCCGGCACGTAGCGCTGCGTGTTGGGAAGCAGCGCGAGGAAGAACGCCGGTATGCCGATCGTGAGGCCGTCGGTGATCGACAGCTGCCGTGGGAGGAACGGGAACTCGAGGACGAGGACGCCGAACAGCACCGCGAGCACCGTCGCGTAGACGGTCTTGTTGAGGAACAGCATCGAGACCCGCTCGATGTTCGCGATGACCTGACGTCCCTCCGCCACGACTTCGGGCAGGTGGGAGAACCGGCCGTCGAGGAGGACGATGCGCGCGACGGCCTTGGTCGCGGCGGCGCCGGAGTTCATCGCGATACCGAGGTCGGCGGTCTTGATGGCCAGGGCGTCGTTGACGCCGTCCCCGGTCATCGCCACCGTGTGCCCGCGCGCCTGGAGCGCGACCACCATGCGCTTCTTCTGCTCCGGCGTCACCCTCCCGAAGACGATGTTCTGCTCCAGCACCTCGCCGAGCTCCGCGTCGTCCTCCGGGAGACGACGGGCGTCGAAGCCGTCGGTGACGTCGAGTCCGACGGCGCGGGCGATCGCGGCGACCGTGCGCGGATTGTCGCCCGAGATGACGCGGATGCCCACGCCTTGCCGCGAGAAGTACGCCAGGGTCTCCGCGGCATCCGGGCGCACCTGCTCTCGAAAGGTCACGACGGCGATGGGCGTGAGCGCCTCCGGCAGGCGCTCGGCCGCGACGTCCTCCGCGCTGATCCGCGACGCGGCGTGCGCGAGCACGAGCGTACGGCGCCCGGACGAGGCGAGCGCGGTGACGGTTCGCCCCAGGTCGGTCGCCGCATCCGTCGATGCATCTGAGAACACCATCTCCGGCGCACCCAGGACCCACGCGCCGTCGGGCCCGGTCGCGAACGACACCGCACTCCACTTGCGGGCGGACGAGAAGGGGATGTACGCCACGGCGTCGAGCCGCGCCTCGAGAGGGAAGGGCCCCCGAAGACACCTGGCTGTGGCGTTCGCATCCGGCGCCGCACCGAACCAGGCGAGAGCCTCGTCGCCGCCCGCGGCACCGCCGGGCATGCGGTCGATCGCATCGAAGGCGATGTCGCCGCCCGTCAGGGTCCCCGTCTTGTCGAGGCAGATGATGTCGACGCGCGCGAGCCCCTCCACCGCCGGCAGCTCGTTGACGAGCACCTGGCTGGAGGCGAGCTTCGCCGCGCCCACCGCGAACGTGATCGAGGTGATGAGCACCAGGCCGAGGGGGATCATCGCTGTGAGGGCCGCGATCGTGTTCACGACGGCCTGGACCCAGCCGCCGTTCTCCCAGGCCTGCACCCAGCCGCCTGCGACCATCATCTGCGCGTTGAGCACGAGCAGGCCGACCGGCCCGATGATCCAGCTCATCCATTTCAGGACGCGGTTCACGGACGTGCGCACTTCGGAGGCGACGAGCGAGAACCGCTTCGCCTCGCCGGCGAACCGGTTCGCATAGGAGTCGGCGCCCACCCGCGAGACCCGCGCGGCCCCCTCCCCCGCGACGACGATCGAGCCGGACAGCGCGTCGTCGCCGGACTTCTTGTCGACCGCGTCGGACTCGCCGGTGAGCATGGACTCGTCGATCTGCAGCCCGCGCGTCTCCACGACCACCGCGTCAGCGGGCACCTGGTCTCCGGCCCGCAGCACCAGGATGTCGTCCAGCACGACGTCGGGCGGGGCGATCTCGGCCTCGACCCCCTCCCGGCGCACCCGCGCGCGCGGGGCGTTCAGCAGGGCGAGCCGGTCCAGAGCCGCCTTCGCCCGGAACTCCTGCACGCAGCCGATGATGGAGTTCGCGAACGCCGCGAGGCCGAACAGCGCGTCCTGCCAGCGCCCGAGCACGAAGAGCACGAAGAAGCACGCGAAGACGATGCCGTTGAACAGCGTGAACACGTTCGCGCGGACGATCGTCCAGACGCTGCGACTCGTGTCGGCGACGTACGCGTTGGTGCGACCGTCCCGGACGCGCACGGCGACGTCGCCCGCGCTGAGCCCGCGCTCTGCTTCGACCGTGGTGGAGACGTCGGCGGGGGCATCCATGCGATCAGGTTAGCGAGAGGCGTGCGGACGGACGGATGCTGCGACCCCTCGCACGCGGCGGGTCGCAGCATCCGTGGTCCTGTACGTCAGCCCTTCGTACTGCCCGCCAGCAGGCCTCGCACGAAGAACCGCTGGAGCGAGAAGAAGACGATCAGCGGCACCACCAGCGAGACGAACGCGCCCGCCGTCAGGCGCTGCCAGTCCTGACCGCGCGTACCCACCATCTCGGCGAGACGCTGCGTCAGCGGTGCGACGTCCTGCGTGCCGCCCGAGAAGATGAGGGCGACGAGCAGGTCGTTCCAGACCCACAGGAACTGGAAGATCGCGACTGACGCGATCGCCGGCGTCGCCAGCGGCAGCACCACTCGCAGGAAGATCTGGCTGTGGGACGCGCCGTCGACGCGGGCCGCCTCGATGACCTCGCCCGGGATCTCCGAGATGAAGTTGTGGAGGAGGAAGATCGTCAGCGGCAGCGCGAAGATGGTGTGCGCGATCCACAGTGGCAGATAGTTCTGGGCCGGGATGATCGGCACGACATCGTGCAGCCACTCCATGCCCGGCTTCAACCAGATCGAGAAGGTCTGCAGCAGGGGCACCAGCGCCATCTGGATCGGAACGATCTGCAGCGCGAAGATCAGGATGAAAAGCCAGTTCGAGAACCGGAACTTCATCCACGCGAAGGCGTAGGCCGCCATCGACGCGAACACGAGCGGGAAGATCGTCGCGGGAATGGCGATCGCGAGGGAGTTGACGAAGTACGCGCCGAGCTGCGGCGAAGAGCGCGACGGCGACAGCAGCACCTCGCGATAGTTGTCGAGTGTGAACCCGGGGTTCTGGAAGATCGTCCACCAGCCGGTCGTGTCGATGAGCTCGGCCGGTCGGAACGACGAGATGAACAGTCCGAACGTCGGGATCGTCCACAGCACCGCGATGATCAGGGCGGCGATCGTGGCGGTGCGCGACGTGAGGCGCCGCTTCACGCGGGAGGTCTTCGTACCCGCCGCAGCGTCTTGATAGGCGTCCTTCCCGTCCTCTGTGGGAAGGTCGACAGGAGCCACGCTGCTCATCGGATCTCCCTCTGCTTGCGGAGCACATTGACGTTGTAGACGACGATGGGCAGCACCAGCAGGAACAGGATCACCGCGAGGGCCGACCCGCGCCCGATCTCGCTGGCACGGAACGCCTGCACGTACATCTCGTTCGCGACGACGCTGGTGTTGAAGTTTCCGCCGGTCATCGTGCGGACGATGTCGAACACTTTGAGGGTGGCGATCGAGATCGTCGTGAGCACCACGACGAGCGAACCACGGATGCCGGGCACCGTCACGCTGGTGAAGCGCTGCCACGCGTTCGTCCCATCGAGCTGGGCCGCCTCGATCTGCTCGGTCGGGATGCCCTTGATCGCCGCACTCAGCACGACCATCGCGAAGCCCGTCTGGATCCAGATCATGACGACGATCAGCAGCACCGTGTTGATGGGGTCCGTCTGCATCCACTGCACCGGCTCGCCGCCGAACGCGACCACGATCGCATTGAGGAGGCCGATCTGCTCGCGCCCGGCCGCCTTGTACTCGTACACGAAGCGCCAGATGATGCCGGCGCCGACGAACGAGATCGCCATCGGCATGAACACGAGCGCCTTGTAGTACTTCTCACCCCGCGACTTGTCGATCCAGACGGCGTAGAGGAGACCGAGCGCCGTCGAGAACGTGGGCACCAGAAGCACCCAGATGACCGTGTTGATGAGCGTGCGGATGGCCGCGGGCTGCGTGAACATCCAGACGAAGTTGGTCCAGCTGAAATTGCCCGAGCTGTCGAGGAACGCCAGTCCGGTCGTGCGGATCGCGGGCCAGATCAGGCCGATCGCGAGGAGCACGACGGCCGGAAGCAGGAACCACGTCAGCTGCCAGTAGTCGCGACCCTTCTTCGGCGCGCGATCCATCAGAAAGATCAGGGCCCCGATGATCGCCGCGAACACGGCAAGGCCCATCACCACCTGAAGGATTTTTCCGATGAGATCAGCGGTGGTCATGTGTGTGCACCTCTCGTCCTCGAGGATGGGATCGGGGCGGGCCATGACCCGCCCCGATCCTCATGGATGCGACATCCGGCCCTACTGCGAAGGCCAGCTGGACTCGACCGCGTCGACCGCCTGCTCGGTGGTCGCGTTGCCGGTGACCCAGGCCACGATCTGCTTCCAGAACGAGTCAGCGCCCACCGCTCCGGGCATCAGGTCGGAACCGTCGAACCGGAATGTCGTCTCCGGGTCCTGCAGGATCTCGATGCCCTGCTTCAGCAGCTCGCTGCCGGCGTTCTCCGGGTCGAGGCCCTTGTTGGCGCTGATCACGCCGCCGAGGCTCACCCGGTTGTTCGCCCACAGGTCGGTCGAGAGGTACGCACGGACCGCCTCGACCTCTTCGGCGTCACGGAATGCGACGGGGAACTCGCCACCGCCCGTGACCGCCTGGCCGGCGCCTGCGTCGACCGGCGGCAGGAGGAACGCGTAGATGTCGCCGTCCGGGGCCACCTCGGTGCCCTCCGGCCAGAACGAGGAGTAGAAGGTCGCCTGGTGGTGCAGCGAGCACTCGCCATCGAGGATCGGCAGGCCGGCGTCGCGGAAGTTGGTCGCGACGATCGTCGACACGTCTCCGAATCCGCCGTTGACCATCTCGTCGCTCTTGATGATCTCGCCGACGCCGTCCCATGCCTCGACGATCTGCGGGTCGTTGAACGGGATCTCGTGCGACACCCACTGGTCGTAGACGTCAGGGCCTGACTGGCGCAGGACGTAGTCCTCGATCCAGTCGGTGCCCGGCCAGCCCGTTGCCTCCGCAGACTCGAAGCCCGCGCACCACGGCTGGCGCCCGGTGTCCTCGGCGATCTGCTCCGAAAGCGTCATGAGCTCGTCGATGGTGGCGGGGATCTCCCAGCCGTTCTCCTCGAACTCCGAGGGCGAGTACCACACGAAGCCCTTGATGCTCGCCATGAGCGGCGCCGCGTAGAAGACGTCATCCACCGTGCCGTAGGTCTTCCAGATCGGGTCCCACCACTCGTCGGTGTTGGCCTCCACCGCTTCGGAAGCCGGGATGAGCCAGCCGCCGTCGGCGAGGCGTGCGACCAGGCCGGGTTGCGGAACGATGCCGATATCGGGGGCATTGCCGCCCTCGGCGAGCACCGCGATCTGGGCTTCGAACTCTCCTGAGCCCTGGTAATCGATCGTGATGCCGGTGCACTCCTCGAAGTCCGCCCAGGACTCTACGAGCGCGTCGGCCTCGACCTCCAGGATCGTTCCGCCGATGGTCACCTCGGCGCCGTCGAACGTCCCGAACTCCTCGTAGTCCGAGCAGTCTGCGTCGCCGCCGCCCTCCTCGATATCGCCGGTGCAGCCGGCGAGGGCGAGTGCTGCGACCGCCGCGCCCGCTGCCATCGCGATCAGACGACCGCGCTTGTGCACTCTCATTCGTCCTCCTCTATGAGTTCGCGGAGCCACGCCTCTCGGGATCCGCTCTTATGAGATCGGGAACCGATTCCATGCTCACGCTAGGGGATGCCGCCAGGAGGCACAATGACCGTGGGTCACAAGTCGATAAAGCCCGAGCCTTGGGCTGGTGCGCCGGCGGGGAGCACGGCAAAATGACCCTGGAACCGGTTCCAGATTCCCGGGTGACGTCGGCGTCTCCGGGAGCGCGAGGAGGACCCGATGGGGGGCATCGCCGATGTTGCGCGGGCGGCAGGCGTCTCGAAGTCGACGGCCTCGCGGGCTCTCACCGGTTCGGGGTACGTCTCGGCCGCCACTCGCCAGCGGGTGAGGGATGCCGCGACCGCCCTGGGCTACGTCCCCACGACGAGCGCCGTGAGCTTGGTGACGGGACGCACCCAGACCGTGGGCGTCGTCATGCCGTCGCTGGACCGGTGGTTCTTCGCCCAGGTTCTGGAGGGCGTCCAGGACGCGCTGCTCGAACGCCGGTACGACCTCGCCCTCTACGGCGCGCCACCCGAGTCGACCGCGCGCCGCGAGATGTTCGAGCACTTCCTCGCCCGCAAGGGGTTCGACGGGCTGATCGCGGTCGGCATCGAACCCAGCGCACGCGAGCTCGAGCGCCTCGTCGCGTTCGGCAAGCCGGTCGTCGCCGTCGGGGGCTACGACGTCGGCACCAATGCCGTCTCGATCGACGACGAGGCGGCCGCCCGGATCGCCACCGACCACCTCATCGGCCTGGGGCACCGCGAGATCGTCTTCCTCGGCGGCGACCCCGACGGTCGCCGCACCAGCTTCGGCGACGGCCGTCGCCTGGACGGGTATCGCTCTGCGATGCGCGAGGCGGGGTTGGAGGCATCCGCTCGCCATGTCCAGTCCGAGGTGACGATGCCCGGCGGGTACGGCGCGGCCGTCGAGCTGCTCGGCGACCGCCGCACGCGGCCGACGGCCATGGTGGGGGTGTGCGACGAGGTCGCGGTCGGCGCGATCATCGCCGCGCGACGGCTGGGGATCCGTGTTCCGGAGCGGCTCAGCGTGGTCGGCATCGACGACCACGCCTACGCCGAGATGTTCTCGCTCACCACGCTGCAGCAGCGGCCGCACCAGCAGGGACGAGCCGCGGTGCAGCTGCTCATGTGGCAGCTCGACGACCCCGACGCCCCCACCCACCGCTTGTACGAGTCGTCACCGCTCGTGGTGCGCAACTCCACAGCCCCCGTCGACGACGACGCGTCCGCGATCATCGGCGTCGGCCCGCTCGGCACCGCCTGAGCCTCGGACCGTGCGTCAGAGCACGGCGAGGTCTCGGAAGGTGCGCGCCTCCCACGCCACGCGCTCCACGGCGTCCTCGACTCCGGTCACGACGCGGAAGGTCTCGCCGGCGGACTCGTCGACCCGCACCAGCGCGGGCGCGATGGGCGTCGGCGGCGGACCGGTGACGATCTCCTCGAGAACGCGGGTGAAAGCACCGGTGCGCTCGAGCGGGGCGAGCAGCTCGTCGGTGCCGCGGATGTGCCGGACGAGGTTGTCGAGGAGCTCGGTGCGCTCGAACGCGTAGGTGCGCGGGAGCGCCGCTCCGTCGCGATGGACGTGGAGGGTGTCGAGCGTGTAGACGTACACCAGGAAGCCCCGGCTGCCGCGCACGAGCACGTACGGCTCATGGCGTTCCGCGGCGGTCGCCGCGAGCCCGGCCGCCACCCGCGCTCCGCCGCGCAGGTCGATGACGAGCGAAGACGTGTCGTCGGTGGCGATGTCGTTCGCGCGGCGGAGGTCGGCGTCGATCCCGACGACGTCCTCCGGGGCGGCGGCACCGGCGATCGCGAGCGCCGTCGCGATCGCGTGGGCCAGCGGATTGGTCGCGACGCCGTCGGCGACCAGCCGGCCATCGAGAACGCGGTGCCCGGCCCACGGCGCGCGCCGCCAGTACTCCTCGGACCGCGCCCATTGCCCCACTGCCCCGTAGTGGAGCACGTCGCCGATGATCCCGGATGCTGCGACCTCGGCCGTCGCCGCCACACCGGCGCTCCCCAGCGACTGGAAACCGACCTGCACGGCTCGGGACGCAGCATCCGCCGCGCTGACGAGCTCGTGGTGATCGGCGACGGACGGCACCGGCGGCTTCTCGAGCAGCACATGCGCGCCGCGGGCGAGCGCGAGCCGGGTGAGGCCCGCATGGGTGGGGATCGGGGTGCTGAGCACGACGATGTCGAGGCGGACGGCGTCGATCATCGCGACGGCGTCGGCGAAGACCCGCGTCGAGGAGGGAACGTCGCCGCCGCCCCGGGGGTCGGCGACGGCGACGAGTTCGAGGCCGGAAGCGGCGAGCACCGCGTCGACGTGGCGGCGCCCGTGGCCGTGGACGCCGGCGACGCCGACGCGGAGGCGTCCGGTCACAGCCCCGCCTCGGCGCGCAGCGCGGGAAGGGCCGCCTCGACGGCACCGGCGTCGGCGAGCTCCTCGTCGAGGACGTACGCCGTCAGCTCGAGGCTGAGCTCCCCTCCCTCGGGGATCGTCCGGGGCGCGTCCCATGCGACGGACGGCCCTGCGCCCAGGTACTCGGCGAACCGCACGAACCACGGCAGTCGCTCGTCACCCTGGGTCAGCACGACGGTCGTGCCCCGTTCGGGGAAGGAGAAGGCGAGCCACGGAGTCGCCGCGCCGTGCACGTCGCGCTCGGTGTCGCCGACCGGGCTGAAGACGCGGGCGATCTCGGGGGCGAAGCGCCAGAAGATGCCGCCGTAGCCCGCGCCGTCACGCCCGTTCGTCGCCGGCGAGCCGAACGTGATCGCGTCGAGGGTCGCCTTGAGGCGGCTGCGCCAGCGCAGCGCCCAGCCGTTCGCGAGTTCGGCCGACCGGAGCTCGCGCACTTCGACGAGCTGCGTCGTGCCGTGCTCGTCGACCCAGCTGAGCCGCTCGTCGAGCGCGTGCCCGTCGATGTGCAGGCGGTCCCGGCGCTGCCGTCCGTGGTTGGGGACCATGACCGACCCCTCGCCGCGCACATACGTGCGCCCGCCCCAGTACGACGTGCCGTTGACGTCGGCGATGGCCAGGCTCACGCCCAGGTGGTGAGGGTGGTCGGTCGGCTCGGTCACGGTGAGCGGGGTGCCTGTGCGGGAGATCACGGCGTCGAGATAGGGCCGCGGCGACAGCACCGAGTCGACGTTCACGCCCTCCTCGTACTGGGCGACGACGGTCGACCCCAGGCGCAGCACCGGGCGGGCAGGACCCACCCAGCCGCTGGCGTGGGACGCCGGACCGGAGCTGTGGCGCGCCACCAGGACGGGCCGATAGAACAGGGGGTGGTCGGCGCTCTCGCCGTCCAGTGCTTGACGCATGCGATTCCAAGCCTGCCGCCCGATCTCGATCCGCGGGACCGACATGGTCGTCAGCGGAGGGGCGGCGAAACGAGACTGCGGGATGTCGTCGATCCCGACGATGGAGAGCTGCTCGGGCACCTCCACGCCGACCTCGCGCAGGCGCGACATGAGCCCGAGCGCGACGAGGTCGTTGAAGGCGATGGCGGCGGTGGCCCCGGTCTCGAGCACGGCGTCGGCGGCGTCGTAACCCGCTTCCATGCTCGATCCCGCCGGAATGGTGAGGAACTCGAGGTCGGGGTGGTCCCGGGCGAGCTCCCCCAGCCCGAGAGCCCGCTGCTCGTTCGCGTAGCTGAGGGCCGGGCCCGCGACGTAAGCGATGCGCCGATGGCCGAAGCCGCGCAGGTGCATCCCCAGCTCCTTGACGGCCGTGGCGTAGTCGACCGACAGCTGGGCCGCCGCGGTGTCGTCGACGCGACGGTTCACCACCACGACCGGCGTGGTGCGCTGGATCAGATCGCGCAGCTCGGCGTCCGGCACGCGGGGTGAGACCAGCACGAGCGCGTCGCACTTGCTGCGGGCCTCGCTCGCGATGTCGGCCTCGACGCCGACGGCCTCCGCGCTGTCGGCCACGAGCACGCGGTAGCCGTCGCGGGCGGCGGCGACGGTGAGGCCCTTGAGCACGCCCTGGAACATCGGATTCTCGAGGTCGGGCACCAGCAGCGCGATGGTGTGACTGCTCCCCCTCACGAGGCTGCGCGCCGCCTCGCTCGGCGAGTAGTTCAGTGCGGCGACCGCGCGGTTGACCTTCGCGACGATCGCGGGGTCGACGGTGGCGACGCCGTTGAGGACGCGCGAGACGGATGCCTGCGACACACCGGCGTGCTGTGCGACCTGCGCCATCGTGATCGGGCGCGACGTGACCTCGCTCAAGGAACCCCTCCTCTCTCCATAGTGGGCGTGTTCGGGCCCGGTGCGGCGCATTCGGGCCGATGACATGCGAGCGGATGACCTGCCCGCCGTGGGCGCTCGTCCCGGGCCGCAGTCCGCCGGCCCGGGCGGCGTGCCCGCCCGGGACCGGACCCCTCATCACTTCGGTCCGGCCCCGCGCGGTCCTGGGGACGACGGGGTCGCGCGTTCGGATGGGCGCGACCCCGCTCGTCGGCTAGATGGCGGCGTCGTCGAGCGCCCGCTGCAGCTCCGCGATGAAGCTCGCCGCGGCGTCCTCGGGCGTCACTTCGCCGAACAGCACCCGCTGGGTGTGCTGGTCGATGATCGTCTCGATGGCTCCGCCCCCCGGCGGGGTGGCGGGGGGCGCGTCGCCCACGCGCGGAGCGATCTTGTCGAGGAAGTCGACGACCTCCTGGTTGACCTCGTCGAGCTTGGGGGTGATGTACTCGCGGATCTTCTCGTTGGCCGGCACGCCGCGCTCGGCGAGCAGCAGGTCGGCTGCCTCCTCGCTGTTCGCCAGGAAGTCGAGGAACAGCGCGACCTCGGCCGGGTGCTCGGTCTTGGCCGACGCCGACCAGAACATCGAGGGCTTGTAGTACGCGGCGGCTTCTTCGCCCTCGTCCGGAATCGGCACCATGAGCGGCACGAGGTTCTGACCGCTCGCGTCACGCAGCGCCGCGACCTGGTTCGACCACCACGGTCCGAAGGCCGACTGGTTGGTCGCGGTGAACGATTCCGCGAGGCCGGCCGACTCGCGCTCGATCGTCGCAGAGGGAACGGGCGTGCCGCCGGCCTCGGTGACATCGAGCAGGTTCTGCCACCACGCGGCGAGCGTCTTCTCGGTCGCGGTCACCTCCGGAGATCCGTCCTCGGCGTACAGCGACTCGCCATGCTGGCGCAGCCAGTTGTTGAGGCCGCCGTCCTCGAAGCCCCACGACTGCGAGCCGACGACCGCGCCGCCGCTGGCGGCGGTGACCTCCTCGGCGACCTCGTTGAGGTCCTCCCACGACCACGTCTCGTCGTCGGGCAACTCGATGCCGAGGCTCTCGAGGACATCCACGTTCGCCATGTACGTGTACGTGTTGATGCCGACCGGGATGCCGTACTGCGTGCCGTCGAGCGCGCCGGTGCCGAGCACCGACTCCGGGAAGTCGCCGGTGGGCAGCTGGTCGCCGAGGGTCCCGAGGTCGAGCAGCACGCCGTTCGCGGCGTACGTCGAGAGCTGCTTCTCGTCCATCTGGATGATGTCGGGCGCATCGCCGGCCGCCACCGTGGTGGCGAGCTTGTCCCAGTACCCCGCCCAGTCGGTGTACTGCGGCTCGATGGTGATGTTCTCGTGCTCGGCCTCGAAGGCCGCGATGAGCTCTTCGGTGATCCCGTGGCGGACGTCGTTGCCCCACCAGGTGAAGCTGAGTGTCACGGGCTCGTCGGACAGTGTCGGGCCGGTGGCGGGGGTCTCCGCCTGACCCGCGCACGCCGTCAGCGTCAGCATCGTCGCTGCGCCGACGGAGGTCAGCAGCAACCAGCGCGGTGCGGTTGTGGTGCGTCGCATGTCTTGCATCCTTTCGACCGAAGTCGGTGAGTGGTGTTGGTGCGTTGTGATGAGGGTGGGCCCGGCGGCCCGCGAAGCAGTGCGTGACGCGAGCGTCACTTGATCCCGGTCGTCGCGATCCCCTTGATGAGGAACTTCTGGCCGAACAGGAAGATCAGGAAGATCGGGATGAGCGAGACGACGCTCATCGCGAACATCTGGGCGTAGTTGGTGGAGCTCTGCGCGTCCTCGAAGGACCGCAGCGCCAGGGGCACGGTGTACAGCTCGGGCTTGGTGAGGAAGATCAGCTGCGAGAAGAAGTCGTTCCACGTCCAGATGAAGGTGAAGATCGCCGTCGTCGCAAGCGCCGGGACCATCAGCGGCAGGATGATCTGGAGGAAGATCCGGGGGTGACCCGCGCCATCGATTCGCGCGGCCTCATCGAGCTCCTTCGGGATACCGCGGATGAACTGCACCATCAGGAAGATGAAGAACGCGTCGGTGGCCAGCAGCTTCGGCACGATCAGCGGCAGGAAGGTGTTGACCCATCCCAGCTGGGAGAACAGCACGTACTGCGGGACGATGATCACGTGGATCGGGAGCATGATGCTCAGGAGCATCACCGCGAACCAGAACCGCTTGCCGGTGAACGACAGCCGCGCGAAGGCGTAGGCGGCCATCGAGCACGACACCAGGTTGCCGACGATGCAGCCGAGCACGATCAGTGCCGAGTTCCACATGTACACGTTGAACGGGTAGGCGAGCGCGTTCCAGCCGTCGGTGTAGTTCGAGACCTCGAAGCTGTCGGGGATGATGCTCGGATCGCGGAAGATCTCGTCGTTCGGGCGCAGCGAGCTGACGACCATCCAGATCACGGGATAGAGCATCGCGAGCGCGAGCGCGATGAGCAGGGTATGGCGCACGATGCTCGCCATCGGCCTGCGGAAGGGGCTCCGCCGGCGGGTGCGCGGCTGGCGTCCGGTGACGATCGTCTCGGTCGCGAGCGGGGCCGTCGTGGCGGCGTCGTCAATCTTGGTCATCGTAGAAAACCCAGAATCTCGAGGTCCAGAACATCAGGACGGTCAGAATGCCGATGATGACCAGCAGCAGCCACGCCATGGCCGATGCGTAGCCCATGTTGTAGTTCGTGAAGCCCTGCTGGTACAGGTACAGCGTGTAGAAGAGCGTGGAGTCCACCGGACCGCCGGTGCCGCCCGAGACGATGTACGCCTGCGTGAACGACTGGAACGTGCCGATCAGCTGCAGCACGGCGTTGAAGAAGATGATCGGTGTGAGCAGCGGGATCGTGATGCGGAACAGCTGCTGCCGCCGGCTGGCCCCGTCGACGTCGGCCGCTTCGTAGTACATCGTCGGGATCTGACGGAGGCCGGCGAGGAAGATCACCATCGGCGAGCCGAACGTCCAGACGTTCAGGATCATCAGCGTGCCCAGGGCCGTGTCGGGGTTCGAGATCCAGCCCTGGCCCTCGATGCCGAATACGGCGAGCACTTGGTTCACGAGTCCGTCGACACCGAAGATCTGGCGCCAGAGGATCGCGATGGCGACGCTCGCCCCCAGAAGCGACGGCAGGTAGAAGGCCGACCGGTAGAAGGCGAGCCCGCGCAGGCCCCGGTCGAGCACGATCGCGAGGAACAGCGCGACGGCGAGCTGCAGCGGCAGCGACACGAACACATACGTGAACGTCACCTGGAGGGCGGAGTGCAGCCGCTCGTCCTCCCACATGCGGGCGTAGTTCTGCACGCCGATCCACTTCGGCGGGCTGAGCAGGTTGTACCGCGTGAACGACAGGCCGAACGATGCGACCATCGGGCCGATCGTGATCAGCGCCAGCCCGACGAACCACGGGGCGAGGAAGAGGTAGGCGGCCTTGTTCTGCTTCTTGCCGTCGCCCTTCGCTGTCTTGAGCTTGCCGAGCTCGCTGATCGCGCTCATGCGGATGCTCCGCGTGCGCACCGTGGGGGCCGCGTTCTGGGGCGGTGCGTCGTCGTCACCGAATCCTCCGGTCTCGTCTTCGAGGGTGAGAATGCGCTTTCTGGAATGCGCTTTCTCATTCTTGCCAGAAGGGATGCTGAAGCGCAAGTCCTCCGGCGAAATCAACGGTGGAGCTTGACAGATTCGCGAGAAAGGGGTTTCACAGAATGCGCAGTCTCGCGGGTAGGCGGGCCGCCGCCGGCACGACGAAGGCCCCGGATGCCGAGCATCCGGGGCCTTCGTTGATTCGCTGCAGAAGCAGCGCGGGATTACTTGAGGGTAACCGTCGCGCCGGCCTCTTCGAGAGCGGCCTTCGCCTTGTCGGCGGTCTCCTTGTTGGCGCCCTCGAGGACGGCCTTCGGAGCACCGTCGACGACGGCCTTCGCCTCACCGAGGCCGAGCGAGGTGAGCTCGCGGACGACCTTGATGACCTGGATCTTCTTGTCGCCGGCGGCCTCGAGGACGACGTCGAACGAGTCCTTCTCCTCGGCCTCTTCCGGAGCGGCACCGGCGGGCGCGCCCGCAGCGGCAACCGCGACCGGGGCGGCGGCGGTGACGTCGAAGGTCTCCTCGAACGCCTTGACGAACTCGCTGAGCTCGATGAGCGTGAGCTCCTTGAACGCGTCGAGCAGCTCCTCAGTGCTGAGCTTTGCCATGATGTTTCTCCTTGATTGTGGTTTTGCTACGCCGAGGCCCGATGTCAGGCCGCGGACTCCTGCTTCTCGCGCAGCGCGTCGACCGTGCGGACGGCCTTCGACGGAAGCGCATTGAAGACGTATGCCGCCTTGGTCATCGAGGCCTTCATCGCACCGGCGAGCTTCGCCAGCAGGACTTCACGGCTCTCGAGGTCGGCGAGCTTGTTGACCTCGTCAGCGCTCAGGGGGTTTCCGTCGAAGAAACCGCCCTTGATCACGAGAAGAGGGTGTGCCTTGGCGAAGGCACGAAGACCCTTCGCGACGGAGACCGGGTCACCGTGCACGAATGCGATGGCCGACGGACCCTTGAGGTCGTCGTCCAGCGACGTGATCCCCGCGTTGTTCGCGGCGATCTTGGTCAGCGTGTTCTTCACCACGGCGTATTCCGCGTCCTGACGGATGCTGTTGCGCAGCTCCTTGAGCTGGGCAACCGTCAGACCGCGGTACTCGGTCAGCAGAACGGCGGTCGAGTCCTCGAAGTGCTTCGTGAGCTCGGCGACCGATGCTTCCTTCTGCGCCATGGCCACTCCTTGTGTGAATGAGACGCTCCGCGGTGGCGGGGCGCCGGCCGAAGGCTCCCGGTCATCCTCGTCGCGGCAACAAAAAAGCTCCGGCGCAAGCGCACGGAGCGGGATTCCTGAATCCAGGAGAATCGTTCGTGACACCTGCGCGGGCCCCTGCGTTGCAGAGCTTCGATCTTCATGCGTTCGCACGCACGTCGATGACCGGCGGTCTTCGGCTTCCACAAGGGTACGCGATCGCGCACGGTCCGCCAAATCGAGCCCCCAGTGCGCGACGCCTCCGGAAGGAGGAGTCAGGTGCGCCAGGGGCAGAGGTCGACCTTGTGACCGTCGGCGTCGGCGAGCGTCCACCATTCGGGCGCGTGCGAGTCGTCGACGATGACGCCGCCCGCGGCGAGCGCGGCGTCGAGCCGCTTCTCGATGACGTCCCGCGGTCCGTTGACGTCGAGGTGCGACCGACCCCGCAGCGGCTTGTCGACCGGCTGGAACCAGATGAGCGGGCCCCGTCCGTCCTTGTCGAACAGGACGCCGTCGCGCACCTCCGAGAATCCGGTCGCCGCCTTCCAGAACGGCACGACGGCGCCGGGGTCGGGGGTGGCGAGCGCGAGCATCACGTCGAGCATTCGCGCGGTGTCGGCCGGGATGTCGAGTTCGCGCGCGGCCTGCGAGATCTGCGCGGCGAGCGCCGCATCCTTGTGCGTCAGCCCGCCTGCCGAGTGCGTCATGAGCCGCACGCGCACGGAGGTGTACCGCACGTCGACGTCGGGATGGTGGTCGGCCGCCTCGGCCAGCTCGGCGATCGCGCCGAACAGCTGCGCCCCGGCGGCGAACGTGCCGGTGCGGAACAGCGCGAACGCCCCGGTCACGCGCGGATGCCAGTCCTCGACACCGGGGAACGCGCGGAACTCGCCTGAAGTGATGGTGTCCATGCCCCGAGAATGCCACCGTGGCCGCCGACCGCAACCCCCTTGCGCGCCGCAGGCCCGGCGACCGCGGTGCGTCGCAGGCGGCGGATGTCTGGTCGGCGGCGTAGCCTCGAAGGGTGAATCCCGTTCCCTCCGTCGCGCACCCGTCCGGGCTCGCGACGCAGGCACCGGAGGTCGCCGCCCGCATCGTCGCCGACTCGCGCGACCGGGTGGCCTGGGTGCGCGCGCGGTCCCGGGGCATCACCGCGACGGACGTCGCCACCCTCACCTCCGACAGGGCGATCGCCCGCGCGGCCGATGCGAAGCTCCTCGGCTCGGGCTTCTCGGGCAACGCGTACACCGCGCACGGACGCGCCCGCGAGCCGGAGATCGCAGCGTGGGTCGCCGCGACCCACGGCATCCAGCCGTCGTCCGCGCTCTTCCACGCGGTCGTCGAGAAGCGCCATCTCGCGACCCCCGACGGCATCGCCGTCGACAGCGTGGGTCGCATCACCCTCGCCGAGATCAAGACGACGAACAAGGCGTGGCGCAGCATCCCGCGGGGCTACCTCCGCCAGGTGTGGTGGCAGCAGCACGTGCTGGGCGCGGAGCGCACGCTGGTCGCGTGGGAGCAGCATGACGGCTTCGTGCCCGTCGACGACGAGCCCCGCTGCGCGTGGGTCGACCGCGACGACGCCGAGATCGCGAAGCTCGTGCGCCTCGCGACCTCCCTCATCGACGAGCTCTACCTGCGCACCATGCGCGCACGGCAGCAGCCGGCACGCACCCCGCAGCCGCCCGCCGCGCCGCGCGAGCCGTTCCGCGCGCTCGCCCTCGCGGACTGACCGCTCGCGCAGCCGGCGCCGCACTCACCGGATCGTGATGACGCGCCGGTTCTCGGCGTCCCACACCCGCGCACCGACGGCTTCTCCGCTCAGGTGCGGGGCCCTGATCGTGCGCATGGCCGTCGCCAGTCGCACCGCGGTCAGCCCGCGCGCGAGGGTGATGTGCGGCGTCCAGTGGTCGATCCGCGTGGTCGAGTAGCGGGGCTCGGGCCTGCCGGCGAGCTCGGCCACGACGCGGTGGATCTCCAGCAGGGCGGAGGTCACGACGACCTGGCGCGTGAGCACGTACCGATCCCGGTGGCCGAGGAGCAGCACCCCTCCGAGCTCGAGGGGTACGGGGAGCATCTCGGCGATGCCGGCGAAGGCCGACGGCTCGAGATGGTCCCGCACCGCGAGCGTGACGTGGGGGCGGTTGCTGGGCGCCGGGTTGCGTCCTGCGCTCGGCAGGTCCGCGCCGAGGAGCCGGTCCCAGTCCTCCCGGAGCACGCCGTCGATCTCGGCATCCGGAATCAGTTCGACACTGAACACCCCTCCATCCTCCCGCGCGCCGGTGTCCTCCGCCGGACCCGGCTCACCGCGCCTGCCCGGCCGCCTCGACCTTCGCCGCCTCCACTGCTGCGGCCTCCGCATCGCCGTCGTCCGCACCCGCGTCCGGTACGCCGCCATCGACACCCGCGGCCTCGACCTCGGCACCCGCCGCTTCGGCGTCCCACCCGGGCTTCGGCACCGAGTCGATGAGCAGCCGCGTGTACTCGTGCTGCGGGGCTGCGAGGAGCTCCGCCGTGCGACCGCGCTCGACGATCTCACCGCGGCGCATCACCACGGTCTCGTCGCACACGCGCCTGACGACGGCGAGGTCGTGGCTGATGAAGAGCACGGTGAGTCCGCGCTCCCGCCGGATCCGGTCGACGAGGTCGAGCACCTGGGCCTGCACCGAGACGTCGAGCGCGCTCGTCGCCTCGTCCATCACGAGCACGTCCGGCTCGATCGCGAGGGCGCGGGCGATGGCGACGCGCTGCCGCTGACCGCCCGAGAGGGTCCGCGGCCGCGCGGCGGCGTGCTTCTCCCCCAGTCCGACCTGGGCGAGCAGCTCGAGCACCCGCGTCCGTGCCTCGGTCGCGCTCAGCCGGGTGTGCAGGCGCAGGGCGTCTTCGATCGCGCGACCCGCCGTGATGCGCGGGTCGAGCGACAGGTACGGATCCTGGAACACCATCTGCACGCTGCGTGCGTGGGCGAGCCGCTCGCGCCGGTTGCGGGGAACCGCGGTGCGCTCGCGACCGTCGACGCGGATGTCGCCCGTGTCGGCGGCCTCGAGCCCCACGATCATGCGGGCGAGCGTCGACTTGCCCGACCCCGACTCGCCCACCACCCCCAGCGCGCCGCCGCGAGGCACCTCGACCGAGGCGCCGATCACCGCGCGCACCGGCTCCTTGCCCCGGCGGGCGTACGTCTTCGACACCCCCGCAGCCTCGAGCATCGGTCGTGCGGATTCGTCCGGGCGCGCGGCGGGGACCTCGCGGCCGGCCGTGCGGACCACGCCGCCGTCGCCGTGCACGGAGTCGGAGGCCATGGACGACACGCCGGCGGATGGATGCTGCGACCCGGCGTGCCCCGCAGAACCTCCGATGCTCTGGTCCGCGGTCGAGCCCGGGGCGGCGCCGACGAGGGTCGGGGTCGCGGCGACGAGGCGCCGCGTGTACTCGGCGCGCGGGTCGCGCAGCACCTCGTGCGCGCGGCCCTGCTCGACGACCCGCCCGCCGCTCATCACGTACACGCGGTCGCACAACGACGCCGCGAGGTTGAGGTCGTGCGTGATGAAGAGCATGCCCATCCCGCGGCTGGCGCGCTGCTCGGTGAGCACGCCGATGATCTCCGCCTGGGTGGTCACGTCGAGAGCCGTCGTGGGCTCATCGCACACGAGGAGCTTCGGCGACGTCGTCAGGGCTCCCGCGATCATGACGCGTTGCAGCATCCCGCCCGAGAACTCGTGCGGGAACTGGCGCAGGTGGTCTTCGGGGCGCGGGAGGCGCACCGCCTCGAGCAGCTCGACGGCGCGTGCGCGCGCAGCATCCGTCGACCATCCCTCTGCGAGGCGGAGCGCCTCGGTGAGGTGATCGCCGATCGTCCTCATCGGATTGATGCCCGCCCGCGGATCCTGGAAGATCATCGCCGCGCCGCGACGACGCAGCTTCCGGAGCTCGGGCGCACGGGCGGTGAGCACTCCGGCGCCGTCGAGCACGACCTCGCCGGTGATCGTGGAGCGGTCGGGAACGAGCCCCAGCACGGTGCGGGCGGTCAGCGACTTTCCCGACCCGGACTCGCCGACGAGGCCGACGGTCTCGCCCGCGGCCACCGACAGCGAGATGCCGTGCAGAAGCCGCGTGCCGTCGGGCAGGTCGAGCGTGAGGTCGCGGATGTCGAGCAATGCCGGATTCGGCGCGGCCGGCGCGACGGCGGGATCGGTGACGGTCTCGGTTGCGTTCATGCCGGGGTCTCCCCACCGATGCGGTCGGAGAGCTCTTCTCCGATGATGTTGACGGCCACGACGACAACGACGACGGCCACGGCCGGCACGATCGCGGGCAGGAAGTGCCCGCCGATGAGCCCGGCCTGCGCCTCGTTGATCATCGCGCCCCAGTCGGCGGTGGGCGGCTGCACACCCAGGCCGAGGAACGACAGGGCTGCGAGCTCCGCGAGCACGTACCCGAAGTTGAGCGTCGACTGCGCCCCGACGATCGGGGTGACGTTCGGCAGCACGCGCCGCAGCGCGATCCACGCACCGCCGAAGCCCTGCACGCGATATGCCGCGACATAGGGCCGCGTGCGCTCGGCAGCGATGAGCGAGCGGGTGAGGCGCGCGACGAACGGCGCGTAGGCGATGCTCATCGCGATGACGGGAGCGACCAGCCCCTTGCCGAACAGCGCGACCGCCATGATCGCGATGAGCAGGGACGGGAAGGCGAACAGCACGTCGAACAGGCGACCGAGCACCGAGTCGATCCAGCCGCCGCGCCAGCCGGCGACGAGCCCGAGGAGGATGCCGAGCACCGTCGACGCGATCACCACGAGGAGCGGGCCCAGCAGGGCCGTGCGCGCGCCGTAGATGAGACGGCTCAAGGTGTCACGGCCGAGACCGTCGGTGCCGAGCCAGTGCGCGGCACTCGGCGGCGCGTTCACCGCGGCGAAGTCGACGGCGTCGGGGTTGTACGGTGCGAGGAACGGCGCGAAGATCGCGGCCAGCGTCATCGCGGCGAGGACTCCGAGTGCGATCGCGAACGTCAGGCTGGTGCGGGGCAGCCGCGGTGCGCGCAGCACCTTGACGGCGAGGGTGGGCGTCGTGGTCATCATCGGGCACCGGCTCCGGCAGCGGATCGCGGATCGATCCAGGGTTCGAGGACGTCGATCACGGCGTTGACGAGCACGAACGCGGTCACGACGAGGAGGACGATCGCCTGCACGACCGGGAAGTCGAGGCGGTCGACCGACTGCACGAGCAGCGAGCCCATGCCGGCGAGGCCGAAGGCCGCCTCGACGATGGAGCTCGCGACGAGGAGGCCAGCCACCAGCATCCCGCTCACCGTCAGGATCGGCCCGACGGCGTTGCGGAACACGTGACGGCGGATCACCGTGCCGCGCCTGATGCCGCGGCTGATCGCGACCTCGACGTGCTCGCGGTCGAGCTGGTCGATCATCGACGAACGCGTCACCTTGCCCACCAGCACGACGAACACGATCGCGAGGGCGATCGACGGAAGCACGAGGTGGTAGGCCGTGTCCCAGAAGCCTTCGCCCGACCCGAACGACGGAAACCATCCAAGCTGCACCGCGAACACCGCGATGAGCACGATGGACCCGACGAACGACGGGATCGCGCCGAGCACGGTGAGCCCGATGAGGATCGAGCGGTCCGCGAGGCGGCCCCGGTGGAGGGCGGCGATCGCGCCGGCGATGAGGCCGACGACCGCGATCATCGTGCCCGCCATCACGACCAGCCCGAGGGTGACGGGCAGCCGCTCGCCGAGCACCGCCGTGACGTCCTGCCGGTACTGCAGCGACCGCCCCAGGTCACCGTGCAGGAGCCCCGCCACCCAGTTGAGGTACTGCTGCCACGGCGGCAGGTCGAGACCGTACTGCGCGGTGACCTGTGCCACCGCCTCGGGGCTGGGCTTGCGGCCGCGCAGCAGGAAAGCCACAGGATCGCCGGGCACCAGGAAGCGCGAGAAGAACACGAGCACGGATGCCAGGAACAGCGTGAGCAGGAGGCCCCCCAGCTTGCCGGCGATCCGGCGGACGGCGATCGCCGCTCCTGCGCCGCCTCGGGCCCGCCGCCGATGCCGGCCGGGCCCGGCGGCGACCGCCGGGCCCGCGCTCACGTCAGCGGGAGCCAATGGTCGCCGCCCACGGGTAGTACATGAACGCCACCGACGGGGCGACACCGGTCACCCGGTCGCCGAGGAACAGCGTCATCGGGCCCTGGAACAGCGGCAGCCACGGCAGCTGCTCGTTCGCGATGCGCTGCGCCTGGGCGGTGACCTCGCTGCGCGCCGCGGGGTCGTCGATCGTGACGGCCTCGTTCACGAGGGCGTCGAACTCGGCGTCGCTCCAGTTCCCGTAGTTGCTGAACTCGCCCGTGCGCAGCACGCTGTACATCTCGAGCGGATCCGGGCTCGACAGGTACCACGAGGTGTAGAACAGGTCGATGCCCTCGCGCGCGCTCGGGTCGGAGAACAGCGCCGTGTACGCGCTCGGGCTCACCGTCTCGATGGTCGCCGTGAGGCCGATCGACTGGGCGGCGGCGGCCGCTCCCTGGGAGACGACGGTGAACTCGTTGCTGATCGGCGCGGTGGCGATCACGATCTCCTCGCCCGCGACCCCCGCCTCGTCGATGAGCTTCTTCGCCGCTTCGACGTCGTACGGGTACTCCTCCAGGCCCTCGAACGCCTCCTTCAGCCCCGCCCCGCTCGCGCCGACCCACACCGACTCGGTGGTGAGCGCGTTCGTGACCTCGCCGTAGCCCTTGGCCGCAGCATCCAGGATCCCCTGCCGGTCCATCGCCATGAGCAGCGCCCGGCGCACGCGCTCGTCGCCGAGCGGACCCTCCATGTTGTTCACGATGAGGCTGCCGACCGCGGTGTTGAGGCCGAAGTGCATGTCCCCCTCGCCGGAGTCCTGCAGCTGCCCGATCGCGTCAGCCGGGATCATCCAGCCGCCGTCGACTTCGCCTGACTTCAGCGCATTGACGCGCGCGTTGGGGTCGGTCATGAAGAGGATCTCGACCTCGCCGGCGCGGGCGCGCAGCGTGTCGTCCCAGTAGCCGTCGTAGCGGGTCAGGGTGACCGACTCCCCCGACTTCCACTCGGTGAGCGCGAAGGGGCCTGTGCAGTTGACGAGCCCCGTCGAGTTGCCGTAGTCGGGCCCCTTCTCGGCCAGTGCCGCGGCGGACTCGACCACACCCGCCGATCCGCCCATCGCCAGGTTGAACTGCGAGTCGGGGCCGTTCATGGTCACCGTCACCTGACGGTCGCCGGTCTGCTCGATCGACGCGACGTTCTGATACGCCGAGTACCACGACGAACCGACCTCGGGATCGAGATGCCGGCTCAGGGAGGCGACGGCATCGGCCGCGGTCAGCGGCGTGCCGTCGTGGAAGGTGACGCCGTCGCGGATCGTGTAGACCCACGTCTCGGGCGTCGGGTGGTCGAACGCCTCCGCCAGGCCGGGCGAGAGCGTGAAGTCGGGGTTCAGCCGCAGCAGCGACTCGCAGACGTTCGCGAGCACCTGGTTGTCGGCGTAGTCGAACGCGTAGGCGTAGTCGAGCGAGTACGGCTCGGAGTAGCTCACCCACGAGTACGAGTCGATGTCCCCCGACGGCGCGGCCGTCTGGGCGGTGTACTCCCACTCGGGGGCGGCAGTGGCGTCGGGGCTCGACGTGTCGGCGCTGCACGCGGACAGGACGAGCGCCGCGGCCACGCCGGTGCCCGCGAACGCGAGCAGGCGACGGGTGCGTCGGGTGCGGATCATGGTGCTCCTCGGGGGTGTGACGGCGGTGTCGGGTGGTGGAGGGACTCAGGACAGGACGGATGCCTCGGCGTCGGCGTCGAGGTCGGCGTCGGCCTCGGCGTCGGCGTCGGCGTCGGCGTCGGCCCGCGCGTAGACGCGCTCGCCGTCGATCCAGGTCGAGGCCACGCGGCAGAGGTAGAGCTCTTCGACGGGGACGGTGAACGGATTCGGCTCGACGATCACGAGATTCGCGATGTAGCCGGCGCGGACGTAGCCGGTGTCGTGGTCGCGGTGGTTCACGTACGCCGTGCCCGACGTGTAGGCGGCGAGCGCGGTGGCGAGGTCGAGGCGCTGGTGGGCGCCGCCGAGCGGCTCGTCGTCGGACAGCGGGGCGACCCGGTTGACGGCGACGTGCACCCCGGCGAGCGGATCCGCGCTCGAGACCGGCCAGTCGCTGCCTCCGGCGAGGCGCACGCCGGCCCGCTCGAGATCGCCGAACGGGTACTGCCGCGACGCGGCGGACTCGGCGAGAAACGGCAACGTGAGCTCGTCCATCTGGTCCTCGTGGCACGCCCACAGCGGCTGCATGTTCGCCACGGCGCCGGCTGCCGCGAAGCGCGGCACGTCGACCGCGTCGACCACCTGGATGTGAGCGAGGTGGTGGCGGCCGTCGGTCGCGCCGTTGACCTCCGCCGCCGCCTCGATCGCGTCGAGCGCCTCGCGCACGGCCCGGTCGCCGAGGGCGTGGAAATGCAGCTGGAAACCCGCGGCGTCGGCGGCGATGACGTACTCGCGCAGCCGCTCGGTCGGGATGAACGACAGGCCGCGGTTGTCGGTCGAGTGACCGTGCCCGTCGCGGTACGGCTCGAGCATGGCGGCTGTGTGGTTCTCGGCGACGCCGTCGACCATGAACTTGATCGAGCCCAGCGAGAAGCGGTCCTCGCGTCCGAGCGCGGCGATCTCGTCGCGCGTGCGGATCATCCCTTCGAGCTGTTCGATCCCCTCACCTCGCTCCCACCACTGCGCCCCGACGACGTGAGCCTTGAGCGTTCCCTCGGCGAGCGCGCGACGGTAGGAGGCGAGCCCGCCCGAGATCCCGGGGAAGTTGCCGACGAGTGCGTCCTGCCAGCCCGTGATGCCCTGCGCGATGAGGTCGTCCTGCGCGCGCAGCAGCCCCGCGTAGGCGAGGTCTTCCGAGACCTTCGGGCGTGCCTCGGCGAACAGGTCGGCCGCGCCCTCGTGGAAGGTGCCGGCGGGGAAACCGTCGGCCTCGCGCTCGATGCGGCCGTCGGCCGGGTCGGCGGTGGCCGCGTCGACGCCGGCCGCGCGCATCGCGGCGGTGTTGGCCCACGCGGAGTGGTGGTCGCGACTCGCGAGCAGCACCGGCCGGTCGGGCACGATCGCGTCGAGCGCGCCGCGCAGCGGAGCCCCGCCCGCGAAGTGGTCCATCGACCACCCGCCGCCCACGATCCACTCGGCGTCGGGGTTCTCGGCGGCGTAGCGCGCGATCGTCGCCAGCGTGTCGGCGGCATCCTCCGAGCCGGTGAGGTTGCACTGCAGCAGCTCGACGCCGCCCGACATCGGGTGCACGTGCGCGTCCTGGAATCCCGGCGCGAGCAGCGCTCCCGCGAGGTCGACGACCTCCGTGTCAGGACCGATGAAGGCGGATGCCTCGTCCTCGGCGCACACCGCCGCGATGCGCCCGTCACGCACGGCGACGGCCACACCGCTCAGGGCCTCGGTGCTTCGAGCCCGCACGAGGTCGGAGCTGAACACGGCACCTCGGATGAACACGGTGTCTGCGTACGGGGTGTCTGCATCTGCAGGAACGGCAGCGGCCACGGGACCTCTCCTTCGTCGTCGAACGGATCGCTTGACGATAGACCGACGTCATCGCTCCTGTCAACACTGTTGACACGGGCGATGACAGGCAGGCTAGGCTGGTGACGTCACGACGCCGAGGCAGGGCCGCGTGGCACGATGGACGCGACGCAGAGAGCGGGGATCATGGCGGCACGCACCGGGGCGACGCCCGAGAAGCCGGGCGCGAAGCGCCTCGACCGGGCCACGATCATCGCGGCCGGCCTCGAGCTCGCCGAGACGACCGGAGCATCCTCCCTCTCGATCCGCGAGCTCGGCGCGAAGCTCGGCACCGACCCGACCGCCGTCTACCGCCACTTCCGCGGCAAGGAAGAGCTGATGAGCGCACTGCTGGACGAGCTCACCCTGCGGAGCCTCGCCGCCGTCACCGCCGACCCCGAGGAGTGGCAGGAGCGCCTTCGCCAGCTCGCGGCGGCAACCCTGACCGAGTTCGCCCGCTACCCCGCCGTGGGGCAGGAGGCGATCGTCCTCACCACCCACGGCCCCGGCGAGCTCGACGCCATCGAGCTGATGCTCGACGCGTTCTCGCGAGCCGGCCTCACCGGCGATGCCCTGGTGCAGCACTACGCGCTCCTGGCGACGCACGTGCTGTCGATCGCCGCCGGCGTCGCCCGCGCGCGGGCGGAGCGCACCTCCACCGCCTCCACGGAATCCAGCCCGTGGTTCGAGGGCCCGCTGCTCGTCGACCCGATCAAGCACCCCCACATCGCGCAGATGTCCGCGCAGCTGCAGGACCTGAAGGACCGCGAGCTCTTCATGCTCGGCGTCGAGTCGGTCATCCGCTCGGCCGAGCGCGCCGCCCACTCCGCCTGACACCCCGTCACCGCCGGTCGGCCCGGGCCGCAGCATCCACTCTCCCGCCGCTCGTTCACATCACGCGCTCTCACCGAACGCACGCGTTGTGAACGCACACGACGGGTGATCTCGGTGAGAGCACCCGATGTGAACGGCAGGGTCACCGGCGCGGCGGGGTGATCCCGAAGGCAGCGAGGCGGCGACCGAGCGCCTCGGGCGTGACGATGTGCGGAGCCTCGGCGCGGACCAGTCGACGCTGAGTCGTCCCGCGGATCCAGTCCTCGCGGCGCTTCTCGTCGAGAACCACCTCCTTGAGGGTCTTCCCCGACGCGAGCGCGAGTTCGTCGTATTTGCCCATGCCGTCGAACTCGTAGAAGCTCCGCACGTCTTCGATGCCGATGTCGACGCGATAGGTCCGCCCGTCCGGTCCCCTGACCGGCACCTGGAGCCGCAGCTCGCGGAATCCGAGACGACTCAGCTGCAGCCTGCTGACCGCCTCGCCGGGCGACTCCGACCGACCGTCGGCGAAGCGGATCGCCGCCTCAGCCTGGCGAACCCCTCGGCCACCGCGTGCAGCTTCGCACCGCTGCAGCATTCGCTCACGCCAGGCTTCCGCGGCGCGCTCGTCGTACGCGGATCCGCGCATCGCCTCGCGGCGCACGGCGGCATCCGCCACGGCGACGGCGGCCTCCATGCTGAGGGCGCGCACCAAGTCGAACACCGTGCGATCCAGCGTCGTGCATCGGATGCCGTTGACCACCGTGATGTCGCCGGCGGGAAGCAGATCGGCATGGTGTTGCAGCCCGACGCGGCTGGACCCGCGTCGCGCTCCGGGCTTGAGGAGGTGGACCGCCGACGGCGTGTGGCGATACAGGGGCAACTCCGCCAGAACTCCGGCCGACTCATGGGAGGCGACGCCATCGCCGTCGCGCATCTCGGCGACCGCGGCGCACACCTCGATGAGGTGACGCGACTCCGGCCAGAGATCGTTCCAGAGCTCCACCCCGACATATCGGTTGCGCTGCAGCCGCCGCAGCTGCCCGCGCACCACCGCGTCCCCGATCGCCCGCGCGGTCATACCGCTCGCCCGCAGCTGCTCGCGGCTGCGGACTGCAGCCATCGCCTCATCGAGACTCAGGTGGCGCGGCACGCGACCCAGCCTGCCCGCGACGGCACCCGGACGCTCGACCGATCCCGCAGCCTGTGCGCGGCTCGTCCCCGCAACGACCTTGTGGAGGAACGGATGCCGCGGGCCACAGCATCCGCCCCACATCGCTCGTTCACATCACGTGCTCTCACCGAGCGCACGCGTTATGAACGCACACGACAGGTGATCTCGATGAGAGCACCCGATGTGAACATCCCGCGCTTGTGCCTTCAACTCGGCTGATAGTTGACGCACGTCAACCATCGGCGTATAGTTGACGCGAATCAACTGTTGACTTGCGTCAACCTTCTTGCGCGCCGACGTCGCCGCGACACCACCACTCCTCGTTCCTAAGGACTCTTATGGCTACGTCCACCCCCGCGACCGGGTCGGTCGCGATCGCCGACGAGAAGCGCCGGCACCGCAAGATCCTGCAGGCGCTCACCGGCCTGCTGCTCGGCATGTTCGTGTCGATGCTCGCGTCGACCGTCGTGTCGACGTCGCTCCCCGTCATCGTCCACGACCTCGGCGGCGACCAGGCGGCGTTCACGTGGGTCGTCACCGCGACCCTGCTGACCACCGCGATCTCGACCCCGATCTGGGGCAAGCTCGCCGACCTGTTCAACCGCAAGCTGCTCATCCAGATCGCGATCGTGATCTTCGTGCTCGCCACGGCGGCCGCCGGCTTCTCGCAGGACCCCGGCACGCTCATCGCGTTCCGCGCGGTGCAGGGCATCGGCGCCGGCGGCCTCGCGGCGCTCAGCCAGGTCATCATGGCCGACATCATCAGCCCGCGCGAGCGCGGCCGGTACATGGGCCTGTTCGGCGCGGTCATGGCGGTCGCGACCGTCGGCGGTCCGCTCCTCGGCGGCTTCATCACCGACACGATCGACTGGCGCTGGAACTTCTTCATCGCGCTGCCGTTCGCCGTCGCCGCTCTCATCATCATGCAGCGGACGCTCCACCTGCCGCCGCGCCCCAAGAAGAAGGCGCGCATCGACTACTTCGGCATCGTGCTGCTGTCGACGGCCGTCTCGCTGCTGCTCATCTGGATCACCAACGCGGGCAAGGACTACGACTGGTGGAGCACCGAGACCATCCTCATGGTCGGCGGCGCGCTGGTCGCAACCGTGCTCTTCGTGATCGTCGAGCTGCGCTCGAAGGAGCCGCTCATCCCGCTCACGATGTTCCGCAACCGCACCTTCACCCTCGCGGTCATCGCGTCGATCTCCATCGGCATCGCGATGTTCGGCACGTCGGTGTTCCTCAGCCAGTACATGCAGCTGGCGCGCGGCGCGACCCCGACCGAGGCGGGCCTCATGACGATCCCGATGATCGGCGGTCTCCTGATCTCCTCGATCGTCATCGGCGGTCTCGTGACCCGCACCGGACACTGGAAGCCGTACCTGATCGTGGGCGGCGTGCTGCTGATCGCCGGCTCGTACCTGCTGTCGACGATCCACTACGACACGAACTTCGTGCTCGTCTCGCTGTACATGTTCCTGCTCGGCGCGGGCGTCGGCATGACCATGCAGAACCTCGTGCTGATCGTCCAGAACACCTCCAAGCCGTCGGAGATCGGCGTGGCGAGCTCGGGCGTCACGTTCTTCCGCAGCCTCGGCGGCACGATCGGCGTCTCGGTGATGGGCGCTGCCCTCGCGACGTCGGCGACCGACCTGTTCGCCGACCGCAAGGACGACATCGGCGCCGCGCTCATGGCGCTCGGCGAGAAGGGCGCGGCCATCGGCCAGCAGCTCGCGTCGGGCACCATCCCGCAGGTCTCGGCGCTGCCCGAGTCGATCCGCGTGATCGTCGAGGACATCTACGCCCAGGCCATCGCCCACTCGTTCCTGATCGCCGTTCCGCTGGCCGTGGTCAGCCTCATCGCGATCATCTTCCTGCCGAACAAGCCGCTCACCCGCATGACGACGAGCGAGCGCGTCCAGGCGAGCGAGGCCGACCTCGCGACGGTCTCGGTCGCCGAGGGCATGGAGACGCTGACCGCCACCGCGACGGTGGACACGGATGCTGCCACCCGCGGCACCGCGGCCGGCACCGCCGACGCCGCCCACGCCGCGGACGCCGCGGACGAGGCATCCGTCCCCCGACGCTAATGTCGAACCTGATGACCTCCGACGACACCCGAGCGGCGCGCACCGAAGCGGTGCGCGCCCTCGAGGCGGAGTTCGGGGAGCTGATCAACCGATTCCGGCGGATCATCACCGAGAACGCCAACCGCCTGAGCCCGGGCATGCTGCCCGGCGCCTACAAGGTGTTCACCACGATCGTGCGCCGTGAGGGCATCACCCTCTCGGGACTCGCCGAATCGCTCACGGCCGACAAAGGGCAGATCAGCCGCACGGTGCGCGAGCTCGAGCAGCTCGGACTCGTGCAGCGCACGCCCGATCCGGACGACGGCCGGTCGAGCCTGCTGTCTCCGACGGCGTTCGGGCTGGAGCGCCTGGAAGTGGCGCGAGCACCTCAGGAGCACAGCCTCGTCGATGCGCTCGAGGAGTGGCCGCTCGAGGACATCACGAACCTGACGCGGCTGCTCCACGCACTGACGGCCGGCGAGAGCCCCGCCTCCTGACGTCCGAGGATCAGGCCTCGACGAAGTCGTACTCCTGGAACTGCGCCACCTCAGGGACCCAGCGCTCGGCGACGAACGCGACGTGGGTGGGGTGGTCGTTGTAGGCCTGGTACGCGGCGTCGTCGGCGAACACCATCGAGAACTGGTGCGCGAGGTCGCTCTTCGCGCTCACCTGCCGGTTGATGCGGAATTCCTCGACACCCGGGATCGACGTGAGCGCCGCGCGCGCGTCGGCGAGGAACGCCGTCTCGTCCGGCGAACCGGCAGGGTGGGCGAGGCGGAAGACGACGGTGTGCTGAATCGGCATGCTCCGAGTCTTCCGCATCATCGGCAGCCCGGGGCCACGACGAACTGCGCGGTTCGCCCGTGATCGCTCAGCGCGACGCCTGCAGCGCCGTGAGATACCTCAGCGAGCGCTCGGCGAGGTCGTCCTGGCTCGACGCGAGCGGTCGCCACACCGACGCGGCGACCGCGATCGTGGCATTCTCGCCCGTGAAGCTCTCCAGCCCCAGGATGCCCGCGTACCCGGCGTCGTCGAGGGCCGCGAGAGTCTCCGGCCAGTCGGTGTGATCGTCGCCGACCGGCCCGCGGTCGCTGCCGCAGACCTGCACGTGCGCGATGTTGCCGGCGGCGGCGCGGATCGCAGCATCCGGTCGCTTCTCCTCGATGTTGAGGTGGTAGGTGTCGAGCGCGAGGCCGAGCCCCGGCCCGAACAGCGGCGCCAGCGCGTCGATGCCCTGCTCGACGGTGTTGATGACGCTCGTCTCGTACCGGTTGAGGGGCTCGACGGCGAGCGCGAGTCCGGCCGCCGCAGCCTCGTCGACGAGCGGTTCGAGGTTGCGGCGCAGCTGCGCCACCACCTCGGTGCGCTCGCCCGTGGTCATCCGCCACGTCACACCGGTGGGCGCATAGAACGGCCCTGCGACGACGGATGCCCCGACCCCGCGCGCTGCGGCCAGGCACGTGCGCAGGTACGCCTGGGTCGCGGCGACGTTGCCCGCCCGATCGACGAGCGAACGGCCCGGGCCCATCGCGCCGATCACGACAGGAGCGAGACCCAGCGAGCCGAGCAGATCGCCCGCGCGCGCGGCATCCCAGTCCCCGGCGTTCTCGAGGGGCAGCTCGATCGCACCGAAGCCCATGCGCGCGATCTTCGGCGCGAGCTCGGCCAGCGACTCGTCGGTCAGCGGCGAGGTCCACACCCAGGTGTTAACGCCGATCGTGCGCTGCATCCGGATCCTTCGTCGTCGTCGGTTTACGCGCGTTTCGACTCGCTTCGCTCGCTCAACGACCGACCTTGGGGTCGTTGAGCGAGCGAAGACGAAACGTCGGCTTACGGGATCTGGCGCTGCTGCCAGACCTCGGGGTAGCCCGGCAGGTTCTCGCCGCCGAACTTGGCGTAGTGCCCATCGGGCATGCCGTCGTTGGCCTCCAGGTACTGGTCGACCTCCTCGGCCGTGATCGGGCTCTGCGGCAGCACCCACTCTTTCGGGATCTCCTCGCCGGCGAAGATCTTCTGCGCCGCCAGCAGCGGCGTGCGCCACTGGAAGTTCGAGTAGACCGGGGCGAGGCCGGTGAGCTCCGTCTCCTTCCACTTGCGCAGGAAGCTCATCTCGTCCTCGCCCGTCATGACCGGGTAGTCGACGCCGGCGTCCTCGAAGGCCTCGATGGCGGCCACGGCGCCGTCACCGGCATCCATCCAGATGCCCGCCACGTCGCCCTTGGCCAGTTCGTCCGAGATGATGCCCTTGATCTCGGCCGGGTCGGCGCCGGTGAAGTAGTCGACCGCCTCGATGCCCGCGTCGGCGAACATCTTCTCGGCCGCGGCCCACCGCTGCTCGAGCACATCGACGCCCGGGAGGATGCGCAGTCCCACGACCTTGTCACCCTCCTCGAGGTTGTCGATGAGGAACTGCGCGGTGTCGATGCCCCACGCGAAGCCGCCGATGGGGTGGATGAAGGTCACGGGGCAGTCGGTCTCGACGCCACGGTCGAACACGATCACCGGCTTGCCGGTGTCGCAGGCGCGCTCGACGGCGGGCGTCATCGCCGCCGTGCTGTTCGGCGAGATGATGAAGACATCGCAGTTGCCGTCCGAGATGAAGTAGTCGATGTCGGCGATCTGCGTGTCATCGGAGTCCTGTGCGTCGCGCGTCTCCATCTCGCTGATCGCGCCGGCCTCCTGCAGCACCTTGAGCTGCTCGTTCATCGTGATCCACCCGGTCTGGCGCCAGGGGTTCGAGATCGACGCGTTCGCGAAGCACGCCTTCTTGGGGCCGCTGCTCGCGTACTGCGACGTGTCGACCATCTCCGCGTCGATGTGCTGCAGGTACGGCTCGTCCTCGGGACCCTCGGGCACGACCTCGCGCTGGGCCATCTGGGTGTCGAACAGCGCCTGGTCGAACCACTCGTTCGCGCCACCCTCTTCGGTCGGCGCGGCGGACGAGTCCGGCGGGGCCACGTTCGGATCGGTCGTACACCCTGCCAGGGCGAAGAGGCCGACGAGCGCCACCGCGGTGGTGGCGATCTTCACTGATCGTCGCATTGCTAGCTCCTGTTGTTGTGTGCTGCGCCCTCGCCTGCGAGGGTCGGTGTTGCGGACGATTCCTCGGCGCCGTCGGGCGCGTCGGGTTCCTTCCCCGGTGAGGGAGGGGTCTGCGGGCCGCTGCGCCGCCGGGACCGGAACACCAGTCCCGAGTAGGCGACGGCGGCGATGATGATGACGCCCTGGACCGCGTCGCGCAGCGACGACGGCACTCCGGCGATGTTGAGCAGGAGGAAGAGCGCTTCGAGGACGAAGGCGCCGGCCACGGCGGCGACGATCCACCCGCGACCGCCGCCCAGCACGACTCCGCCGAGCACGACGGCGGTGATCGCGACGAACTCGTAGCCGCGTCCGACCGACGGGTGCACGCCCGCGTAGCCGACGAGCAGCACGGCCGAGACGGTCGCCGACAGCGACGAGATCATGAAGGCGCGGGTCGTGACCCACCAGTCGCGCGCCCCCGAGTAGCGCGTCGCGCGAGCGTTGTCGCCGATCGCGATCAGGAGCTTGCCCAGCGGGCGCTTGGTGATCCAGATGCCGAGCGCGAGCCACACCGCGAGGATCAGCACCGACCACGGCAGGAAGTCGATGACCGGAAGATCGCGGATGCCGCCGCGGCCGATCTGACGGAAGCTGTCGGCGGGATTTCCCGTCGCCGCTCCGCCCGTCCACCACAGCACCAGGCCGAGGAGGGCGAGCATCATGCCGAGCGTCACGATGAAGGACGGCACCTTGAGGAGGGTCGTGAGCAGCCCGTTCACGAGCCCGACGAACAGGCCGAGCCCGATCATGAGCGCGAGGACCGGCACGGTGCGCGAATCGTCCTGGCCGACGAGGTTGCCCGCGACGATCACCTGCGCGGTGATGAGCGATCCCTGCGACAGATCGAACTCCCCCGCGATGATGACGAAGTACTGGCCGATCGCGACGATCGCGACGGGCGCGACCCGCTGGATGTACCGCATGATCTGGCCGGGCTCGGCGAAGTTCGGGTTCAGCAGCATGATGGCCACGAGCAGGATCACGAGCAGCAGGAACACCGCACCCCGCGGGCTCACGAGCGCCTTCAGGAACCTCATCGCGCACCTCCCCCGGTCGCGGCGCCGCCTTCGGCCGCGTCGGCGTCCGCCTCCAGGGCGTGGGATGCCGCGACCATCGCCGGTGCGGCGGCCTCAGCCTGGGCGTCGCCCCCGGTCCTCGTCCCGCCTGGGCCGAACCGCGTGCGGCGGCGGACGATCGCGCGGCGGCTGTACACGGCGACCGCGGCGACGATGACGACGCCGCGCACGACGTCCTTGAGGAAGGGGTTCACCTGCATGACGCTCATGACGTTGTCGACGACCGCGAAGATCGCGACGCCGCCGATCGTGCCCCACACCGACCCCCGGCCGCCGAGCAGCAGGGTCCCGCCGAGCACGACGGCCGCGATCGACAGCAGCGCGTAGCCGCCCTGCTGGCCCACGGTCGGGCTGCCGACGCCGAGCCTGCTGGCGAGCAGCAGTCCGGCGAGCCCGGCGAAGACGGAGCAGATCACGTGTGCCGCGATGAGCGGCGGCCGCGTGCGCACGCCCGACAGGCGGGCCACCTCGGGGTCGCCGCCGACCGCGAACAGGTGCGCGCCGGTGCGGGTGCGGTCCAGCAGGAACCAGACCACGGCGGCGAGCGCGATCATGATGATCGTCGACACCGGCACGGGTCCGACGCCCGTCGCGCCGATGAGCTGGAACGCCCACGGCACCGATCCGGCGCTCCCTTGGAAGTTCGTGTTCAGGACGCCCTGCAGGATGAGCCCGACACCGAGCGTGGCGATGAACCCGTTGACCTTCAGCACGGTGACGATCAGCCCGTTCGCGAGCCCGATGAGGGCGCACACCAGCAGCGTGAGCGTCACCGCCCAGGGGATGTTCGCCGGGTTCCCGTTCATCGTGGTGGCCGCGATGAGGCTCGCGAGGCTGATGACGTAGGTGACCGAGAGGTCGAGGGATGCGCCGAGGATGACGAGCGTCTGCCCGATCGCGACGAGACCGAGCACGCTCATGCCGGTGAGGATGTCGCGGATGTTGCCGGGGCTGAAGAAGCTGCGGCCGACCGTCGCCACGAGGATCGCGCCGATCGCGATGACGAGGATCAGGATGCCCAGCACGATCACGGTGGAGTCGACACGCATGCGCTTCACGGGCGGCTCCCCTCGTCGTCGGTGCCCGGATCGTCGGGCACGTCTTCCGCGTCCACGGAGCCGGTGGCGGCCGCCAGCACTTCGTGCTCGGCGGAACCCGCCGCAAGCTCCGCCGCGAGCTCGCCGTCCCGCATGACCAGGATGCGGTCGCTCATGCCGATGACCTCGGGCAGCTCGCTCGACACCATGAGCACGGCCTTCCCCTCTGCGGCCAGCTGACGCATGAGCTGGTAGACCGCGACCTTCGCGCCGACGTCGATGCCCCGCGTGGGCTCGTCGAACAGCACGATCTGCGGGTCGGTGACGAGCCACTTCGCGAGCACGACCTTCTGCTGGTTGCCGCCGGAGAGGAACCGCACCTCCTGATCGACGCCGCGCGACGACACCTCCAGCGAACTCAGGATGCCGGGCACCCGCTTGCGCGAGGCGCCGGTGCGTCCGGCGAAGACGCTGCGCACCACGAGCAGCGAGTTGTCGAGCACGGACTGACCCAGCGCGAGACCCTGCGCCTTCCGGTCCTCGGTCACGAGCGCCAGTCCCGCCCGCACCGCGGCCCGCGGGCTGGTGAACCGCACCGGTCGTCCGTCGAGGGTCATGCCGCCGCGGGTGAAGCCGTGCACGCCGAAGATGCCTTCGACGAGTTCGGTGCGACCCGAGCCCTGAAGCCCCGCGAGTCCCACGATCTCCCCCGCGCGGAGGGTGAGGGAGACCCCGTCCACGTACTCGTTGCCGCAGCCGGCGAGCTCCAGCCGGGGCCCGCCGAGCGTCGTGCCCTCGACCGGACCCGGGAAGTACGACTGCAATGGGCGGCCCACCATGCGACGGACCAGCTCCCCGTCGGTGAGGTCGGTCGCGGCATCCGTCGACACCAGCGCGCCGTCCTTGAGGATCGTGATGCGATCGCACAGGTCGAAGATCTCCTTCAGCCGGTGCGAGACGTAGATGACGGCGACGCCGCGTGCGGTGAGCCGCCGGATGATCGCGTAGAGGAGTTCGACCTCGTGGTCGCTGAGCGCCGCGGTCGGCTCGTCCATCGAGATCACGCGCGCGTCGAACGAGAGGGCTTTGACGATCTCGACGATCTGCTGCTCGGCGACCGTCAGCGACGAGATGCGGGCGCCCGGGTCGATGAACGAGACACCGAGACCGTCGAGCAGCTCGCGCGTGCGGCGCTGCATGCCCTTCTTGTCGATGAAGCCGCCGCGACGCGGTTCGCGACCGAGGAACACGTTCTGTGCGACGGTGCGCTCGGGCAGCAGGTTGAACTCCTGGAAGACCGTCACGAGGCCGGCGTCCATCGCCTGACGCGGGTGGCCCCACGCGACCGGCTGCCCTTCGAACTCGACCGATCCCGCGTCGGCATGGTGGACGCCGGCGAGCACCTTCATGAGCGTGGACTTCCCGGCGCCGTTCTCGCCGACGAGCCCGTGGACCTCGCCGCGACGGACGTCGAGGTCGACGTCCGAGAGCACGCGCACGCCGAAGAAGGACTTCGAGATGCCGCGGGCGCGGAGCACCACGTCCGAGCCGCCCGGTGGCACCGGCGTGTCGGCGAGCATCGTGTCGGTCATGCCGGCACCTCGATCCAGGTTCGGGTCTGGGCGGATTCGAGCACGGCCGCGGTCAGGACGGCGGCACGCAGGCCGTCGGCGAATGTGGGCATCCCGTCCGGCTGTGCTCCGCCGATGGCGGCGTAGACGTCGGCGACGAATCCGTCGAAAGCGTCCTGGTACCCCATGGGGTGCCCTGCGGGCACGGTCTGCAGCCGCGCCGAGTCGGGGTGGTCGGCGGCCGGATCCCGCAGCACGAGCCGGGAGCCCTTGCGCGCCCCGACCCACAGCTCCTCGGGCCGCTCCTGGTCGAAGCGCAGGCTCCGGCGGGTGCCGTGCAGCTCGAGGACGAGCGCGTTCTTACGGCCGGGCGCCATCTGCGAGACGAGCAGCGTGCCCAGTGCGCCGGACGCCGTCTCGACCAGCAGCGCGGCCACGTCCTCGTTCGCGACCGACCGGCCCGCGCGCTCGTCGAACATCCGGCGGGTGCGGGCGGCCACGCGCGCGATGCGCTCCCCCGTCACGAACTCGACCAGGTCGCACAGGTGCGAGCCGATGTCGGCGAAGGCTCGCGACGGGCCTCCGGCCGCAGCATCCGCTCGCCAGTCGTCGTCGTTCTGCCGCAGCATCCAGTCCTGCAGATACGAGCCGTCGAGCGAGAGCAGGGTTCCGATCCGGCCGGAGGCGACGCGCGCGCGGGCCTCGCGGACCATCGGGTGGTAGCGGTAGACGAAAGGGACCGCGGCGACGCTCCCGGTTGCGGCGGCGTGCCGGGCGAGTGCCCGCGCGTCGGAGACCGAGGTTGCGAGCGGCTTCTCGCACACGACGTGCTTGCCGGCGGCGAGGGCCGCCTCGGCGAGAACCGCGTGGGTGGCGTTGGGGGTGCAGATGTGCACCACGTCGACATCGGATGCTGCGATCACGCCGGCTGCGTCGTCCTCGACACGGGCGACGCCGAGCTCTCGAGCCACCGCCTCGGCGCGGTCCCGGCTGGAGGAGGCCACCGACGCCAGCCGGGCACCTGCCCGCCGCGCGGCGGCCGCATGGACCCGCCCCATGAATCCGCCGCCGACGAGTCCGGTGCGGACCGTGCCGACGACAGTGTCGATGACTTCCGTAGTCATGCGGCGATCATGGCACGCGGCATCCGACTTTTGCTAGGACTCCGTCAAAAGTAATCGCGTCGTGACCTTAAGTCCTGATGACTTCGGTCAGAAGCCCGTGCTTTACTGTCGCCATGGTCGATGCGGTGCGCGGCAGCGGAGCCGTCGGAAGCAACGGCGCGGGCGAGATCTTCCAGATCCTCCGCGACGGCAATGCGCGCACCAAAGCGGAGCTGGCGACCCTGACGGGCCTGGCCCGCTCGACGGTGTCCGGTCGCGTCGACACCCTGCTGGCCGCCGGGCTCCTGCGCCCCGCCGGCGAGGCCGTGTCCACCGGCGGACGCCCGCCCGCGCGCGTCGCCTTCAATCCGTCGGCCGGTGTCGTGATCGCGGTCGACCTCGGGGCGACCCACGCGACGGTCGCGGTCTCCGATCTCGCCGCGAGCATCCTCACGTCGAACACGCATCCCCTCGACATCGCCGACGGCCCGGAGGCGGTGCTCGACGCCGTGATCTCGGAGGGCGCGGCCCTGCTGGAGCAGCAGGGCATCGCCGCATCCCATGTCGTCGGCGTGGGCATCGGCGTGCCGGGGCCCGTCGAGCACTCGACCGGCCGTCCGACGAACCCGCCGATCATGCCGGGCTGGGACCGCTTCGACGTGCCGCACTACGTGCAGCGCACCTTCGACGTGCCGGTCCTCGTCGACAACGACGTCAACATCCTCGCGCTCGGCGAGCAGTCGCTGAGCTGGCCCGGCGTCGCCGACCTGATCTTCGTCAAGGTGTCGACGGGCATCGGCGCCGGCATCATCTCGGGCGGCGCGCTGCAGCGCGGCGCCCAGGGGTCGGCCGGCGACATGGGGCACGTGCAGGTGCCCTACAGCCACGACTCGCCGCGACCGCCCGGCGACCAGCGAGACCTCGAGGCGATCGCCAGCGGCACCGCGATCGCGGCCGACCTGCGCGCGCAGGGCATCGACGCCGCCGGGAGCGCAGACGTCGTCGCCCTCGTCCGGGCGGGACATCAGGCCGCCATCACGGCGACGCGGCAGGCCGGCCGCGAGGTCGGCGAGGTGCTCGCGACCGTCGTCAACATGCTGAATCCGTCGGTCATCGTCATCGGCGGCAGCGTTGCCCGCGCCGGCGAGCACCTGCTCGCGGGTGTGCGCGAGGTCGTCTACCGCCGCTCGATCCCGCTCGCCACACAGCACCTGGGCATCGTGCAGTCCCAGGCCGACGAGACGGCCGGCGTGCTGGGGGCGGCGATCATGGTCACCCAGCAGGTGCTCTCTCCCGCGGCGGTCGAACTCCGCGCCGCCCGAGCCTGACGGGCGGATCCGACGTTTTGCCCGTTCGGTAGCACCCGCGTAACACGGGCGAGACGAAGGCAGGGTTGACTGTAGCCACGGGGGTTCAGTTCTGGTGCCGAAGGCGGCACACCCGCGGAAGGAGCGCACGATGAGGATCCGACCGCTGCGATCGGCACCTGAGACACCGCTCGTCCCCGTCGAGGCGCCGCCCGCCGAGATGACGGCGATCGTCGTCGACGCCCCGGGGGACGCGGACGCGCTGCACGCAGCATCCATTCCCGTCCCCTCCCCCGTGCTGAGCGAGGTGCTGGTACGGGTCGTCGCCGCGGGAGTGAACCCGATCGATGCCAAGACCCGCAGCGGCCGGGGCGTCTCCGGAGCCATCGCGGCGTACCCCGCGGCCCTCGGCTACGACTTCAGCGGCATCGTCGTGAAGAGCCCGTACGAGGCGCACCCGCTCGCACCCGGCACCGAGGTCTTCGGCATGGCATCCTTCCCGCGCACCGGCGGCTCGTACGCCGAGTACGTCGTCGCCCCGTCGCTCTCGGTCGCACGCAAGCCGGCGTCGCTGTCGCATGTCGAGGCCGCCGGCGTGCCGCTCGCCGCGCTCACCGCCTGGGGACTCGTCGTCGAGACCGCGCACGCGCACGAAGGGCAGCGCGTGCTGATCCACGCCGGAAGCGGCGGCGTGGGCCACTTCGCCGTGCAGTTCGCGGCCTACTTCGGCGCGCACGTCACCGTGACAGCCTCCGGCCGCAACGCCTCGTGGCTGCGCGAACTCGGTGCCGCCGTCGTCATCGACTACACGACCACGCGGTTCGAAGAGGTCGTCGGCGAGGTGGACGTCGTCATCGACCTCGTCGGCAATGTCTATGCCGAGACCGGTGCGCGCTCGCTCGAGGTGCTGAGGCCCGGCGGGCTCTACGTGCTGGTGCCGACCGGCTCGTGGCCGGGCTATGCCGAAGCGGCGGCCGAGGCGGGCGTACGCGCCACCTCGTACAAGGTGATCCCCGACGGCGGTGCCCTGGCGACCATCGGGCGCCTCCTCGACGCCGGCTCGGTGCAGGTCTACATCGAGCAGGTGTTCGACCTCGCCGAGGCCTCGGCCGCGCATCACGCGATCGAGACCGGACACACGCGCGGCAAAGTCGTGCTCCGCGTGAGCGACGGCTGACCGCGTCGGCCCGTGCAGGGTGCGCCTGATCCGTGAGACGACAGTCCGCGGACGAGACCGCGGGTATACCCCAGGGTCTCGTCCGCCCACTGTTGTCTCACGGGGCTGGGGGGACGGCGAGCACGCGGCGCCCTTCCGCCACGATGGCGTCCGCGATGGCGTCGAGCAGCGGTGAGCGCAGGTTCCACTGCTGCCAGTGCAGCGCGACGTCGACCGGCGGGCCGCCCAGCAGCACGAGCTCGCCGCGCTCGAGGGCGTCGTGGGACTGGAACCGCGGCAGCATCGCCCAGCCGAGGCCGAGGCGCACCGCCGACGCGAAGTCGCTCGACGCGGGCACGTAGTGCCGCGGCGGCCGGGCCGG
Organism: Microbacterium sp. Soil_C_42; assembly: GCF_057656735.1. Taxonomy (NCBI): domain Bacteria; kingdom Bacillati; phylum Actinomycetota; class Actinomycetes; order Micrococcales; family Microbacteriaceae; genus Microbacterium; species Microbacterium sp. Soil_C_42. Next base: position 148,361 of record NZ_JBDGJU010000004.1, read on the forward strand.
ATCGACGCCCTGCTGGGACAGCCACTCGTTCTGCAGATCGTCGCGGCGGTCGAAGTCCACGAGCGGCGCGTGCGTCAACGCCGTCGCGCGATCCCCGCCGAGCCACCGCGCCGCATACGCGGGCGTCGCGACCGCTTCGTAGCGCATCGCCCCGAGTGCCGCGCTGCGGCATCCGGCGACCGGCGCGGCACGGGAGGTGACGGCGCCCATGACGGTCCCCGATTCGAGCAGTCCCGCGGTGAAGTCCTGGTCGTCGCGGTGCAGATCGAAGACGACCGGATGCTGCTGCGCCAGCCGCGCGAGCGGCTCGAGGAACCACGTGGCCAGCGAATCGGCGTTGACGGCGAGCGGCACCACGGTGAGCGCGGCCTCGTCTTCGCCGGCGCCGAGCTCCGCGAGCGCGTCGTGCTCGAGCAGCGCCGTCTGCCGCGCGAGCCGAATCACCGACATGCCGGCCTCCGTCGGCCGTACGGGCTTGGAGCGCACCAGCACCAGCCGCCCGAGCTGCTCCTCGAGCGCTTTGATGCGCTGACTCACCGCCGACGGCGTGACGTGCAGACGGCGTGCGGCAGCATCCAGCGTGCCCTCGTCGACGACGACGGCCACGGTCTCAGCCAGCTCGAACGGAATCCGCATATTAAGTCAGGCTAATGGTACTGAAGATCCATGAGCTGGACTACCGCTACTGCCGCTCGTAGCGTCGACTCGTGCTCTCCCCCGTCCTCGCCGGCCTCGGCCTCGGCTTCTCCCTCATCATCGCCATCGGCGCCCAGAACCTGTTCGTCCTGCGCCAGGGTCTGCGCCGCGAGCACGTCCTCGCCGTCGCGGCGATCTGCGCGATCTCGGACGCCGCGCTCATCGCGCTCGGCGTCTCTGGCATCGGGTTCGTGCTGCAGGCCGTGCCGTGGCTGGTCGTCGTGGTGCGCTGGGCGGGCGCGCTGTTCCTGGTGGTGTACGGCGTGCTGGCGGCGCGGCGCGCCTGGCGCCCGTCGGGTGAGGCGCTCGGTGCCGGCGCGGCGGACTCGGACCCCGCGGCATCCTCCGGCTCGCACGCACCCGCGCCGCCCGCCCGCACCCACACGGGTGAGGCCCTCGAACCCGACGCCTCGGCCTCCGCAGTGCGCAGCGACATCCGCACCGCAGCCACCCCCACGACGCGCGCACGCCTGATCCCGGTGCTGCTCACCTGCCTGGCGCTGACGTGGCTCAACCCGCACGTCTACCTCGACACCGTGTTCCTCCTCGGCACCGTCGCGAACACGCACGGCGACGACCGCTGGCTCTTCGCCGCAGGGGCCATGACCGCGAGCGTCACCTGGTTCTTCGGCCTCGCGTTCGGCGCGCGCCTGCTCGGACGCTGGCTGTCGACCCCTCGGGCCTGGCGCGTCCTCGACGCGGTGATCGCGGTCGTCATGATCGCCCTCGGCGTCTCGCTCGTGCTCCCGCAGTGACGGGGGCCGTCACCGTCAGCCGTCGATCTGCTCCTTGCGGGCGAGTACGAGGGCGCGCACGATGTCGTCGGGCAGCGGGTGGTCCGGCTGGTAGCGGATCGTCCCCTTGTCGAGGCCGATGCCGGGGTGCCCGGCGAGCGCGTCCGCGACCGCCGACACCGCGTCGGGGCTGAACGGGTACACGCCGATGTGCTTCTTCGCCCGCATCACCGAGACCAGCGGCTTGCCGCGGTACACCAGGGCCGGCATCCCGTACCCGCGCCCCTGCTCCGCGTCGGGCGCCGCTTCGCGCGCGATGGCGTAGATCCGCTCGACCGACGGCCGGTCGGCCGGGTCGAGTCTTTCCAGGAGTTCGTCGACGGTACCCATGTCGGCATCCTGGCCGACGTGCCCGGTCGCGGCAAGGTGCGCGCGGCGGCAAGATGGGCGGCATGAGACGCGTGCACGTGACGGTCCGCGGCGACGTGCAGGGCGTCGGCTACCGCTACACCATGCTCATCGTCGCGCGCGAGGCCGGCGCGGCGGGCTGGGTGCGCAACCGCCGCGACGGCTCGGTCGAAGCCGAGGTCGAGGGCACGCCCGGCCAGGTCGACGAGGTGCTGGCGTGGATGGCCGAGGGCCCGCCCGGCGCGCGCGTCGAGCAGGCGACGGTGACGGATGCCGCCACCACCGGCGAACGGGGCTTCGAGGTTCGCCCCACCCACTGACCCCTGCTCACACCTGTCGCGATAGGCCGCCCGCCGCGACAGTTCGCGACAGGTGAGCCCCGAGCATGTCAGTCCGGGACGCCGGCCGCGAGCTCGGCGAACACCTCGGCCGCGTCGTCGCTCGACGCGAGCCCGGCCGCTTGTCCCGCCCACAGCGACACGAGGTCGCCGTCGCCACGGCGCCCGGCCTCGGCACGGAACCGGCCGGTGAGCCAGTTCTGCGCCGGGAACGGAGCGATGATCCCCGTGGTCTCGATCTCGCGCATCACCCGATTCGGGATGCCGCGGGCCAGCCGCCCGCTCATCGCCCGGGTGAGCACGGTGGCGGTGTCGGCGGCGTCGGCGATGGCCTGGCGGTGCACGTCGGTGGCCGCCGACTGGCGGGTGCGCAGGAACGCGGAGCCCACCTGCACTCCCGACGCGCCGAGGGCGAACGCCGCCGCGACCCCGCGCCGGTCGGCGATGCCCCCGGCCGCGATGACCGGCACCTCCACCGCGTCGACCACCTGCGGCACGAGCGCGAACGTGCCCACGAGCGAGTGCTCGGCGGGCCGCAGGAACGACACCCGGTGACCGCCCGCTTCGGCCCCGGTCGCGACGATGGCATCCACCCCGGCCGCGTCGAGCGCCACGGCTTCCGCGACGGTGGTGGCGGTGCCGATGACACGGATGCCTCGGCTGCGCGCCGCCGCGACCACGTGCTCCGACGGCACGCCGAAGACCACGCTCAACGCCGCGGGCGCAGCATCCATCACCGCCGTCAGCTGGGAGTCGAGGTCGGGCAGGAACTCGATCGGAGGCGTCGGGTGGGCAAGGCCCAGTTCATCGTAGAGGGGAGCGACGGCCTCGATCGCCGGCTTCAGGTCGATGTCGCCCGGCGTGACCTCGTCGCCCGTCGGCAGCCAGAGATTGACCGCGAACGGACGCCGCGTCGCGGAGTGGAGCGCGGCGATCGTGTCGCTGATGAGGTCGGCCGAGTAGCCGTACAGACCGTACGAGCCGAGTCCGCCGAGCTCGCTCACCGCGGCCGTCAGCTCGATCGACGACAGCCCCCCGAAGGGGCCGAGCACGATCGGCGCGTCGATTCCGAACAGATCCTGGAGCGTCTTCGACATGCCTCAGACGCTACTCCCGCCTTCGCGCCCGCGCCCGGGCGTCGCGCGGGAACGACGAAGGCCCCACCCGGACGGGTGGGGCCTTCGTACGACAACGACTCAGACGAGCGAGTTGACGTCCAGCGGGATGCCGGGGCCGAACGTGGTCGACACGGCGCCCTTCTGGATGTAACGGCCCTTCGAGCTCGACGGCTTCAGACGCACGATCTCCTCGAGCGCTGCGGCGAGGTTCTCGTCGAGCTGCTCGGCGGTGAACGACGCCTTGCCGACGACGAAGTGCACGTTGGCGTGCTTGTCGACGCGGAACTCGATCTTTCCGCCCTTGATCTCCTCGACGGCCTTGGCCGGGTTGGGAGTCACGGTGCCGGTCTTCGGGTTGGGCATGAGGCCACGGGGGCCGAGCACCTTGCCGAGACGACCGACCTGGCCCATGAGCTCGGGCGTCGAGACGGCCGCGTCGAACGCGGTCCAGCCGCCGGCGACCTTCTCGATGAGCTCGGCGCCGCCGACCTCGTCCGCACCCGCGGCGATCGCGGCCTCAGCGGCCGGACCCGTCGCGAACACGATGACGCGGGCGGTCTTGCCGGTGCCGTGCGGGAGGATGACGGTGCCGCGCACCATCTGGTCGGCCTTGCGAGGGTCGACGGAGAGCTTGAGCGCGACCTCGACGGTCGAGTCGAACTTCGCCGAGCCGGTCTGCTTCGCGAGCGCGACGGCCTCGGTGGGGCTGTAGAACTTGTCCGCCTCGATCTTGGCGGCGGCGGCCCGGAAGGCCTTGGACTTGGTAGCCATGTTTCCTATCCCCCTCAGTCCTCGACCGTGATGCCCATGGAACGGGCGGTGCCGGCGATGATCTTCGAGGCGGCCTCGATGTCATTCGCGTTCAGGTCGGGCTGCTTCGTCTCTGCGATCTGGCGCACCTGCTCCTTGGTGAGCTTGGCGACCTTGACCGTGTGAGGGGTCTTCGAGCCCTTCTGCACGCCCGCAGCCTTCTTGATGAGCTCAGCGGCCGGCGGGGTCTTCAGGATGAACGTGAAGCTGCGGTCCTCGTAGACGGTGATCTCCACGGGGATGACGTTGCCGCGCTGCGACTCGGTCGCGGCGTTGTACGCCTTGCAGAACTCCATGATGTTGACGCCATGCTGACCGAGCGCGGGGCCGATCGGCGGCGCCGGGTTGGCTGCACCGGCGTTGATCTGAAGCTTGATCAGGCCGGTCACCTTCTTCTTCGGTGCCATTCTTCTTCCTTTCGTCGAACGACGGCTGCCAGGGCAACCGGTTCTCCCGCGAATCCGGCGGTTCCGGAACGCGGTGTCAGAGACGCGCGCTCACCGCGCGCGCAAACCTGGAGAGTCTACCAGGTCAGAGCTTGGTGACCTGGTCGAACGACAGCTCGACCGGGGTCTCGCGCTCGAAGAGCGAGACGAGGACCGTGAGCTTGCCGCTCTCGGGCTTGATCTCGCTGATCGTGCCGGGCAGGCCCGCGAACGAGCCTTCCTTGATCGTGATGGTCTCGCCGACCTCGAAGTCGACCTCGGCGGGGATGACGCGGGCCGCGGCGGCGGCGCCCTTCTTGGCCGCACCGCCCTTGGCGCCGGCGACCTCCTTGACCTCGACGAGGCTCTTCAGCATGTTGAAGGCCTCCTCGAAGCGCAGCGGCGTCGGGTTGTGGGCGTTGCCGACGAAGCCGGTGACACCGGGCGTGTGGCGAACGACCGACCAGGTGTCCTCGTTGAGCTCCATGCGCACGAGCACGTAGCCGGGGATACGGACGCGCGTGACCATCTTGCGCTGACCGTTCTTGATCTCGACGACGTCCTCCATCGGGACCTCGATCTGGTAGATCTCCTCCTCGACCTCGAGCGTCGACTTGCGCTGCTCGATGTTGGCCTTCACCTTGCGCTCGAAGCCGGCGTAGGAGTGGATGACGTACCACTTGCCCGGGAGGGTGCGAAGGTCGGCACGGAACGCCTCGTAGGGGTCCTCGTCCTCGTCGTCCTCGGCCTCCGCGGCGTCGACGACGGCGGCTGCGGCGTCCACCTCTGCGACGAAGTCCTCGTCGAGCTCGGGCTCGTCCTCATCGCCGTTCACGTCGGGACCGTCGTAGGGGGTCACCTCGTCGGCGGCCTCGGCCTCGCGCTCGGCGACCTCCTCCGCGATGGAGTCGTTGATCACCTCGGCCGCGGCCTCGGTCTCTGCGGTCTCGTCCAGGTTGAGAGCGTCGTTCACGATGGCGTCCGCCTCCGGGTCGTCGATGTCGATGTCGTCCAGGTCGGCGTCGTCCTCATCGGAGTCGTCGACGATGTGGATCGCGGCGTGCTCGGCGGCCTCGACCGACCGCTCCTCCTCCGCGAGGACGTTGCCCTCCTGGGCTTCGTCGTCCTCGGAGGACTGCTCCGCGGCGGTCGCCCAATCGGCGTCGTCGACATATCTTTCAGTCACGTGAGTTCTCTTCCGTTCCGTCCGCTGCCGGACCTGCGGTCCGCCCGTGTCTTGCCTCGCTGCGAGTCGGAGGCGCTCGGGATCAGGCGCCGGGCACACCGAAGACGTACGACGTGATCCACACGAACAGCACGTCCAGGCCGTAGACGAGCGCCATCATCACGACGACGAAGCCCAGCACCACCGCCGTGTACTTCAGCAGCTCCTGGCGCGTCGGAGTGACGACCTTGCGGAGCTCGGCGAAGACCTGGCGGACGAACAGGGCGATACGAGCGAAGACGTTGGGCTTCTTCTCGCGAGGCGCGGCCGTTCCCTCTGCGGGAACGACTTCGCCCTTCGGCTCGTCCTGAACCATCGATGCCACCTGATTACCTTCCGTGAGCCGACACGGATCGGCACACTGTGTTGTCAACCACCAGCATGTCACCGGCGTTGCGCTGACGCGCAGGGCGGACAGGAATCGAACCTGCAACCTGCGGTTTTGGAGACCGCTGCTCTGCCAATTGAGCTACCGCCCTAGAGACCCGGAGGTCTCGCGGAACCCGCACTCTTCCCCTCTCACCGCGGCTTGAGGATCCGTACCCGAGGACCGGGCACGGCGAAAGAATGCAGACTTCGACTGCACGTTCCAGTGTACGGCATGCCCGCAGGCCCCGCGAACCGAGGCGGCTCCGCGCACGCGCGCACACGGGATCAGTACTGCTGCACGCCGTACCGGTCGGGCTCGGGCGCACGCTCGAAGGCGCGCCCCGACAGCGACGTGGCCTCGACGCGCACGTAGGTGTACTTCAGCGTCGGGATCCAGGGCCGAAGGCCGAGGCCGTCGGCGCGCTCCACGTCGGCGGAGCGGTCGAGCGGGTGGGCGCGACCGCGCAGGATCACGCTCCACGCGTCGGTGTCGGTGTGGTCGTCGACCTCGAAGAGCACCTCGTCGTTGATCGTCAGCTCGAACAGCTTGCTCCCCTGCGCGGTGCGGAAGAGCACGCTCTCGCCGTCGACGACGTAGTTCACGGGGAAGATGTCGAGCACATCGCCGACGTGCGTGACGAGGCGGCCGAGCTCCTGGCCGCGCAGGCGCTCCCAGCACTGTTCATCCGAGAGGGAGACGACGGGGTCCGGTGTGTCTGCCATGACTCCATCCTCGCGCTCCCACCGCTTCGGCGACACCCCCGGATGTCGGCATTACCATTCCGGCATGGCTCTTGCGCAGACCCGGCTCGACGAGCTGTGGGACTTCTCCGACGCGGCCGGCTCCGAAGGGCGCCTGCGCGCGGCGGCGGCGGAAGAGACGGATGCTGCCGTCCGCGCCGAGCTCGAGACGCAGGTCGCGCGGGCCCTGGGCCTGCAGGAGCGTTTCGACGAGGCCGACGCGGTCCTCGACGCCGTCGAGATCGAGGATGCCGCCATCGCGGCGCGTGCCACGCTGGAGCGAGGGCGCGTGCGCAACTCTGCGGGCGATCCCGAAGCGGCGGTCCCGTACTTCCTCGCTGCCGTCGATGCGGCGTCCGCGGCCGGGCTGACGTTCCTCCAGGTCGACGCTCTGCACATGCTCGCCATCGCAGAGCCCGATCAGGCCGAGGAGTGGACCTCCGCGGCCCTCGGCGCGCTCGAGGGCGCCGAGGATCCCCGCACCCTCCGCTGGAACGTGTCGCTGCACAACAACGCCGGCTGGCGCCTGTTCGACGCCGGCCGCCTCGACGAGGCGGTCACCTCGTTCGAGGCGGCACGGGATGCTGCGACCCGCTGGGGCACGCCGCAACAGGTCCAGTGGGCGGACGAAGCCCTCGCCGAGGCCCGCGCCGCGCTCTGACCCCGCCCCGGCGCGAGTCAACATCGGATCCGCAGGTACGGACGCCTGCGGCGACACGCCGATTCGAGGTGCCCCTCACCGGCGTGTCGCCGCGCGCGTCCGCAGGTGCGGATCCGATTCTGCGTACGGGTCACGCGACCTGCGACGGGGAGAGTCAGACGCCGATGCGGATCAGCTTCTTGTTGACGAACTCGTCGGCGGCCAGCAGCCCCATCTCACGCGAGGTGCCGGAGCGCTTCACGCCGCCGAAGGGCAGTCCGGGCTCGTCGGCGAGGACCACGTTGACGTAGACCATGCCGGCGTCGATCTTGTCGGCGACGCGCTGGGCCTGCTCCTCGTCCGTCGTGAAGACGTACGAGCCGAGGCCGTAGCTGGTGTCGTTCGCGAGGGAGACTGCGGCGTCCTCGTCGGCCACCTTGTAGACGACGCCCACGGGGCCGAAGAACTCCTCGCGGTAGGCGTCCATGTCGCTCGTGACGTCGGTGAGGACGGTGCCCGGGTAGAACGCGCCGTCGCGCTTTCCGCCGGCGACGAGGGTCGCCCCCTGGGCGACGGCCTTGTCGACCTGCTCCGCCAGGCGCTCGGCCGCCGTGACCGACGACAGCGGGCCCAGCACGGTGTCGCCCTCGAAGGGGTCGCCGACCTTCGCGCCCGACATCGCGGCGGTGAACTTCTCGAGGAACGCGTCGTACAGGCCGTCGACCACGATGAAGCGCTTGGCGGCGTTGCACGACTGCCCCGTGTTGTCGAGGCGGGCGGCGACCGCGGCCTCCACGGCCGCGTCGAGGTCGTCGGTGGAGAGCAGGATGAACGGGTCGGATCCGCCGAGCTCCAGCGCCACCTTCTTGAGGTTGCGGCCCGCGATCTCCGCGACGGCCGCTCCGGCACGCTCCGACCCGGTCACCGACACGCCCTGGACGCGGCGGTCCGCGATGATCGTCGCGGCCTGGTCGTTCGTGGCGTAGACGTTCGTGTAGACGCCCTCGAGGCCGGCGTCCGCGTAGATCGCCGCGATGGCCGCGGCCGACTCGGGGCACTGCGGGGCGTGCTTCAGGAGGATGGTGTTGCCGACCACGATGTTGGGCGCTGCGAACCGCGCGACCTGGTAGTACGGGAAGTTCCACGGCATGATGCCGAGCAGCACGCCGAGCGGCGAGCGGCGGATGACCGCGGTGCCCTCGCCGTCGATGTCGATCGGCTGGTCGCCGGTGATCTTCTCCGCATGATCGGCGTAGTACTCGGTGATGTCGGCGGCGAAGTCGACCTCGCCGAGCGCCGCCTCCAGCGGCTTGCCCATCTCTCGCACGATGATCGCGGCCAGGTCGTCGCGACGCTCGCGGTGCAGCTGCGCCGCCTTGCGGATGCGAGCGGCGCGCTCGGCCACGGGCTCGTCGCGCCACGTGCGGTACGCAGCATCCGCTCCCGCGATCGCGCTCTCGAGAGCCTCGTCGGTGATGGTCGGATACGTGGCCAGGGTCTCGCCCGTGGCCGGGTTGACGACGGCGTAGTCGGTCATGCTTACTCTCCGATCGGATGGTTGTGGGTCAGTCTGCCTGCCGGCGGCGGGCGCGACGAAGGCTTTCGGGAGCGTCGATACTGAGTGTCTCACCGCGGAAGAACGCCGGACGCTTGATCGCCTGCCAGATCATGATCACGACCCCCACGAGGATGACGGTCACGCCGAGAACGAACACCAGGCCGAGGCCGAAGATGCTCGACCCGCTGCCGTAGGCGGGGTCCATCGAGTCGATGAGCGTCGTCACGAACAGCACGGCGAGGATGGCGCCGCCCACGAGCGGGAACAGGAACGTGAAGAAGAAGCTGCGCACCGAGTCGAACCACTGCTTGCGGAAGTACCAGACGCACGCGAACGCAGTGAGGCCGTAGTAGAAGCAGATCATCATGCCGAGCGACAGGATCGTGTCGGTGAGCACGTTCTCGCTCACGACGCGCATGACGGCGTAGAACACCGAGGCCACGATCGCCGAGACCACGGTGGCGTAGCCCGGCGTGAAGAAGCGCGGGCTCACCTTCGCGAACTTCGCCGGCAGGGCGCCGTAGTGCCCCATCGCCAGCAGAGTGCGGGCGGGACCGACGGCGGTCGACTGCAGCGAGGCGGCCGAACTCGACAGCACCGCGAGCGATACCAGGAACGCGAGCGGTCCGAGGATCGGGTCGGACAGCGCGAAGAAGACGTTCGCCGAGATGTCCTCGTTCGCAAGTCCCAGCGGACCGTCGCCGACGCCGGCGAACATGATCAGGCCGATCGACAGCAGGAGGTAGAGCGAGACGACGATGACGACCGTGAGCATCGCTGCACGACCCGGGGTCTTCGCGGGGTTCTTGGTCTCCTCGTTCATGGTGAGGACGACGTCCCAGCCCCAGAAGATGAAGATCGACAGCGACAGCCCGGCCGCGAACGCGCTGAACGTCGGCACCTCGAACGGGTTGAACCACGACCACGAGAAGGCGGTCGGGTCGGGCGCATCGCCCGAGACGGCCTTGACGATCGCGACCACCGCGAACAGCACCAGCACGACGACCTGGAACGTCACCAGGATGTACTGGAACTTCTGGGTGGTCTGCATGTCGCGGTACGAGATGAGCGTCGCGCCGAGCATGAAGAGCAGGCACACCACGACGTTGATGAACGGGTTGAAGGCGAGCTCGGCGATGTCGGGATTGCCGCTCAGCTGCGAGATCAAGAGGAAGAGGAACTCGACGGCGATGCCGGCGAGGTTCGACAGCACGATGACGGTGGCCGCGATGAGCCCCCAGCCGGTCATCCAGCCGATCCACGGGCCGAATGCCCGCACCCCCCAGGTGAACGAGGTGCCCGAGTCGGGCATCGCACGGTTGAGCTCGCGGTAGCCGAACGCCGTCAGCAGCATCGGGATGAACCCGACGAGGATGATCGCGGGCACCTGCGTGCCCACGACCGACACCGTGGGTCCGAGCGAGGCGGTGAGCGTATACGCCGGGGCGATCGTCGAGACGCCGATCACGACGGCGCCGAGGACGCCGACCGCGCCGGCGCTCAGCCCCTTCTTCGACAGCTCACCGGCGTGCGCGCCGGAGGACGGGGCCAGCGGCGGGGTTTCGGAAGCGCTCATCAGCGTGCGCCTTTCTTGTCGCGCGTGCGAGGCACGACGACCATGGGTACGGGAAGCTCGTGCAGCATCTTCGCTGCCGTCGAGCCGAGGAACAGACGCCGGCGCCGGGCCAGCCGGCTCGAGCCGACCACGGCGAGCTCGCCGGGCTCCCAGCTCAGGTGCGAGACGGCGTCCTCGATGCTGTCGCCGCGTGCGACGACCACATCGGCTTCGACACCCTCGGGCAGGGCGTCGAGGGCTTTGCCGAGCACGTCGTCGGCGTGGGCGGCGCCGGCGACGCGGATGACGCCGGTGTCGACGCCGACAGGAAGGTCCACCGAGACCAGCGACAGCAGCCGCAGCTCCGCCCCGGTCGCGACGGCGAGTGCCACGCTCTCGTCGAGCAGTGCACTCGCGCCCGGGCGGGTGCCGATGGCGGCGGTGATGCGGGTGACGGTGGTCGCCTCCAGCCGTCGCGATCCCTCGGGGGCGAGCACGACCGGCACGTCCGACGAGTGCAGCAGCTCGTTGGCGACGGTGCCCAGGCGGTGACGCCCGCGGAGTCCGCCGTTGGCCGCGCCGACGACGATGTGGGATGCCGAGAGCTCGTGCGCGGCGGCGATGAGGCCCTCGGCGAAGGAGTCGCCGAACCGCACGTGCGACGCGTGGGTCACCGCATCCGGAATCTTCGCGGCAGCCTCGGCGAGCCAGGCCTCGGCCTGCGTCACGAGGTAGCGGTCGTAGCCGGCGTCGGGCGGGGTGATGACGCTGCGGTCCTCGGCAGGGAGCACCAGCACGAGGTCGAGCGGCACGTCCATGGCTGCGGCCAGGCGTGCCCCGAGTGCGACGGCGTCGGCGCCGGCGTCGGTCGCGGTGTACCCGACGACGATGCGGCCGCTCATCGGCGGGCCGCCTCGACGATGTTCGCCGCAACCAGGCGACCCATGCGGATCGCGCCGTCGACGTGCTGGTAGCCGGCGCCGGCCATGTCGCTGCAGGCGAAGTGGATCGGGCCGACGGGGGTGCGCAGGTCCGCGCCGTAGCGGGCGAGACCGCCGAGGTCGAAGCTCGCGGCGTACGCGCCGCGGGTCCACTCCTCGGCGCCCCAGTCGCTCTCGAAGTAGACGAGCGGGTTCTTGGCCTCGGGACCGTAGTAGTGCGACAGCGACTCGAGGATGCGCTCCTTGCGCTCCTCCGCCGACACGCGGAAGAGGTCGTCGGCGTTGCGGTCCGACACGAAGCCGACGAGGGTTCCGCGCTCGTCGTCGTGGTTGGTGTTGTCGTACGCCTCGTGCGAGATCTCGTACGGGCTGAAGGCGGTGCCCGACAGGCCCTGCTCGCGCCAGAACGGCCGATCGTAGACCGCGTGCACCTTGATGACGAAGCCCATCGAGATGTGCTGGTGCATCTGCTGCTTCAGGCGCGGCAGCGGCGGCGCGAACTCGATCCACGGGTAGAGGATCGGCGCGTGCGCCAGGATGACGAAGCGGGCGCGCACCTCGAGGCCGTTGTCGGTGACGACGCGGACGCCGTCCTGCGACCAGTGCACCTCGGTCACCGGCTGCCCCAGGATGACGTCGTCGCCCAGCCGCTCGGCGAGGAGCAGGGGAACCTGCTGCAGGCCGCCGACGACGCGCTCGTCGAGGATGAAGTCCGCGTCGACCAGGTGCGAGAAGCTGCCGGCGCTGGCGGCCATGAGGAGGGCCTGGAGCGCCGAGAACGCGTAGGCGGGCTTGGTGAGCATCGCACCCGCGATGAAGAGGGCGATGTTGTCGCGCGCCTCCTGGTCGTCGGTCTGCTCCTCGAGCCACGCCTCGAACGAGACGCGGTCGAGCTTCTCGGCGTCGGGGTGCTCCCACGGCTTGTCGGGGTCGATCTGCGCGACGAGGCCGTCGAGCACCTCGATGAGGCGGACGATCTCCTTCTCGGTCTCCGGCGCGACGGGGAAGATCTCGCCCGTGAAGCGGGTGAGCTCGCCGTCCTTGCCGATGTAGACCGACTCGCCCTCGCGGTAGCGGCTGTACGTCTCGAGCCCCAGCTCGGCGATGGTCTCCTTGAGCGCGTCCTGGTCGGGCGACACCCACTGCCCGCCGATCTCGAGCATCGCTCCGTCGACGACATCGGTCCACAGGCGCCCGCCCACGCGGTCGCGTGCCTCGAGCACGACGACCGAGAGGCCCGCCTTCTTCAGTTCGTTGGCAGCGGTCGTGCCGGCGGCGCCGGCGCCGACGATGACGACGTCACGGGTCAGCTCGGTCATTCGGACTCCTTCGTCAGGCGAGGTTGCGATGGTCTTGTGCGAGGTGCGGGAGACGGATGCTGCGACCGCGGCGCGTGCGGCGGTCGCAGCATCCCTGATCAAGAAGCCGTGAGTGCTGCGGCGACGACGTCCATGCCCTCGTGGAGCAGGTCGTCGGTGATCGACAGCGGCGGGAGGAAGCGGATCACGTTCCCATAGGTGCCGCAGGTGAGCACGATGACGCCCTGTGCGATGGACGCCTTCGCGACCGCGGCGGTGAGCGCGGCGTCCGGCTCGCCCGTCGCGGGGTCTACGAACTCGGCGGCGATCATGGCGCCATGACCGCGCACGTCGCCGACGCGGGGGTCGGCGGCCTGAAGATCCTTGAGGCGACCCTTCAGAACGGTCTCGATCTCGCGGGCGCGCTCGAGCATCCCGTCGTTCTCGAACACGTCGATCGCGGCGAGCGCCGCGGCGCAGGCGATCGGGTTGCCGCCGTAGGTGCCCCCGAGGCCGCCCGCGTGCGAGGCATCCATGATCTCCGCCCGGCCGGTGACAGCCGCCAGCGGCAGACCGCCGGCGATGCCCTTCGCGGTGGTGATGAGGTCGGGGACGATGCCGAAGACCTCGCTGGCGAACATGCGGCCGGTGCGGGCGAAGCCGGTCTGGATCTCGTCGGCGATGAAGACCACGTTGTTCGCGCGGCACCACTCGACGAGTGCGGGCAGGTACCCGTCGGCGGGGACGATGAAGCCGCCCTCGCCCTGGATGGGCTCGATGATGATCGCGGCGAGGTTGTCGGCGCCGACCTGCTTCTCGATCATCGAGATGGCCTTCTTGGCCGCGAGGCCCCCGTCGAGCCCGTCGCGGTAGGGGTACGACAGCGGGGCGCGGTAGATCTCCGAGGCGAACGGCCCGAAGCCGCTCTTGTACGGCATCGACTTCGCGGTGAGCGCCATCGTGAGGTTGGTGCGGCCGTGGTAGCCGTGGTCGAACGCGACGACGGCCTGCTTGCCGGTGTACTTGCGGGCGATCTTGACCGCGTTCTCGACCGCCTCGGCGCCCGAGTTGAACAGGGCGCTCTTCTTGGCGTGGTCGCCCGGCGTGATGCGGTTGAGGGCCTCGGCGACCGAGACGTACGAGTCGTACGGCGCGATCATGAAGCACGTGTGGGTGAACTGCGCGACCTGCTCCTGCACGGCCTTGACGACCTTCGGGTGGGCGTTGCCGATCGTCGTGACCGCGATGCCCGAGCCCAGGTCGATGAGCGAGTTGCCGTCGGCGTCGACGATGACGCCTCCGCCGGCCGCGACGGCCTGCACGGGCGCGGTGTGGCCGACACCCGCGGCGACGGCGTCGGCCTTGCGGTCGAGCAGCTCCTGCGAGCGGGGACCGGGGATGCTGGTGACCAGGCGGCGCTCCTGCGGAAGGGTCGGACCGCCGAGGGGCGTTTCAGTGAGGGTGTCGGCTGCGCTGCTCATGGAGGGGAGCGTATTTCGTCGCCGGGACCCGCCGCACCCGCCCCCGTGTACATTCTGTCCGGCCCGCTGTACGGGCCGTACACTCAGAGCATCATGGACGCCGACGCCCCCACTCTTCGCGCGCTTCTCGCCCGGCGGGATCTGAAGCTCTCGCTCGCCGGCGACGACCTCGATCCGCAGGCGCTGGACCGCGCCATCCGCTGGGTCCACAGCTCGGATCTGGCCGATCCGACGCCGTTCCTCTCCGAGGGCCTGGTGCTCCTCACCACCGGAACGCAGTTCCCGCAGGGCGACGACGCCGACGCGGCCGCCGTCTACCGCTCGTACGTCCATCGCCTGGCGACCCGCGGAGTCGTTGGGCTCGGCTTCGGCACCGAGGTCGTGCGCGCCGGCATTCCGCCCGCCCTCGTCGACGCGTGCAGGGACGAGCGGATGCCGCTGTTCGAGGTGCCGTACCGCACGCCCTTCATCGCCGTGGCCCGGGCCAACGCCGAGGCGATCGCCGCCGAGGCCTACGCGCGGCGCAGCTGGGCCCTCGCCGCGCAGCGCGCGATCGCGCTGGCCGCGTTGCGGCCCGACGGGCTCGGCGCCACCGTTGCGGAGCTGGCCAAGCAGCTCGACACGTGGGTGGGCATGTTCGACGCCGCCGGCGAGCTGTCGCGCGAGCATCCGGCTGGCGGACTCGACGCCGAGACGGCCGCGGCGCTGCAGCGCGAGGTGACCGGCGTGCTGCACCGCGGCGCCCGAGCCGGCTCGTCGCTGCACATCGGCGAGACGCCGTTCTCGCTGCAGACCCTCGGCCGCGGCGGCCACCTGCGCGGCGTCATCGCGATCGCCGCCGGCGACCTCGACCAGGAGGGCCGCGTCGTCGTCACCGCCGTGATCGCGATGGCCGGCCTCGCACTCGAGCAGCAGCAGGGCCTCGGCCGCGCGCGCTCGGCGCTGCGCGCCGGTCTCGTGCAGTCGCTCCTCACAGGCGATCCCGCGCTCGCCCGCCGCACATCGCGGGAGCTGTGGGGGCCGCTGCCCTCCGCCCCCGTCGTCGTGGGAGTGACGGATGCCGCCGCCGCACGCGTCGACGGCATCGCCGAGCTGCTGGAGCTCTGGGCCGACGAGCGTCGCGGCGCGCTGTTCTTCGGTCGCGGTGAGGACGGCTTGGTGATGGTCGTGCCCGCGGGCGACCGCTCGAGCGTCGACGAGCTCGTCGCCCGCTTCGAGGTGCGCGTCGGGTTGTCGGACCCCACCGGCTACGACGGTTTCGCCGCCGCGCTCGGGCAGGCGCGCGTCGCGCGGGACCGCGGCATCGGTCCGGTGACGCAGTTCGCCGAGGTCGCCCGCGCCGGAGTCCTGTCGGCGCTCACGGACGAGGCCCGCGCTCTGGCGCGAGCGGAGCTCGCACCGCTGTACGACCACGACGCCGCGCAGGGCACACACCTCGTCGAGACCGTGAAGGTGTGGCTCGACGAGGACTGCTCGCACGAGGCCACCGCGCAGGCGCTCGGTGTGCACCGGCATACCGTGCGCACGCGCCTCGCCCTCATCGAGCGCGTGCTCGGGCGCGATCTCTCGTCGTTCGCGACCCGCGCCGAACTCTGGGCGGCGCTGCGCGCCCTGGCCTCCTGACCCTCCCCCCGGCCACGACGTTCGCGCGTGCACGCGGTCGTCCCCCGGGGGTTCGTTCGTCACTCGCGCCCGCGATCTCGCCGGACCGGCGGACACAAGGGACGAACGAACCGGGGAAACGGGACGGATCGACGGATCACGCCCGATGCCGGGGACGAGGTGCGGCGATAGCCTGTGGCCCGTGTCGACCACCGCCCGAGACGATGCCCACGTGCCCAACGGCGACGTGTCGTGGTGGTGGCGCAGCCTCGGCGGCACGCCGAGCCCGCGCGCTCCCCTGGCCGGCGACCTCGCCGCCGACGTCGCGATCGTCGGCGGCGGCTACACCGGCCTCTGGACGGCCTACTACCTCAAGCGCGCCCAGCCCGACCTGCGCGTGGTCGTGCTCGAACAGCGCTTCGCCGGGTTCGGGGCATCCGGCCGCAACGGCGGATGGCTCACCAACACCGTCACCGGCGGCCGCGAGCGCTACGCCGAGACGCACGGCCGCGACGCGGCGATCGCGCAGCAGCGCGCGCTCAACGACACCGTCGACGAGGTCATCGCCGTCGCCGCGCGCGAAGGCATCGACGCCGACATCGTCAAGGGCGGCGAGTACGGCGTCGCCCGGACGCCTGCCCAGCTCGCGCGGCTCCGGGCGGCCGTCGCGGCTGAACAGGCCTGGCCGCACACCGACATCGAGCGGATGGATGCCGCGGCCGCAGCATCCCGTATCCGCATCGCCGGAGCGCTCGGCGCCGCATGGCATCCGCACTGCGCCCGGGTGCACCCCGCAAAGCTCGTGCGCGGGCTCGCCGACGCCGTCGAGCGGCTCGGCGTGCCGATCCACGAAGGGACGCATGTGCGGGAGATCGCACCCGGCCAGGCGCTCACCGACCGCGGGACCGTGCGCGCGACCCACGTGCTGCGCGCCACCGAGGGCTTCACCGCCGACCTCCGCGGCGAGCACCGCACGTGGCTGCCGATGAACTCGTCGATGATCGTGACCGAGCCCCTGCCGGCCTCGTTCTGGGACGCGGTCGGCTGGGGCGGATACGAGACGCTCGGCGACTTCGCCCATGTGTACATGTACGCGCAGCGCACGGCCGACGACCGCATCGCGTTCGGCGGCCGCGGCGTGCCCTACCGCTACGGGTCGCGCGTCGACACCGACGGCACGACGCAGGCGCGAACGATCGCCTCGCTCACGCGGCTGCTGCGCGAGTTCTTCCCGGCTGCCGCGGATACGCCGATCGCCCACGCCTGGGCCGGCGTGCTCGGCGTCCCGCGCGACTGGGCCGCGGCCGTCGTCCACGACCGGGCGACCGGCCTCGGCTGGGCCGGCGGCTACGTCGGCACCGGCGTGACCGCGACGAACCTCGCCGGCCGCACGCTCGCCGACCTCGTGCTCGAGCGCGACACCGAGCTCACCCGGCTCCCCTGGGTCGGCCACCGCGCGCGGCGCTGGGAGGTCGAGCCGCTGCGGTGGACCGCCGTGAACGCGATCTACACCGCGTACCGGACGGCGGACCGGGTCGAGGCATCCCGATCCTCCGACCGCACGGCATGGCCCGCCCACATCGCCGACTGGGTCGCCGGCCGCCACTGACCCGGTCGGCCGGGTCGCCCGGCGCGCGGTCAGCGCGGGGCGTGGGCCTCGAGGAACTCGTAGACGTCGGTCGTGTCGACACCGGGGAACGACCCCGTCGGCAGTGTGGCCAGCAGCGTGCGCGGCGTGCGCACGTTCGGCCACGACTGCTCGCGCCACGCCGCCTCGAGCTCGGCGGGGGCCCGCCGGCAGCAGACCTCCACGGAGTGCTTGGAGACCCCGCGGTTCGGGGTGTCGCGGCCGAGGAACCACTTGGTGTCGTCGAAGCGCACGCCGACGCTGATCGAGTGCGCGCCCTCGCTCGAGAGCTCGACGCGGGCCGTGCACCAGTAAGTGCCGTTGCCGGTGTCGGTGTACTGGTAGTACGGGTTGAAGTGGTCGTCGACGTCGAACACGACGCGCGAGGTCCACTTGCGGCAGCACATCTGCCCCTCGATCGCGCCGAGGCGGTCGGTCGGGAAGTTCACGTCGTCGTTCTCGTAGACCTTGGTGATCACGCCCGACTCGTGCACCTTGAGGAAGTGCACGGGAAGGCCCAGGTGCACCGTCGCGAGGTTCGTGAAGCGGTGGGCGGCGGTCTCGTACGACACCGAGTACGCATCGCGGAGGTCCTCGATCGAGAGCGAGCGGTCGGCCTTCGCCTCCTGCAGGAACGGCACGGCGTGCGCCTCCGGGATGAGCAGAGCGCCGGTGAGGTAGTTCGTCTCGACGCGCTGGCGCAGGAAGTCCGCATACGAGGTCGGCTCGCGGTGCCCGAGGATGCGGCTCGACAGTGCCTGCAGCACCGCCGTGCGTGGGTCACCCTTGGTGGCCAGTCGGCTCGACAGGTACAGCCGGCCGTTCTTGATGTCGGCGACCGATCGCGTCGTCTGCGGCAGGTCGGGCACGTAGTGCAGGGTGAATCCGAGGTGCGCGGCGATGTCGGAGGCCGTGCGCTGGGTCAGCGGGCCGCCCGGGTGGTCGACCGCATCGAGGATGCCCCGCGCCTGCTGCTCGAGCTCGGCGAAGTAGTTGTTCTGCGTGCGCATGAGCTTGCGCAGCGCCACGTTCGCGCGTCGCGCCTCTTCAGGAGTCGCCGCGCGCTCGTCGCGCAGCCTCTCGATCTCGCCCTGCAGCGCCAGCATCGCCTTGAGCGCCTCCGTCGGCACCGTCTTGCCGATCCGGAACGGGGGGATGCCGAGCGCCTGGAACGTCTGGCCGCGCATCGCCCGCTCGAGCGAGATCTCGAGCGTGGCGCGCTCGTCGAGCGGCTCGGACTCGAGGATCGCGTCGATCGACGAACCCAGCGCCCGCGCGATCGCCTGCAGCAGCGTGAGCTTGGGCTCGCGGCGTCCGTTCTCGATCATGGACAGCTGGCTCGGCGCACGGTCGACCGCGGAAGCGAGCTCTTCGAGCGTCATCCCGCGGTCGGTGCGCAGCTGCCGGATGCGTCGGCCGATGGTGAGGGGATCCACCTCACCATCGTCCGGGACTTCACCGCGCACATCCGAGGTCAACGTCGTCGTCATGCCGCGATTCTGTCACGAAAGCAGAAATACCGGAAAACTTCACACCCGGATTCGTCGGGTACACCCCCGAACTTCACCCCAGAGTGGTCTCACGACGAACCATCGATCCACACAGAACGTGGATCACCGGATGCCTCGACCCGGCGCACACGCCGGGCAGAGGCATCCCCCACACACTCAACGCAGCCGATCACAGGAAGGCAGGGACATGACACCTGCGACCGCCACCCCGATGCGTACGCGCACCGGCCCCATCCCCACTCAGACCCACGAGCCCTCGATCGAGATCGCCGGCCGCCTCGGCCCGCGCTACGACGAGGTCCTGACGCCTGAGGCGCTCGCGTTCCTCACCGAGCTGCACCACCGCTTCGGCGCCCGCCGCCACGACCGGCTCGCCGACCGCATGCGCCGCCGGTTCGAGATCGGCAACGGGCACGACCCGCAGTTCCGCGACGACACCCGGCACATCCGCGAGGACGCCGAGTGGAAGGTCGCCGGCGCCGGCCCCGGCCTCGAGGACCGCCGCGTCGAGATCACGGGCCCGACCGATCCCAAGATGACGATCAACGCGCTGAACTCCGGCGCCAAGGTGTGGCTCGCCGACCAGGAGGACGCCACCAGCCCGACCTGGAAGAACGTCATCGAGGGCCAGCTGAGCCTGCGCGACGCGATCCGCGGCGAGCTCTCGCACACGAGCCCCGAAGGCAAGCGCTACGAGGTGACGGCGACCGAGACGCCCACCATCGTGATGCGTCCGCGGGGATGGCACCTGCCCGAGCAGCACATCCGCTTCACCGACCGCACCGGCCGCACGATGGCCGCGTCGGGCTCGCTCGTGGACTTCGGGCTGTACTTCTTCCACAACGCCCAGCAGCTGATCGCGAACGGCCGCGGCCCCTACTTCTACATCGCCAAGCTCGAGTCGAGCGAAGAGGCGAAGCTGTGGGACGACGTGTTCACGTTCAGCGAGCAGTACGTCGGCATCCCCCACGGCACGATCCGCGCGACCGTGCTGATCGAGACGCTGCCGGCCGCGTTCGAGATGGAGGAGATCCTCTTCGAGCTGCGCGACCACATCGCGGGCCTGAACGCGGGTCGCTGGGACTACATCTTCTCGATCATCAAGAACTACCGCGGTCGCGGCGCACGGTTCGTGCTGCCCGACCGCAGCGAGGTCACGATGACCGTGCCGTTCATGCGGGCGTACACCGAGCTGCTCGTGAAGACGTGCCACAAGCGCGGCGCCTTCGCGATCGGCGGCATGAGCGCCTTCATTCCGAACCGCCGCGACCCCGAGGTCACGCAGCGCGCGTTCGAGAAGGTGGCCGCCGACAAGAAGCGCGAGGCCGGCGACGGCTTCGACGGCACGTGGGTCGCGCACCCCGACCTCATCCCGGTGGCCCGTGCGGAGTTCGACGCGGTGCTCGGCGATCGCCCGAACCAGCTCGACCGTCAGCGTCCCGAGGTCGAGGTGGCGGCCGCCGACCTGATCGACGTCCACATCGGACGCCCGATCACGACGGCGGGAGTGCACGGCAACGTGTCGGTGGCCATCCGCTACATCGAGGCGTGGCTGCGAGGCCTCGGCGCCGTCGCCATCGACAACCTCATGGAAGATGCCGCGACCGCTGAGATCAGCCGCAGCCAGGTCTGGCAGTGGATCCATCAGGACCGCACCACCGAGGACGGCACGCCGATCACGCGGGAGTCGATCGAGGCGCTCGTCACGCAGGTGCTGGCCGAAGCGGACCGCCGCGAGGGCGATCGGTTCGACGACGCCGCGGACATCTTCCGCGAGGTCGCGCTCGGCCAGGACTTCCCCGCGTTCCTGACGCTGCCCGCCTACGCGAAGTACCTCGTCGAGACCGACTGATCCCCCGCCCCAGAGACGAACAAGGAAACGACAATGACTGCCTACCAGGACGACATCGAAGCCATCCGGGCGCTCAAAGAGCAGCACGGCTCGAGCTGGGATGCCATCGACCCCGAGTCGGCCGCCCGCATGCGCGCACAGAACCGCTTCCGCACGGGCCTCGAGATCGCCCAGTACACGGCCGACATCATGCGCCGCGACATGGCCGAGTACGACGCGGACTCGTCGGTGTACACCCAGTCGCTCGGCGTCTGGCACGGCTTCATCGGGCAGCAGAAGCTCATCTCGATCAAGAAGCACCTCAAGAGCACGAACAAGCGCTACCTCTACCTGTCGGGGTGGATGGTCGCCGCGCTCCGCTCCGAGTTCGGTCCCCTTCCCGATCAGTCGATGCACGAGAAGACGGCGGTCCCGGCCCTCATCGAGGAGCTGTACACGTTCCTCCGTCAGGCCGATGCCCGTGAGCTCGATCTGCTGTTCACGCAGCTCGACGACGCGCGCGTCGCCGGCGACGAGACCGCGGTCGAGTTCATCCAGTCGCAGATCGACAGCTACGAGACCCACGTGGTGCCGATCATCGCCGACATCGACGCGGGCTTCGGCAACCCCGAGGCCACGTATCTGCTGGCGAAGAAGATGATCGAGGCCGGCGCGTGCGCCATCCAGATCGAGAACCAGGTGTCGGATGAGAAGCAGTGCGGCCACCAGGACGGCAAGGTCACGGTTCCGCACGAGGACTTCATCGCGAAGATCAACGCGGTCCGCTACGCCTTCCTCGAGCTCGGCATCGAGAACGGCGTGATCGTGGCCCGCACCGACTCGCTCGGCGCCGGGCTCACGCAGAAGCTCGCCGTCACGC
Organism: Microbacterium sp. Soil_C_42; assembly: GCF_057656735.1. Classification (NCBI taxonomy): domain Bacteria; kingdom Bacillati; phylum Actinomycetota; class Actinomycetes; order Micrococcales; family Microbacteriaceae; genus Microbacterium; species Microbacterium sp. Soil_C_42. Next base: position 170,149 of record NZ_JBDGJU010000004.1, read on the forward strand.
ACCAGAGGGGCGACCTCGGCGACCAGTACAACTCCTTCCTGGACGTGGAGGAGATCTCGGAGGCCGACCTCGGCAACGGCGACGTCGTCATCAAGCGCGACGGCACGCTGCTGCGCCCGAAGCGGCTCGCCAGCAACCTGTACCAGTTCCGCTCGGGAACCGGTGAGGAGCGCGTCGTGCTGGACTGCATCACGTCGCTGCAGAACGGCGCCGACCTGCTGTGGATCGAGACCGAGAAGCCGCACGTGGAGCAGATCGCCGGCATGGTCGACGCGATCCGCGAGGTCGTCCCGAACGCGAAGCTCGTCTACAACAACAGCCCGTCGTTCAACTGGACGCTCAACTTCCGCCAGCAGGCGTACGACCTCCTGGCGGAGCAGGGCGAGGATGTCTCGGCCTACGACCGTGGCGACCTGATGAACGTCGCGTACGACGACACCGAGCTCGCGCGACTGGCCGATGAGAAGATCCGCACGTTCCAGCGCGACGGCGCCGCGCGCGCGGGGATCTTCCACCACCTCATCACCCTGCCGACCTACCACACGGCGGCCTTGTCGACCGATGACCTCGCGAAGGGCTACTTCGGCGACGAGGGCATGCTCGCCTACGTGAAGGGCGTGCAGCGTCGCGAGATCCGCGAGGGCATCGCCACGGTGAAGCACCAGAACATGGCGGGAAGCGACATCGGCGACAACCACAAGGAGTACTTCGCCGGCGACGCGGCCCTCAAGGCCGGCGGTCAGCACAACACGATGAACCAGTTCGGCTGAGTTCTCGCACGGATGCCGCGGCCCGCGCACTGCGCCGGGTCGCGGCATCCGTTTACCCGGCGTCAGCGCCCTCGCGCGCCGCACGCACCATCGGATCCGCACGTGCGGACGTGCCGAAGGACACGCCGATGACGGATGCCGCCGCACGGCGTGTCGGGCCTGGTCACCGCAGGAGCGGATCCGATTCTGTGCACGAACCGGTCGAGGGCGATCACCCGAGCAGTCCGCGCTCCATGGCGAGGGTCACGGCGCGCGTGCGGTCGGCGACGCCGAGCTTCTCGAACACCTTGAGCAGGTGCGTCTTGACCGTCGACTCGCCGATGCCGAGGACCACCGCGATCTGCTTGTTGCTGTGGCCCGTCGCGACCAGCCGCAGCACGTCGAGCTCCCTCGCGGTGAGCACCGTCTCGGGCTCCGGCCGCCGCATGCGCTCGACGAGCCTCACCGCCACCTGAGGCGACAGCGCCGACTGCCCCGCCGCCACCGAGCGGATGCCGGCGACGATCTCGGCCTGCGGTGCGGCCTTCAGGAGGTACCCCGTCGCACCGGCCTCGATGGCGGCCAGGATCTGGTCGTCGGACTCGTAGGTCGTGAGGATCAGCACGCGCGGCGGCGGATCGCCTGCCTCTCCCCCGGCGATCCGGGCGGTGGCGGCGACACCGTCGACGTGCGGCATGCGCAGGTCCATCAGCACGACGTCGGGGCGGGTCGCGTCCGCGAGACGCACGGCTTCATCGCCGTCGGATGCCTCGGCCACGACCTCGAAGCCGGGTTCATCCGACAGCAGTCCCGCGAGGCCGGCACGCACCACCGGGTGGTCGTCGGCGATCAGCAGCCGGATCACAGGCGATCTCCCTTCGTCCGCACGGCCTCGGTCACCGCACCTCCCATCGTGGCGGGCATCACCGGGGCGGACGCCCCGGCACCCCGTTCGTCCTGCGACGCCGCCGGAAGCCTGACCGTCAGCGTCGCACCCTCGCCCGGTGCCGAGGCGACGTCGAACGTGCCGCCGGCGAGCGCCACACGCTCGCTCATGCCGTCGAGCCCGAACCCGCTCGTGGGCCGCGAGGTGTCGAAGCCGCGTCCGTCATCGGCGACCTCGAGCACAGCGGCACCGTCCGCCGCGACCTCGACGCGCACCGTCACCTCCGCCGCGGCGGCGTGCTTCGTCACGTTCGACAGCGCCTCCTGCAGGCAGCGCAGCAGCACCACCTGGGCCTCGCGGTCCAGATCGCCTTCCACGGCGGCGGTGTCGAGTGCGATGCGCGCCGCCCCGTGCTCGCGGAACCGCTCGATGAGCCGCTCGACCGCGGCGCCGAAGGCGGGCTCGCGGGGGACGGCCGCCGTGCGGGCGACGAGGGCGCGCGCCTCGGCGAGGGCGTCGCGCGCGACCTGCTCGACCGTCGCGATCGTGGTGGCGGCAGCATCCGTCTGTCCCTCCCTCGACTGCCGGCCCGCCCGCTCGGCGAAGATCACGAGTCCGGCGAGCGTCTGCGCGAGGGTGTCGTGGATGTCGCGGGCAAGGCGCTCGCGCTCGGCGGACGCGCCGCGCTCGCGGCTGAGGGCCTCGACCTCGGTCTGCGCCGCCGTCAGTTCGGCGAGCAGGCGCTCCCGCTCCTCGCCGTACTCGGCGATGCGGACGATCCACAGGCCGATGGCGATCGCGAACGAGAGCGAGAAGACCGCGGTGGTCGCGCCGGCGACGACCGCGTCCAGGTTGGCTCCATAGCCGAAGCTCGCTCCGACGAACACGCTGCCCGCGATCACCGCCGAGCCGCCGATTCCGCGCTTGCGCGAGTCGCCGATGACCCACACCAGGGGGTACGCCAGGGTCTGCAGCATCGCCATGAACGGAGCTGCGCCCGCGCCGATCCCCGCGGCGACGGCTGCCACCGACAGGAAGGCGGGGTACCGCCACGCCGCGCGCGGCGGCTCGATCGCGTCGCGGCCGATCAGAGCGTAGCCCAGCACGAAGAGGCCGATCGCCGCGAGGGCGATCGCGGTGCGCGCGGCGGTCGCGGGCGGGAAGAGGAAGACGAGCGCGATGGCGATGACGGCGCACACGATCGACACGATCGCGTCCCATCCCCGCTTCGTCAGCATCGTCCCTCTTCCCCTCGGCCCACCCGCAGGCTACGCGTCGCGCCGGATCCAGCGGAAGGTGACCCGCGTGAGCACCAGGCCCACGACGAGCCAGACGCCGAGGGCGATCGCGACCCCGGCGAGGTTCCACTCGCCGTTCTGCTCGAGCGTCGCGTACTCCTCGGGGAGGAACACGGCGCGCATGCCCTGCGCCATCCACTTGAGCGGGAAGAGGCCTGCGACGTTCTGCAGCCACTCCGGAAGCTGCGAGAACGTGAGGTACACGCCGGAGATGAACTGGAGCGCGAGGGCGATCGGCACGACCACCGCGGTCGCGCTCTTCCCGGTGCGCGGCACGGACGACAGTGCGACGCCGAGGAGGGCCGACGTCGTGATGCCGAGGACGAACACCCACGCGAACGTCGCCCAGCGCGCGGGCTCCGTCGGCAGCTCGACACCGAGCACCGTGGCCGCGAACAGCAGGAGCAGCGCGGACTGCAGCACTCCCGTGACCAGCACCTGTCCGATCTTGCCGACGAAGTAGCTCACCGGTGACAGCGGCGTGCCGCCGAGTCGCTTGAGCATGCCGTCGGACCGCTCGATCGCGATGTCCATGGCGAGATTCTGGAACCCCGACAGCAGCAGGCCCGCGGCGATCATGCCGGGCAGGTACAGCTCGGCCATCGAGATCGCCGGCACGCCGGGGGCGATCTGCACGTCGCCGTCCGATCCGAACGCGACGCTGAACAGCCCCAGCATGAAGACCGGGAACAGGAACGTGAAGAACAGCGTGTCGCCCGAACGGAAGTACTGCATCAGCTCGAACCGCGTGCGCCAGACTCCGACGCTCAGGACGTTGCGGCGCGCGCGACGCGGACCGGCACCCGCGACCCGCGACTTCTCGACGGTGGCGCTCATCGCACGGTTCCCTTCTTCTCGACGGCCGCACCCGCGGCGGCGTCAGTGGTCTCGCCGACCATCTCGAGGTAGACGTCCTCGAGGCTCGGCCGCACGATCTCGAGCTCGGCGGGCGCGTGGCCCAGCCGCGCGGCCAGGGCGGTCGCGAACGCGAGGGGGTCGTCGGAGCGCTCGTGCCGCAGCATCCCGTCCTCCACCCAGCGCACGATCGGAGCGCGCGCGGCCTCGCCGCCGAACCCCGCGACGGGCCCGATCGCCTGAAGCCGGCCGGCGGCGATCACCGCGACGCGGTCGGCGAGCTGCGCCGCCTCGTCGAGATAGTGCGTGGTCAGCACGATCGTCGTGCCCTCGGCCTGAAGGCGCCGGATGAGCTCCCAGAACTCGCGCCGCGCGTGCGGGTCGAAGCCCGTCGTGGGCTCGTCGAGGAAGAGCAGCTCGGGGCGCCCGATGATCCCGAGGGCCACATCGACCCGCCGCTGCTGGCCGCCCGAGAGCTTCGAGATGCGCGTCTTCGCCTGCGCCTCGAGGCCGACGGCCGCGATCACCTCGTCGACGTCGCGCGGATCCGGGTAGAAGCCCGCGAACTGCCGCAGCTGCTCGCGGACGGTGACGAAACCGGACTGGCCGGTCGACTGCAGCACGATGCCGAGCCGGGCCTTGAGGTTGAGCCCGCCGGTGGCCGGGTCCACCCCGAGCACTTCGACGTCGCCGCCCGTGCGGCGCCGGTACCCCTCGAGGATCTCGACGGTCGTCGACTTGCCGGCGCCGTTCGGCCCGAGCAGGGCGAAGGTCTCGCCGCGCTCGATCTCGAACGACACCCCGTCGACGACCGTGCGGTCGCCGTAGGTCTTGCGCAGGTTCCGCACCCGCACCGCTTGTGTCTGCATGCTTCCAGCGTCACGGAAGACGGATGCTGCGCCCAGCGGTCATCCGCAGGAGACGGCATCCCCCATTCGGTGGATGCCACGGCGCGTCGCGCGCGGTCGCGGCTCGAACGGATCAGTGCCGCGACGCGACCATCACCGGGACCGGCACAGCGCGGGCCTCGGCGTCCGCCCGCTGCTCGGCGCGGAGCATGCGCTGACCGCGGATGCCTCCCGCCAGCGCCCAGGCGAGCAGCCACACCCCCGAGACGACCGTGACGATGAACGCGACGCGCAGGGCGACCTCGGGGTCGAGCAGCAGGACGAGGCTGATCAGGGCGACGAGTCCGCCGAGGATGGCACCCGTGGCGCCGATGATGGTCAGCACGCACCCGCGCGCGAGCCACCACGCGATCCCACCGGCGATGACGAGCACGATGGCGAGCACGACGGCTCCCCAGATCCAGGCGTCCACGACGCACAGGGTACCGCGTCGCCGGGCCGATCCGGAAGAGCGCTTACCCATCGGACGGTCCGTCGCCTTCGTGCGCGCATCCCGCACACGCGCGGGCCACACGTCCGCAATCGGCGCTGAAGCCTCCCGCCGCGCGGACTACGCTCGAACCGTGACAGAACGCGCACCGCTCTCCCGCAAGCTCTCCGCCATCGCCGAGTCCGCGACCCTGAAGGTCGATGCCAAGGCGAAGGCCCTGCAGGCCGCCGGTCGGCCCGTCATCTCGTATGCGGCGGGCGAACCCGATTTCGCGACCCCGCAGTTCATCGTCGACGCCGCCGCGGAGGCCCTCCACAACCCCGCGAACTTCCGCTACACGCCCGCCGCCGGTCTTCCGGTGCTGCGCGAGGCGATCGCCGCGAAGACGCTCCGCGACTCGGGCCTCGAGGTCGACCCGTCGCAGGTCATCGTCACCAACGGCGGCAAGCAGGCCGTCTACCAGGCCTTCCAGACCGTGGTGAACCCCGGCGACGAGGTCCTGCTTCCGGCTCCGTACTGGACCACCTACCCCGAGGCGATCGCGCTGGCCGACGGCATCCCCGTCGAGGTCTTCGCCGGTGCCGACCAGGACTACAAGGTGACCGTCGAGCAGCTGGAGGCCGCCCGCACCGACAAGACCACGGCGCTCGTGTTCGTGTCGCCGTCGAACCCGACCGGGTCGGTCTACACGCTGGAGGAGACCGAGGCGATCGGCCGCTGGGCGGTCGAGCACGGCATCTGGATCATCTCGGACGAGATCTACCAGAACCTCGTCTACGAAGGCACGCGTGCGGTGTCGATCGTGGAGGCGGTGCCGGAGGCCGCGGGCCAGACGATCCTCGTGAACGGCGTCGCGAAGACCTACGCGATGACCGGCTGGCGCCTGGGCTGGATGGTCGGCCCCAAGGACGCCATCAAGATCGCCGGCAACCTGCAGTCGCACCTGTGCTCGAACGTCAACAACATCGCGCAGCGCGCGGCGCTGGCGGCTCTGTCCGGACCGCAGGACGAGGTCGAGCAGATGCGCCAGGCCTTCGACCGCCGCCGCAAGCTGATCGTCGCCGAGCTGTCGAAGATCGACGGCGTCGCGGTGCCGACGCCGCTCGGCGCCTTCTACGCGTACCCCGACGTGCGCGGACTCCTCGGGCGCGAGTGGGCGGGCGTCACGCCGACGACCTCCCTCGAGCTGGCAGACCTCATCCTCGAGAAGGCCGAGGTCGCCGTGGTCCCGGGCGAGGCCTTCGGCCCCTCCGGCTACCTGCGCCTGTCGTACGCGCTGGGCGACGACGCCCTCCTCGAGGGCGTGCAGCGCATGCAGCGCCTCTTCGCGTCGTAGCAGCCCTTTCGGAACGCGGATGCCTCGGGTGCGAGGCATCCGCGTTTCTGCGTCCGTCGGCGGGTCGCTTCGGGGTTCGGGGCGCATTCCGTGCCTCGGGGCGCGCGTCGTGCGCCCCGAACGCTCGCCGCGCGCCCCAAACCCGCAGGGGGGACGGATGCCGCGGCCCGGGGCTAGAGCTCGACGTTCACCAGGACGGGCTCGGGCTGCAGGATCAGGCCGAACTCGGACTGCACGCGGCCCTGGATGAAACGGGCCAGCTCCGCGAGCTCGGCGGCGGTCGCGTGACCACGGTTCGTGAGAGCCAGGGCGTGCTTCGTCGACAGGCCGGCGCGCGAGCGCGGCAGCTTGAAGCCCTTGCGCACGCCCGCGTGCTCGATGAGCCAGCCGGCGCTCACCTTGACGTCGGATTCGACCGTCGTGGGCGCGGGGACATAGCCGTCGAAGTTCGCGAGCGGGATGACGAGCACCGGGTCGAGATCGGGATGCACCGGCCAGCGCGGACACGCCTCGGGGAGCGTGCGGGCGAAGGATGCCGACACCACGGCGTTCTGGAAGAACGACCCGGCGCTGTACGTGTCGGGGTCGTCGGCGTCGAGCACCATGCCCTTGGAGCGCCGGGTCTCGAGGATGCGCTCGCGCACCCACGCGAGGGTCGCCTCGTCGTCGGGGCCGAGGCGCAGCGCGGTGCGGAGCTGATCGCCGGCGATGCGACGGGCGCCCTGGCCGATGTCGGGGAGGTCCAGCGTCACCGAGAGGATCACCGCGCGGCGCGCGGGCACCGAGCCGTAGTGGTGCTTGAGGACGGACGTGCGGAAGCCCAGGCCCAGCTCGGCGGCGGGAACGGTCGACACCTCGCCGGTCGACTCGTCGAGCAGCCCGACCTCGCTGAGGGTCTGCACGATCTCCTGGCCGTACGCTCCGATGTTCTGCACCGGGGCGGCACCGACGGTTCCGGGGATCCCCGACATCGCCTCGATGCCGCCGAGCCCTTCTTCGACCGCGACACCGACGAGGTCGTCCCAGTCGTGGCCCGCCTGCACCCTGAGCCGCACGCGTCCGGGAAGGGGCGACGGCATCCGTTCGATGCCCTTCGTGAGCACGCGCACGACGGTGCCGGCGAAGGGCTCGTCGCCGACGAAGAGGTTCGACCCGCCGCCGAGCACGAGCCACTCGTCGCCGGAGGCCCAGACGTCGCGCAGGGCGTCGACGAGCTCATCGGCGGTGTGGGCGTCGATCATGCGCGCAGGCAGACCGCCGGTGCGCAGCGTCGTGAGCCGCGCGAGCGGGATGGGGGTGACGTCGGGCATGCGTCAGGCGGTCCGGACGCGCACCTGCGCCTTGACGAGCACGGTGGCACCCTCGAACGACACGGTCAGGTCGATGCGGGCGGACTCCTCGTCGACCGCGCCGACCTTGGCGACGACGGTCACGTCGGCTCCGGTCTCGGGGTCGACGACGACGGGCTTGGTGAAGCGCACGCCGTACTCGAGGATGCGGCCGGTGTCGCCGACCCACGACTCGATCGTGCCGACGGCGAGGCCCATCGTGAGCATGCCGTGGGCGAGCACGCCCGGCAGGCCCACCGCGGCAGCGACGTCGTCGCGGTAGTGGATCGGGTTGAAGTCCCCGGATGCCCCGGCGTACCGCACGAGCGACTCGCGCGTGAGGTGCACGGTGCGCTCGGCGACCACGTCGCCGACGGTCAGGTTCTGAAGCGCGTTCACTGGTCGCCCTCCCCCACGAGCAGGACGGTCGTCGTGGTGACGACGTGGTCGCCCGCGGCATCCGTGATCTCGGACTCGCTCGTCACCATCGCGGCCGCGCCCATGGCACGCAGGCCGGTGACCGACAGCTTCGCGGTGAGCTCGTCGCCCGCCACGATCGGCCGGGAGTAGCGGAACTTCTGCTCGGCGTGCAGCACGTTCTTGAGCACGATGCCCGAGTCGGGCTCGCCGAGCAGCTGCTGGAGCGTCGCATCGGTCACGACGATCGCGAAGGTCGGCGGCGCGACGACGTCGGCGTAGCCGAGCGCCTGGGCGGCGGTGAGGTCGGTGTGCTGCGGGTCATCGGCGAAGACGGCGCGCGCGAACTCGCGCACCTTCTCGCGACCCACGAGGTAGGGGGTCGTCGGCGGGAAGTCGCGGCCGACGAGCTCGGGGTTCACTGGCACCAGGCCATCCTACCGAGCGGCGTCCCCCGGCCCGGCCGGGCCGGCCTCCGGGCGCGGGCGGCCGCGCCAGGCCCGCAGGCCCATCTGCACCGCGATGATCACGAGGTAGGCGGCGAAGAGCATGTTGCCGACGAACGGATCGATGAGCGTCGCCGCCCACGCGCCGAGCGCCGTCGTGGTGCACGCCGCCAGCCCGACGATCGCCGCCGCGACGAGGTCGACGTTGCGCCGCCGGATGTTGCCGACCGTGCCCGAGACGGCCGTCGGGATCATCATGAGCAGCGACGTGCCCTTGGCCACGAGGTCGCTCGTGCCGAACAGCACCATGAGCGCGGGAACCACGATGATGCCGCCGCCGACGCCGATGAGCCCCGACAGGATGCCGGTGACCACGCCCAGCACGACGAGCAGGACTCCGCTCAGCCAGGTGAGGGAGAACTCGGCATCGCGGGAGGGGACCACGATGAAGAGGCTGACGATCACCGCGGCGAGGAAGCCGACGAACGCCCACCGCAGCACCGTCAGCGAGAGCCGCGGGAGCAGCCACGTGCCGATCTGTGCGCCGAACACCGCACCCGCCGCGAGCAGCAGCGCGGGGATCCAGGCGACCGAGCCGTGCACGGCGTAGGAGATGACGCCCACCGTCGCGGTGGGCACGATCGCGGCCAGCGATGTGCCCGCGGCGAGCCGCTGGTCGAAGCGGAGGAACAGCACCAGGAACGGCACGATGACCGTGCCGCCGCCCACGCCGAACAGGCCCGACAGCAGACCTGCGAGCAGGCCGATGCCGATGCAGGTGAGGAAGAACCGAGCGTCGTGGAGAGGGCGCGCCGTCTCGGGCGAGGTCATTCGTACGACAGGTTGTCGATGACCCACTCGCCGTCCGACTGCACGAGCGTGTAGTGGTAGACCGTGGCGCCGGGCTCCGGGTCGGTCGGCCGGCCGTCCTCGTCGATGAGCGCGGTGTACGTCTCGTTCGTCGTCACCGCGACCTGGTCGCCGACGGTCTCCACATCGGTGACCGTGATCTCGTACTCGTCGAAGTTCTCGTCGAATGCGGCGGCCTGGGAGTCGAACGCGGCGCAGTCGAGCACCCCGACGGTGTCGCGGAAGTTCTCGGACGTGGCGGCGGCGAACGAGTCGCAGTCGCCCTCCTGCCAGGCGTCGTCGTACAGGCCCACGGTCGCGACGGCCGCGCGCTCGTCATCGGACTGGCCGGCGCTGTTCGCGGTCGACGCCGAGAGGAGCAGCAGCGGGATCACGACGGCTGCGGCGATGACGATGCCGAGCAGCAGCACGCCGAGCACCACCCACACGATCCAGAGCTTCGAGGTGCTTCGCGGCTCGGTCGCCGCGGCGAAGCCGCCGCCGGCGAAGGCGATTCCCGCGGGCGTTCCGGGGTGCACGCCCAGCGGATACCCCTCGACCGGCGCGCCCCCTTCCTGCACCGGGTACGGCTGCGCCGCCGGGGAGACGGGCTCCGTCGCGAACGCCTGCGACCCGCCCGACCCAGACGCGTCGGCCCCGGCGACGATCTCCGCCTCGGTCGGAGCCGGCGATGCCTCCGGGTCGGGCTGAGCGACGTGCTCCGTCCACTGCGCACCGTCCCACCAGCGCATCGCGCCGTGACCGTCGTCGTACCAGCCGGGAGGAGTCGTCGTCATCCTCAAACCCTATCCCCGCGCCCTCTGCAGGCACCGATCGCGGATGCTGCGCCCCGGCGCAGGGACGCAGCATCCGGTCCCCGGAGTCAGCGGTCGAGGACGGCGCGGGCGCTGCGTTCGGGGGTGAGGTCGAGACGGCGCAGCAGCTGCGCGTTGAGCGCCACGACGACCGTCGACAGCGACATCAGTATCGCGCCCACCGACATCGGCAGGACGAAGCCGATCGGGGCGAGGATGCCGGCCGCGAGCGGGACCGAGATCAGGTTGTAGCCCGCGGCCCACCAGAGGTTCTGCGTCATCTTGCGGTAGCTCGCGCGCGACAGCTCGATCACCGACAGCACTGAGCGCGGATCGCTCGACGCCAGCATGACCCCCGCCGATCCGATCGCGACGTCGGTGCCGGCGCCGATCGCGATGCCGACGTCGGCACGCGCGAGCGCAGGGGCGTCGTTGACGCCGTCGCCCACCATCGCGACCTTGAGGCCCTCGCCCTGCAGTTCCGCGACCTTCCGCTCCTTGTCCTCCGGACGCACGCCGGCGAAGACGCGACGGATGCCGAGCGCCTCGGCGACGGATCGTGCGACGGGCTCGGCATCGCCCGTGATCATGACGACCTCGACGCCCAGCCGGTGCAGCGCGTCGACGGCCTCGCGCGATTCGGGGCGGATCTCGTCGGCGAGCGCGAGGCCTCCGACGACGGAGCCGTCGCGCACGACGTGCAGCACGATCGACCCCTGTTCGCGCCACGCGCCCGCGGCCGCGATGTCGGCACCCCCGATCTCGTCGAGGAGGCGCGGGCCGCCCACCCGCACGACGTGCCCGCCGACGGTCGCGGTCACACCGACCGCCGGTGACGACTGGAAGCCGGAGGCGGAGGCGACCGCAAGGCCGCGCTGCTGGGCGGCACGCACGATCGCCTTCGCGAGGGGGTGCTCACTGTCGGCCTCGGCCGCAGCGGCGAGCGCGAGCACGCCGTCGGCGTCGATGTCGGCCGCCGCGGCGACGTCGACCACGGTGGGCTCGCCCTTCGTGAGGGTGCCCGTCTTGTCGAACAGCACCGCGCCGATCGTGCGCATGCTCTCGAGCGCCAGGCGGTCCTTGATCAGCACACCGCCGCGCGCGGCACGTTCCGTGGCGATCGACACCACGAGCGGGATCGCCAGGCCCAGTGCGTGCGGGCAGGCGATGACGAGAACGGTGATGGTGCGCACGACCGCCTCGTCGGGAAGACCGAAGGCGGTCCACACGATCGCGGTCAGCGCCGCGGCACCGAGGGCGAACCAGAACAGCCAGCCGGCCGCACGGTCGGCCAGGCGCTGCGCACGCGACGTCGAGCTCTGCGCTTCGGCGACGAGCCGCTGGATGCCGGCGAGGGTGGTGTCGTCGCCGGTCGCGGTGACCTCGACCCGCAGCCCCGAGTCGGTGGCGACCGTGCCGGCGGTCACGTGGTCGCCGACGCCGCGGGCGACCGGCCGGGACTCGCCCGTCACCATCGACTCGTCCATGTCGGCGCCGCCGCCCACGATCCGGCCGTCGGCGGGAACACTGCCGCCGGGTCGCACCACGACGACGTCGCCGAGCCGCAGCTCGGACGGTGCGACCGTGACGATGCGGTCGCCCTCCACGCGCTCCGCCTCGTCGGGGAGGAGCGCGGCGAGGGAGTCCAGCGCCGAGGTCGTCTGGGCGAGCGAGCGCATCTCGATCCAGTGGCCGAGCAGCATGATCACGATGAGGAGGGCCAGCTCCCACCAGAACTCGAGCTCATGGTGCATCAGCCCGAGGCTCGCACCCCACGACGCGAAGAACGCGACCGTGATCGCGAGGCCGATGAGGAGCATCATGCCGGGCTTGCGGGAGCGCAGCTCCGACACGGCGCCCGAGAGGAAGGGCCAGCCGCCCCAGAAGTACATGACGGTGCCGAGCAGCGGCGAGATCCAGCCGATCCACGGGGCGTCGGGCAACGTGTAGCCGAGCACCATCGCGAACATGCCGGAGAACGCGACCACGGGCACCGCGAGGGCGAGGTTGATCCAGAACAGCCGGCGGAAGCGGGCGACGTGGTCCGCGCCGTGACCGGCGTGCCCCATGTGGCCGCCGTGTCCGGCGTGGCCGCCGGACGCGATGTGATCCGCGTGCGCCGCGCGGGCGGGGCCGGTCGCGGCGGTCGCGCTCATGGCCTGACGAGCCGCCTGATCGCCGTCGGCGTGGACATGTGCCGCGTGGTCGTGTGCCGCGTGGTCGTGCCCGGAGTGTTCATGGTCGCGATGCGGATCGGTCACGGTGCTCTCCTCGTCGAAGTACGTCTCCGTTATACCCCCTGGGGGTATCACCTTCAATCGTCACCGCGATCGCGTTATTCCCACGGACTCGCCCCTCCCGGACGGGTCCTGGGACCGCAGGTCACCGCAGCATGCGCACGTCGATGATCGACGGCACCATCGGGTCGGTCTGCTCGGCGCCGTCGAAGTCGAAGCCGTTGCGCCGGTAGAAGGCGATGGCGCGGGAGTTCTCCTTCGCCACCCACAGGACTGCGGGACCCTCGTCGAGCACCGCATCGAGCAGCGCCTGCCCTGCTCCTCCGCCGTGATCCGCGGCCGCGACGTAGAGCATGTACAGCTGGCGCTCGCAGGGCGGCGGCGCCCCGTCGAACTCCAGGCCCGGTCCCGAGCTCGCGAAGCCGATGATGCGACCCTCGCTCTCGGCGACCCAGACGCGCCATTCGTCGCGCGGGTTGCCGAGGATGCGGGCCCACATGCTCTGTCGCCCGTGCACGAAGTCGTCGTCGAAGAAGCCGGCGGGCAGGAGGTGGGTGTACGTCTCTCGCCACGTCGCCACGTGGAGCGCGGCGATCTCTGCCGCGTCGCGCGGCTCGGGCACGCGCAGGGTGAATGTCATGCCGTCATCCTTCCAGCGGCCGGAGCAGGCGGACAGAGGCGTCACCCGCTGGGCCGTAAGCCGCGAAGAAGCGGTCCCGGAAGGCGTCCATGCGCCACACCGGCGACGCGTCCGACGGGCGCAGCCCGGCAGTCCAGTTCCAGTCGGCGATCGCGTCGAAGACCGCCGCGTCCTTCGCGATGATGCTGATCGGCACGTCGCGACTCGCGCCCTCGCCGCTCACCACCGCGGCCGGCTGGTGGTCGCCGAGCATGACCACGACCAGGTTCGGATCATCGACGTTCTCGAGGAAGGACAGCATCGACCCGAGCGCGTACTCGACCGATCTCCCGTAGGAGCGCTGGATCGTCTTCGGGTCCTTCCAGACCTCGCTCGCCTGCGCACTCCGCGCCGGCTGGTCGTCGTAGATCGATCCGTCTCCCACCTCGTCCCACGGCACGAGCTCAGGAAGCGGCGCCCACGGCGTGTGGGACGACACCAGATCGAGCTCGGCCATGACGGGATGGTCCGACGACGCGAGCACCCGGTCGGCGAAGTGCTTGAGCGTGTACTGGTCGGGGATGCGCGCGTACCCGAACGACGGGCCGCGGTAGCCGACGTTCGTCGCGTCGAGCATCGTGTCGTAGTGATAGAACGACTTCCCGACGTCCCACGGATGCCGGTTCGACGGGACGTCGCTCACCGTGCGCCAGCCCGCACGGCCGAAAGCCGCGCTCAGCGTGAGCCGATCGGTCCGCACCACCAGGTCGTACACCGCTTGGGAGTCGACCCAGACCCCCGCCTGCAGCGTCGAGTGCGCCAGCCAGCTCACCCCGCCGTAGGTGGGCGAGGTCAGCCAGGCGCTCCGCGTCGCGTACCCGTCGGCCCGGAGGGCCTCCTCGCCACGGCGCAGGACGCCGTTCACCCCGTCCGCGATGCCCTCGCCTTCGAGCGCCACGCGCCCGTAGCTCTCCACGAACACGAACAGCACGTCCTTGCCCTGCAGTGCCGTCAGCAGGTCGCCCGCCGGCACTGCCGCGAACGGATCGTCGGCGAGGTCGCGGGCGACCTGCGCCCTGGTCTCGAGCGCCGAGACGGCGCGCGACACCGCAGAGCCGACGGATGTGGCGGATGCCGCGGCAGCGACCGGGTCCTGGATCCGCAGGGGCGGCGCCACCGCCGCCATGACGATCCAGGCCATGGTGACGGCGGCGAGCACGGTGCGCCCGCGATCGCCTCGGCGTCGCAGCGTGGCATCCACGCGGAGCGCAGCCCAGCCCGCGGCGATCCCCACGGCGACGATCACGCCGGCGGCCGCGGTGAACACCGCGCTCGCCGGCCCCGGCCCGATCGCCGAGGCGACGACGCCGTAGGCGTCGCCCAGCTGCAGCCAGTCGAGCGGGACGAAATGGATGCCGAGCGCCGCCTCGTAGCCGCGATCGATGCTCGCGAGGAGGACGGCGGCGGCCACGAACACCCCGAATGCGATCGCGACGGCGCGGCGCAGCATCCGCCACGGAATCAGCGCCAGCACGAGCAGCACCACGATCGATTCGACCGGGATGCGGACGAGGTCGACGACCGACCCCGTCGCGAGGGCACCCGGGATGAGGGGAAGCACGACCAGGACGGCGATCGCGCCGCCGAGCGCGAGCCGTCTGCGCCACACCGGGGCGACCTGCGAGCCGGACATCGTGCTCACGGGCGTTCGACGGCGATGCGTCCGGCTCCCGTCGGCTGCGGATGAGAGTCGAGCATGCCGAAGCGGTCGGACAGCGCGTAGCGCAGCAGGACGACGTCGCCGATCTGGCGCGTGTCGGCCAGGTGCGCCCGACGCGAGGCCGTCCAGGGATAGGCGGCGGGCCCGACCACCCGCGGCGCCCCGGTCTCGCCGACGAAGAACGGTGCGACCACCAGGTGCAGCTCATCGACGAGGTCTGCACCGAGGAACTGGGTCAGCACGGTGCCGCCGCCCTCGACCATGAGGCTGCGCACGCCGTGGTGGGCGCCGAGGTCGTCGAGCAGAGCGTCCATCGTGACGCACTCGTCGCCGATCCCCACCACGACCGCACGATGGCCGAGCCGGGCGGAGAGCTCCGCCGCGCGCTCCCGCGGGCAGTAGACGATGCGAGGCCCCTCGCCCGTCGTGAAGAACGCGGCGTCAGCCGGCAGGTCCCCGCTCGCGGTGACCGTCACCTTCGCCGGGGACTCCTGACGCCCCGCAGCCCGCCGACGCGCGCGGCGCGCGGCATCCCGCACCAGCAGGCGGGGGTTGTCGCGTCGCACGGTCGATGCGCCGACCATGATCGCGTCGTGAAGAGCGCGCACGTCGTCGACGCGGTCGAGATCGGCGGCGTTCGACATCGCGAGCCGGTGCGGCTCGGCACTGTCGAGATATCCGTCGATCGACATCGCGCAGCTGAGGGTGACGTACGGGCGCTCGCTCATGCGGATCTCCTCTTCCCGATGATGCTCCTCGCGGGCACCGATCGGAAGCGGTCGGCGACCAGCGCGAGCGCGCCCGGCAGGACGGCGACCACGGTCAGCACGCCGAACGCGGTCGAGACGGCCACGCCGGCGCCGGCGCCGAGTCCCGCGAGCGCGAACGCCGAGGCGGCGACCG